>JBQTGV010000018.1:0-5310 GCA_052390515.1 Candidatus Eiseniibacteriota bacterium | reverse complement strand
AGCTCGTCTGGGACGATCCCGCGCTGCTCGAGTCCGCCCGCGGCGCGGTGCGCTCCGGCGGTCTCGGCGCACGGCTCCGCGCCGAGTTCGTCCTCGATCCGCTCCCGAGCACGACCGGCCGGTAGTAGCCGGTCGACTCTCCCGAGAGCGGATCGAGGACGAACTCGGCGCGGAGCAGTGCGCCGAGACCGCCGGAGCGCACCGCGCCGCGGGCGGACTCGAGCAGCGCGGGATCGTCCCAGACGAGCTCGTGAGAGAGGATTCCGGCAAACACGGCGAAGGCCAGGAGCGCGGCCGCCAGCCCGTGGAGGTGATCGCTCGATCGGCCCTTGCTCACGCGCGGAGCTTATCGTCGGAGCCCGCGCGCGACCAGCGCGAGGTGCTATCCTGCGCGACGGGAGGGCCGGAGACCGGGTGACGCGCGCGAAGCGGCTGCTCTTTCACCTCGTGCTGTTCGCCTGCCTCGCGGCGGTGCTCGAGGGCGCGTCCTGGGGAGGGCTCCTCCTCCTGCAGTCCAGGTACCTGGTGCATCGAGTCCCGAAGCGCCTCCCGCGCCACGGCGACCTGACCTTCGCCCAGGTCCGCGAGCAGCGGGATCCTCTCCTCGGCTGGCCCTCCCCGGCGGAGTTCGGCGGGGAGAAGCGCGATGCGTCCGGCTCCCGCTGGGTGCCGGCCTTCCCCGATCCGGCGCTGCCGGAGTGCGCAGCCCTGTACGGGGACTCGTTCACGCTCGGGGGCGAAGTGGACGACGAGCACGCCTGGGGCAACGTGCTCTCCGGGCTGCTCGGATGCCGCGTGGCGAATTATGCCGTGGGCGGCTACGGCACCGATCAGGCGTACCTCCGCTTCCGCGAGAACGCGAGCGACGACGCGCCCGTCGTCGTGCTCGGACACCTCTCCGAGAACATCCTGCGCAACCTGACCCGCGACCGGGACCTGCTCACGGCCGAGCTGCAGTACGCCTTGAAGCCGCGCTTCGTGCTCGACGCGGCAAGTGGGCTCCGCCTGCTGCCGATTCCCGACCTCGACGAGGCGGAGTACCTTCGCTCCGTCGGCCTCCGCTCACCGCCCTTCGCCGTCGCGTACGAGAGCTTCGAGCCGGGCGGCCCGGCCGGCGTCGTGCGCGCGGAGTTTCCCTTCACGTGGTCGCTGGTGCGCAGCTCGCGGGACTTTCGCGTCCGCGCGCTCCTGGCGCGCCGGCCGGAGCACGCCGAGTTCTACACGCCGGATCACCCGCTGCATGGCCTCCGCATCACAGCCGCCATCCTGCAGCGCTTCGTCGAGGACGCACGGGCGCGCGACAGAACGCCGCTCGTGATCGTCTTCCCGACGCGGGACGATGTCGCGTGGCATGCGCGGACGGGCGCGTGGGTCTACCAGCCGCTGCTCGATGCGCTCGACGCGGCCCGGCTCCCGGTGCTGCACTTCGGACCGGCGCTCGTCGCCCATATCGGAGCGCGGGACCGCGAAGAGCTCTTCCGCCCGGGCGGCCACTACAACGACGAGGGCAACCGCGTGCTTGCCCAGTTCGTCCGTGACGCGCTCGCAGAGCGGGCGATCCTCGGCGCCGGCACGCCTACTCGTAGTACTCCAGCCCCAGGTGGGTGATCAGCTCCTCGCCCTTCAGGTGCCGCAACGTGTTCTTGAGCTTCATCTGCTGGATGAAGAGGTTGTGCTCGGGATAGAGGCCGGGCGCGGTCTGCGGGCTCTTGAAGTAGAACGACAGCCACTCCTGGATGCCCTTCATGCCCGCGCGCTGCGCGAGATCCAGGAACAGCGCCAGGTCCAGCACGATCGGCGCCGCCAGGATCGAGTCCCGGCAGAGGAAGTCGACCTTGATCTGCATCGGGTAGCCGAGCCACCCGAAGATGTCGATGTTGTCCCAGCCTTCCTTGTTGTCGCCGCGCGGCGGGTAGTAGTTGATGCGCACCTTGTGGTGGATGTTGCCGTAGAGGTCGGGGTGCTGGTGCGGCTGGAGGATGTGCTCGAGCACGCCGAGCTTGGACTCCTCCTTCGTCTTGAAGCTCTCCGGGTCGTCCAGCACCTCGCCGTCGCGGTTGCCGAGGATGTTCGTCGAGAACCAGCCGTTGAGCCCGAGCAAGCGGGCGCGGAAGCCCGGCGCCAGGATCGTCTTGATCAGCGTCTGGCCGGTCTTGAAGTCCTTGCCGCAGACGGGCACTCCCTCGCGCTTGGCCAGCTCCACGAGCGCCGGGATGTCGCAGGTCAGGTTGGGCGCGCCGTTGGCGAATGGCGTCCCCGTTTTGATGGCCGCGTACGCGTAGACCATGCTCGGCGCGATGTCCGGATCGTTCTCCAACAGCCCCAGCTCGAATGCCTCGACCGTCTCGTGTACCGGCTTCGTCTCGAGGAAGATCTCGGTGGAGCCGCACCAGATCATCACCGCGCGGTCCAGGCCGTTCGCCTTCTTGAAGCGCTGGATGTCGTCGATCAGCATCCTGGCCTTCTCCATCCAGGAATCGCCTTTCTTCACGTGCGTGCCGTCGAGCTTCTTCACGTAGCGTCGGTCGAAGACGGCTGGCCACGGGCGAATGCTCTCGAGCTTGGGGCGAAGCGCGTCGAGCAGGTCGCGCTCCAGAACGCCGGAGCGCCGCGCCGCGGAGTAGCAGTCCTCGTCGAAGGGGTCCCAGCCGGCGAACACGAGGTCGTCGAGCCCGGCCAGCGGGACGAACTCCTTGATCAGCGGCGCGCGGTTGTCGGTGCGGAGGCCGAGGCGAATGGTGCCCATCTGGGTGACCGAGCCGATGGGCTTGCCGAGCCCGGCCCTCACCGCCTCCACCCCGGCGATGAACGTCGTGGCGACCGCCCCGAGGCCGGGGAGGAGGACGCCAAGCTTGCCCTGCGCGGGGCGGATACGGTCCGACATGATGCCATCTCCTCGGTTCCGGGAAGGTGCCGGGGGGACGCTACGGCCGGCCGGTGGATTCGTCCAATCGATCCTAGTTGTTCAAGGCATAAGGAATCGTTATCTTTGCCGCATGGACGTCCGCGCCCTGCGCTACTTCCTGGCCGTGGCCGGGACCGCCTCCTTCCGCGCCGCCGCCCGAAGCCAGGGGGTGAGCCAGCCGGCCGTCTCCCAGAGCATCGCCGTGCTGGAGGGCGAGCTGGGCATGCGCCTCTTCGACCGCGTGGCGCGGCGGGTGACCCTGACCGCCGAGGGGCGGCTCTTCCTCGAGCCGGCGCGGCGTCTGGTGGACGACTTCGACGATCTCCGTGGGCTGCTGGACCGCTCACGCGGGGCGGTGAGAGGGAGGCTCGAGCTCGGCACCACCGACGCGGCGAGCATCTACGTGCTCCCCAAGGTCTACCGCGCCTTCCGCCGGAAGCACCCCGAGGTCGAGCTGTCCGTCCGCGTGGAGGGCACCGAGTCCCTGCTTCGCCAGCTCGCCGACCGGGCGGTGGAGATCGCCATCGTGTCCTTCGAGGTGGGGGAGCGCCGCGCGGTCCTGCCCGGACCCGGGTACATCGCCGAGCCGCTGCACCGCGAGGACTTGCAGTTCATCGTCTCCGCCCGCCATCCGCTGGCTGCGCGCCGCCGCGTCGACCTCGCCGAGCTGGCCCGGACGCCGCTGATCACGTTCAAGGAGGACTCCATCACGCGCCGCGCCGTCGCGCAGGTCTTCGCCCACGCCGGGCTCGAGCCGCGCGTGGCCATGGAGATCTCCAGTCCGGAGGCGATCAAGAAGCTCGTGGAAGTCGGTCTCGGAGCGAGCGTGCTGCCTGCGCGGTCGGTGGCGGCGGAGGTGAGAGCGGGCACGCTGGTGGCGCCCGCGGTGCGCGGCATCCGCCTGCAGCGCGTCCTCGCCGTGGTCCGCGACGGCCGACGACACGCTTCGCCCGCGGCGCGCGCCTTCCTCACGCTCGCCGAGCGGGTGCGCAACGTGCCGGTTGAACCGCGCGCGGGGATGCCCTAGGCTCGCAGGCGGGAACGGAGGAACGATGGACGCGAAGACGCCGGCCGCGACGACCCCGGACGCGGAGCACCCGGACGCGAAGGCGACGGTCGCCTCGTCACCCTGGACCGCCGTCGTGCTGATCACCGCGGCGCTGCTCGTGGTGTTCGGCGGCGGAGTCGGGACGTTCCGCGGGCCGGAGGCCATCGAGCTCGACGAGATCCGGCTGCCCGAGACCATCGAGCCCGAGGGCGACGTTCCGACGCCGCCCACGGCGTTCCGCTGGACGCCGGGGGTCGAGGACGCCCTCGCGCAGGTCATGATCTACAAGCCGAACTTCGAGATCCTGTGGACCTCCGCGCCGCTCGAGGGCAAGAGCGAGCTCGCGGTGCCGCTCGAGATCTACGAGGGACAGGCCGCCGGCTCGCCGCTCTACTGGCGCGTGCGGGAGGTCATCCGCGGCCACGCGCTGGGCAGCTCCGAGTACGAGATGTTCTCCTTCCGCATCGACGCGCAGGGCTACGGGCCGGGGCAGGCGCCGGCCATCTCCGACTTCGTGGAGTAGCTTCCGGCCTCATCCGCCGCCACGCCGCGACCGATCTGACGACAGCCATGGTCGAGTTCCTGTGGATCGACTGCATCGCCCTCGCCGCCGGCGCCTCGCTCGCTGCGCTCGACGTGGACTTCCAGGTCGGCCGGCACGCCGCCGGGCGGCCGGTGTACGGCGTGCTCGTGCTGCTCGGACTGCTCGGCGCTTACGCGGAAGTGGTCGGCGGCGGCGCCTTGCCGGCGCCGGGCTTCGGCATCCTGTTCTTCGCGGTGCTCTACCTGCCGTTCCTCTCGCAGTCGTTCATCGATCTGGACGTCACCGACCGCATCGCTCGCCGCGAGCTGGAGCGGCTCCTGCTCGGCAAGGACTACCGCGAGCTGCGCAACGCTTCGGGGCAGGACGTCGTGCGCGAAGGGAAGCGCCGGCTCCGGCTGCACTGGGAGGCGCGGAGCGAGGGTGGCCATCTCGTCGTCGAGCTGGACGTGCACCCGAGCCTCTCGCCGGTGACGGTGTCGAGGCCGCACGTCGCCACGATCCGTGATCAGGCGCACCTCGAGCGCATCCGCGAGGACATCCGGCGGAGGCGGGAGCGCGCGGACTGACGTCCGCGGGTCGGCGTGGCGAATTCGCACCGGGTTCCGCCCCTTGAAGTGGACTGACCCACGGGCGTAGACTCCATCCATTCGAGGTGGCGGTCAGAGGGCAGGGCGACACCCGACCCATCCCCCGTCGGAGCCCTTACCGCACCGGCCGGGCGGCATCTGGGCGACCAGTCGGCCGGGGCTCGAAGGAGCCGGGGTGCGCCAAGCGCACTTCGTCACGTCGGGGGCTGCCATGAACCCGAGCCGA
>JBQTGV010000017.1:0-29864 GCA_052390515.1 Candidatus Eiseniibacteriota bacterium | reverse complement strand
CTTCGAAGAGCGCCTCTTCGAGGCGCAGACGTCCGACTCCACGCTGTCAGCGCGATACGACTACACCGGCCAGGACTCCGAGGCGTCAACCTTGTGGGGGGGGCTGATGAACACGAGCTATCGCGTGAACGACCAGCACACCCTGAACGCCAGCGCCATGTACAACCGCAGCATGGAGGACCTGGTCCGCCAGTACGAGGGCGTGAACACCGATACCGGTCGCGATGCGCGAGTGACGCGGCTGCAGTACGTGGAGCGCGGGGTCTTCGTCGGTTCCGCTGGGATGACGCACGACCTGCGCTTCCTCGGGGACACACGAATCGATTGGCGAGGCACGTACTCCTGGTCGGAGCGCAACGAACCGGACCGCCGGGAGTACCTCTACGAACTCGTCGAACGAGCCGACCCGGTGACGAGCGAGACGGTGGAGAGCTGGGAGCTCACCCGCCGATCCAAGTCCCTCGGCTTCACGCGACTCTTCACGGCGATGGACGAGTACGACCGCGGCCTGCAGCTCGACGTCGAGACCCCCGTCGCGGTCTGGGGCGGCCGCGAGGCGAAGGTCAAGTTCGGGGCGCTGCACAAGAACAAGGACCGAGGCTCGGCGACGCGACGATTCGCCTTCGTCAACACCGGGAGCACGCCGCCGGACCTGTCGCAATCCCCCGAGGAGCTCCTCGTCGACGAGAACATCGGCGCGGGACGCAATCAGTTCGTCCTCGACGAGCTGACCCAGGCCACCGACAAGTACGCCGCGCACCACGACCTGCACGCCGAGTACGCGATGGTGGACGCGCCGCTCACGCGCAGGCTGCGCTTCGTCGGCGGAGCGCGCGTGGAGACGTCGGACTTCGAGGTGGTCACGAGGGATCCCTTCCTGCCCGACGCGCCGCCGGTCGTGGCCAGTCTCGACGACCGGGACGTGCTGCCCTCGGCGAACCTCACCTTCGCGCTCACCGACGAGGTCAATCTGCGCGGGGCCTACAGCAGGACGCTCGCCCGGCCGGACGTGCGTGAGCTCACGCCCTTCTCGCTGCCCGACTTCGCCTCGGGCTTCGCTCTCATCGGCAACCCCGACCTCGACCGGACCGTGCTCGACAACTACGACCTCCGTGCCGAGTGGTATCCCGGCGCGGGCGAGATCCTCGCCTTGAGCGGCTTCTACAAGGATCTGACGAACCCGATCGAGCTGTCCTTGCAGTCGGTCGCCGGCAACCCCGCGCTGATGCCGGTGAACGCGGACGAGGCGTTCCTGTACGGGGCCGAGGCGGAAGCGCGCGTCGGGCTCGGACGGCTCACCGATCGGCTGAGGAACTTCGGCCTGAACACGAACGTCACGCTGGTGAAGTCCGAGGCGAAGATCCAGGACGAGTCCGGCGCGGGCCTCGACGCGAGGGAGCGGCCGCTCCAGGGACAGCCGCCGTACGTGTTCAATGCGGGACTCTTCTTCGAGACGCAGGGCGCGGTCACGTCGGCGTCCATGACGTACAACGTGTTCGGCCGACGCCTGCACGCCGTCGGGCTGCGCACCACGCCGGACATCTACGAGGAGCCTCGGCGGACCGTCGACCTCGCGGTCGGGCGGCGGCTCGGCCCGGTTCGCCTCAAGGCCTCCGCGGAGAACCTGCTGGACGAGGACGAGAAGCACACGCAGGAGCTGGAGAGCGGAGTGACCTTCACACAGCACCGGACCGAGACCGGCAGATCGTTCTCCCTCAGCATCGGGTACGGTTCGTGAGGGCGAGGGCCGCGGGCGTCCTTCTCGCCGCCGCGTCGACGCTCCTCGCCGCGTGCGGCGGCGGGGAGCCGCGCGCCGACGCGAGCACCCGGGAGCCGGAGCCGGAGCTACCGGCGTCGGCGTCGGCCGTCGCATCGGCGGGACTCGAAGCGGCGGCCACTGCGGCGGAGCCGGCGCCGCAGGCAGCGAGCCCGACCCCGCGGGCACCGAGCCCGACCCCGCCGCCACCGGAGCCGCTCGCCATGGCTCTTCCGGCCGACAGCGAGGATCTCCATCCCGCGGAGCTGCTGACCCGCGTGAGCCTCCCGACGATGCGGCTCGGACGGCCGCTCGGCGAGTCGGTGCTGGAGGCGCAGTTCGAAGCGGACCCATCGCTCCGTCCCGATGATCCCGAGGCCGACGCGGTGACGCGCGGCCGGCGGCTCGTCCCGGTGATCGAAGGCGAGCTGGCGCGCTCCTTCGACACGCCGGAGGCGCTGGCGGAGGCTCTTCTCGACGCGATCGAACGGGAGTCGCTCGACATGTTCGAGGAGCTTCGCATCGACCGGGCGGAGTTCGAGCGGTTCTTCTGGCCGGAGTTCCCGCAGAGCCGGCCGATCACGAACGCCACGGCCGCGGACGCGTGGCTCTTCCACAACGGCCACTGCCGCGACGGCGTCCTGGAGATGCTCGACGGACTCAGCGGGCGGCGGCTTCACCTGCAGGGACTCCGCTACCGCGAGGGCGTCGCGCGGTACCGCAACTTCAATCTGTACCACGGCGTGGTGATCGAGGCGGCGACCGCTGAGGGCGACCTCGTGGAGATCGACGAGGCGACGGTCTTCGCGGAGCGCAACGGCCGCTGGAAGGTCTACATCTTCGACTCGTGAGCGGCGGCGGCTCACGCCGTCTGGGGGGCGGCAGCTCCGCGAGGTCCGGCGGTGATCACTCGGGCGTCGTCGCCGCTTCCCCGCCGGCGTCTTCACAAGTCGCCACAACCGCGGGCGGATCCCCGTAGGTCCAGGGCGACGTGAGGAGCTCCCCCGCGCCGTCGCGGCGGAACCACGCCGCGTCGGGGCAAGCCGTGCCCCAGTCGTTGTGCGTCGCGTCGACGGCCGCGGAGGAGGAGGAACGGATCGCCGCAGTCCCCGGCGTTCCCAGGAAGCGGGTCGCCCCCTCCAGGCTCCCGCCGACGAGCGGCGCGGCGTCGCCCTCGGCCCCGAGGTGGTACGCGGAGTTGTCCTGGAACGTGCACCCGCGAACGGCCGGCGCCCCGTCGATGGCCGCGACGAGTCCGAAGCGGTTCCCGCGGATCGTGCACGCGAAGACGCCGCCGCCGCATCGCTCCAGCACGATGCCGACCTGAGGCTGGCTCTCGATGACCGCGCCTCGCACTTCCGGGGACACGCCCCGGAAGATCATCCCGGCTTGGCTGTTGGCGGAGAAGGCTCCGCCGTCGACGAGGACGTCGCCGGCCAGGACCTGCAGGCCCACCGCGTTGCGCGCCACGGCGAGATCCCGCAGGCGGAGCGTGTCCTGCGTGCCGTCCACGTAGACGCCGAACTTCGCGCCATCGGTGAGCTCCGCGCCGCGAACTTCCGCGGACGCGTCCTGCACGAACAGCCCCGCGGTGCGGGATTCCAGCACGCGCACCGATTCCACGATCGGCCTCGAACCGCGGTGCGACGAGACGCCGTACTCGCAGCCTCGGATGACGAGGTTCGTGAGCACCGGCTTCGCGTTGGAGTTGACCAGGACGCCTCGCCGGGCGACGTCGCGGCCGTCGACGGTGAAGCCCTCGAAGCGCGTGGCGTCCGAGCAGCGCTGGAACGTCACGACGGACTCGTTCGGGTCGGGCCTTTCGCCCTCGGGGTAGCTGATCGTGGTGACCTCCGCGCCGCCCGACGACTGTACGGTCACTCCGTCCCCGCGGCCCTCGGCCAGCACGATCGATTCCGCGTAGCTTCCCGGCTCGACCAGAATGACGTCGCCGGAGTCCGCCGCGGCTAAGGCCTCCCCGATCGTCGCGAACTCGCCCGGGACGTGGCGCGTGAGGGCGGCGGCGCCGCCCGGAAGGGAAGCCGAGGCCGCCAGCGCCGCGAGGACCGCGCCGAGACTCTTCTTTGCGCGCATCCGCGGCCCACCTCCGGCGTCGTCCCGCTCGGGACGGCGGCACGCCCCCGCGTTGACAGCGCTTCCGGGGGTTTGATAGCGTCCGCCGTCGATCGACCATCGTTCGAGGATGATCCACTCCATGTCAAGCGCCCGGAAGGTCTCGGACTCCACCGTCCGGCGCCTGTCCTTCTACTTGCGGATCCTGAAGGACATCCGCGCCGTCGGCGCGGACACGGTGTCCTCCGACCGCCTGGCGGAGCTCGGAGGGCTGACCTCCGCGCAGGTGCGGAAGGATCTGTCCGTGTTCGGCAACTTCGGCGTGCGCGGCCGCGGGTACGACGTCCGCGCGCTGGAGTTGGCCCTCTCCCGCATCCTGGGGCTGGACCGCTCCTGGCGCACGGTCGTCGTCGGTGCGGGGCGGCTGGGGTCCGCGCTGGCCGCGTACCCCGAGTTCCGCTCGCAGGGTTTCGACATCGTCGGCGCCTTCGACAGCGATCCCGCGCGCGTCGGTTCCCGCGTCGGCGAGACGCGCGTGCAGGCCGTCGGCGAGCTCGGCGAGTTCGTGCGCCGCGAAGGCGTGACCATCGGGGTGATCGCCACGCCCGCTTCGGCCGCGCAGCAGGCCGCCGCGCAGCTCGTCGCCGCCGGTGTGCGCGGCATCCTCAACTTCGCCCCGACGACGCTGGACGTGCCCGACGGCGTCTCGGTGCGCAACGTGAACCTCGCGATCGAGCTGGAGGGCCTGTCCTTCGCGCTCACCTCGGAGCTGCCGCGGAACGGGGGCGAAGGCTGAGCCGGCGCACCCGCTCCACCGAGCACGCCGCGGCCCGCCACGAGCGCCGCGGAAAGAAGCGCCAGGGCGCCGGTCCCGAGGTGGCGATCTGCGTCGGTCTGCGCCTGCCGGCGATGACGCGCGCCGAGTGCGAGGAGAGCCTGGACGAACTCGCCGCGCTCGCCCGGGCGAGCGGCGCGCGCGTCGTGCTGAAGGTGCTGCAGAGCAAGGCCCGCGTCGACGGGCGCACGTTCATCGGCAAGGGGAAGGCCGCCGAGCTGAAGGAAGAGGCGGCGAAGCTCGGCGCGAACCTCGTGCTGGTCGACCACGACCTCTCCCCGGCACAGGCGCGCAATCTCGAGGAGATCAGCGAGCTCAAGGTGCTGGACCGTACCGAGCTGATCCTGGACATCTTCGCGGCGCGCGCGCGCACGCCGCAGGCCAAGCTGCAGGTGGAAGTGGCGCAGCTCGAGTACCTGCTGCCGCGCCTGACGCGCCTCTGGGAGCACCTCTCCCGCCTCGGCGGCGGCATCGGCACGCGCGGCCCGGGCGAGAGCCAGCTCGAGGTGGACCGCCGGCGCATCCGGGAACGGCTCACGCGCCTTCGCCGGAAGCTCACGGAGACGAGCGAACGGCTCGAAGTGCAGCGACGACTGCACCCCGGACTCTTCCGCGTCTGCCTCGTCGGCTACACCAACACGGGGAAGAGCAGCCTGATGAACTGCTTCACCGGCGCGGGCGTCGAGGCGCGGGACCGTCTCTTCGAGACGCTGGACGCGACGACACGCGTCCTCGATCTCGGCCCGGGCTATCACGCGACGCTCACCGACACCGTCGGGTTCATCCGGCGGCTCCCGCACAGCCTGGTCGAGTCCTTCCGCGCGACGCTCTCCGAGGCGTCGTCCGCGGACCTCCTGCTGCACGTGATCGACGTGACCTCGGCGCAGGCCGACGCGCATCGCGCCGCCGTGGACCGGGTGCTCGCCGAGATCGGGGCGAAGGACGTGCCGCAGATCGCGGTGCTCAACAAGTGCGACGGCCTGGACGAGGAGACGCTGGCCGGCCTGCGCCGGCGCCACGCGCGAGAGCCGGACACGATCGTCACCAGCGCGCTCGACGGCACGGGAATCGAGGAGCTGGGCGAGGCAGTCCGCCGGCATCACCGGCGTGGCTGGGTGGAGCAGGCCGGTGTACTCCCGGCCGGCGAAGGCGAGATCCTCGCGCGGCTCCGCGCCGTGGCGGAGATCCTGGAGGAGCGCCAGTCGAAGGACGGCATCCGCGTGCGCGTACGCGTGGCGCCTCAGGAGTGGGCGAAGCTGCGATCACGGTACGGGGGGCGGGCGCCGCGGTTCTTCGCGGGGAGCTGAGACGAGGCGCGGCGTGACTACCCGGCCGCCGCGGTCGCAGACGGCCGGTGCGCGTCCCACCACCGCGCCGCGTCGGCCTCGGTCCACGCCCGCGTCAGCGGCACCGCATCGAGCCGCGCCGCCAGCAGCTCCGGAGATTGCGGCCGCGCCGCCGGACTCTTCGCCAGGCAGTCCAGCACCACGCGGTCCAGCGCCTCCGGCACCGGCAGCTCGGTCGCGGCGCTCGGCGGCGCCGGCACGCGCTGCACGTGCGCGAGGATCGCCGCCGTCACCGTCTCCGCCTCGAACACGCGCCGCCCGGTGAGGAGCCAGAACGCAACGCAGCCGAGCGCGTAGAGGTCAGCGCGCCCGTCCACGGCGAAGTCCCTCGTCGCCATCTCCGGCGCCATGTACTGCGGCGTCCCGACGAGCGCGTCGGCATGGGTGAGGGAGGCATCCGCCGCCGCGCCGTCGACGGTCACCTGCTTGACCAATCCGAAGTCCAGCACCTTGACCACGTCGTGCTCGATGCCGCGCCGGCACAGGTAGATGTTCGCCGGCTTGACGTCCCGGTGCACGATGCCGCGGCGGTGCGCCTCGGCCAGCGAGGCGCAGACCTGGCGGACGACGTGCACGACGCGCTCGGCCGGCATCGGCCCGAACCGCCGCACGAGACCGTCGAGGTCCACACCGTCCAGCAGCTCCATCACGTAGAAGAGCGTCCCGTCCTCGGTCGTGCCGAAGTCGTAGAGCTGCACCGTGTTCGGGGACTGCAGGCTCGCGATGATCTGCGCTTCCCGCTCGAAGCGAGCCACCGCCACGTCGACGCGCGTCTCGTCCCGCGCCACCGCGTCCTGGCGGATCAGCTTGATGGCGGCCGGCCGCGCCAGTGTGCGGTGCGACGCGCGCCACACCTCGCCCATGCCGCCACGGCCGAGCAGCGTGTCGAGCTGGTAGCTGCCGAGGTCGGTTGCCCGCCGCACCTCTACTCCGAGCTGATGCACCAGCCGCGCGGCGATGTAGGCGAACACTGTGTTGGCCAGGTACGGCAGGACGAAGATCAGGAAGAAGTCCGCCGCGGCGAGGGCGGGCGCGGCGCCGGCCCTCACCTCGAAGAGGTACACGATCGGCACGGCGGTTCCCGAGGCGATCAGCGCGAGCAGGGCCTCGCGCGGGCGGGCCGGCACCAGCACGGTGAAGAACAACGTCCACGGCACGACGTAGGTGACGCCGGCGCGGTCCGCGGTCAGATCGCCGGCGGTGACGCCCTCGAACGCGCCCAGGTACGAGCCGCACGCGATGGCGAAGGAGACAGCGACCTCGTACACGAGCCCCACTCGCACGAGCGTCTTCGCGGCCAGCCGTCCGCTCCGCGCCAGCGCGAGCACGGCCAGCGACGCGGCGATGGCCGACACGGGCGGGACCCACTGGTGCGGCGAGGCCAGCTCCTCGCCGAGCTTGCCGAGCGCGGCTACGACGCCGAGCCACAGCACGAGCAGGGAGACGGTCGCGGCGATGCACACGATCTCGAGGCGGCGCGCCGCCCGCGCGACGAGGTGGCTGGCGACGCGCTCGTCGCTGGCCGCGGTCGAGGCCACCGGCCCGGGCGGTAGCGCGCGGGAGCGGGAGACCACGACTTCGGTCGTCGCGGGAGTGCGGTGGTCGATCGAATGCACGCGTCGGCTCCTCGCGGTCGGGGCTCCGCCCGAGCCCGCCGGGACGACCCCGAGCCGGACGGAATGTAGCGCAGGCCGGGCTAATCCGCCCGGAGCCGGCCGCCGAAACCCGGGGAAGCCGTGGTATGGTCGTCGGCCGCACTCCGGCCCCGAGGTGTCCCCTGTCCCAGGAGCTCAGTCTGCTCGTCACCGTGGACACCGAGGGCGACGACGAGTGGGTCTTCCGGCGGCAGCCCTCGTCCGAGAACGTCGCGCATCTCGGGCCGTTCGAGGACGCGCTCTCGCGGGTCGGCGCGCGCGCGACCTACCTCGTCACGCACAGCGTCGCGTCCGATCCCCGGTCGGCCGAGATCCTCCGCCGGTACCGGGATTCCCGCGGGGCGGAGATCGGCGCGCACTGCCACGCTTGGAACACGCCGCCGGTCGCCGAGCCGGAAGGCGCGCAGCTCTTCCTGAACGAGCTTCCCGAGGACGCGCAGCGAAGGAAGCTCGCGAACCTGACGGAGACGATCGTGGAGCGCGTGGGAAGTCGGCCGGTCAGCTTTCGCGGGGGACGCTTCGGGGCGAACGCCGCGACGATGCGCTGCCTCTCGGATCTCGGCTACGAGGTGGACTCCTCGGTCACGCCGGGCGTCTCCTGGAGAAGAACAGCGGGACTGCCCGGTGGCGAAGGCGGCCCGGACTACCGCGAGGCGACGATGCACACGTACACCCAGGATCCGGGTGATCCCTGCCGAGCCGGCGCCGGCCCGCTCTTCGAGATCCCCGTCACCGTGGTGCGGAGCCGGCCACTCCCGCGCGCGGCGGAGCGCTTCCTCGCCGGGTACGGCCCGGCGAGCTTCGCCTCGGCCGTGGCCGGCAAGCTCGGGCTCGGCCGCATGATCTGGTTCTATCCCGCGTTCCAGACCGCGGACGAGATGGTGCAGGCCGCGGATCTCGTGGCCGAGCGCGGCGGCGACGTGCTCAACATGATGCTGCACTCCAGCGAGCTGATGCCGGGCGGCAGCCCGTACTTCAAGACGGCGGGCGACGTGAGCGCGTTCCTCGGGCGGATGGAGCGTACGCTGGAGACGGTCCGGGAGCGCCACGCCGCGGTTCCGCGGACCCTGCGAGAAGTGCCGCGGCCGCCGGCCGGCGTCGCCGGTGCGGGAGCGGGCGCATGCTGATCCTGGGCATCTCGCCGCTGGACAAGGACTCCACCGTCTCGCTGCACGTGGACGGGAAGATCACCTGGGCCATCGCCGAGGAGCGGCTGACCCGCGTGAAGCTGCAGAGCGGCTTCCCCAAGCTCGCGCTCGACGAGCTGCTGCGCCGCGCGGGCGTCACCGCCAAGGACGTGGACCGCGTGGCCTACCCCTTCTGGGACGGCGACGAAGAGGCGCGGCTCATCTGGCGGGGGTTCAGCCACGAGCTCTCCCGCCTCACCGGAACGGCGCCGTGGGAGTGCCACAGGTTGCTCGGCCGGATCGGCGGGTCCGGCCGCGTGCCGTCGACCGGCCAGCCGGTGCGCTTCGACGGGTACCAGGACTACATGGAGAAGGGCGCGACGCGCCGCCTCCTCTATCAGCTGACCTCGTCGAACGCGCTCGTCGACGTGCTGACGCACCTCGTCCGCTACTGGAAGTGGGCCTATGACGCTGCCCGTGAGCATCGCCAGTGGTCCCGCGAGCTGGAGACCGAGCTCGAGCAGCGCGGCCTCCTGGCGAAGCTCGTCCGCGTCGAGCACCATCCGGCACACGCGGCGAACGCGTTCTACACGTCGGGATTCGACGAGGCGCTGTGCATCACGATCGACGCGTACGGCAGCGGCATGACCGGTGCGGTGGCGGTCGGCCGGCGCGGGCGCAAGATCGAGATGCTGCACCGCACGCCGTACCCGCACTCCTTCGGCGCGTACTACGAGCAACTCACCTCCGCGCTCGGCTTCAAGCCCAACCGGCACGAAGGGAAGATCCTCGGGCTCGCCGCGTACGGGGACCCCGAGATCCTGCTGGGCGTGCTCGAGGCGCGTCTCGACGTTCGCCCCGGCGAAGTCGACCTGCGCAGCACGCTGAACGCGTTCTTCCCGCGGCTCCTGTCCCTGCGCTTCACCAAGCAGGACATAGCCGCGGCGCACCAGACCGCCATGGAGCGGGCGGTAGCGAAGGTCGTGAAGCACTGGGTGGACCGCACCGGCATCAAGAACGTAGTCCTCTCCGGCGGAGTCGTCTCCAACGTGAAGCTCAACCAGCGCATCTTCGAGGTGGATGGCGTCGAGCGCATCTTCATCCACCCCGGCATGGGCGACGGCGGTCTCGGCACGGGCGCCGCGTTCCTCCTCGAGGAGGAGAACGGGATGGAGCCGTACGTGCTCGACGACGTCTTCCTGGGGCCGGACTACTCCGAAGCCGACATGCGCGGGGCGATCGAGCGGGCCGGGCTGCCCTTCGAGCGCTTCGACGACGTGGACGAGCGCATCGCGGATCTGGCCGCGGCGAACCAGGTCGTGGCGCGGTTCGACGGCCGCATGGAGTACGGGCCGCGCGCGCTGGGCAACCGCACCGTGCTGTACCGCGCGGCGGATCCCTCGGTGAACTCGTGGCTCAACAAGCAGCTGGGCCGGACCGAGTTCATGCCCTTCGCCCCGGCGACGATGTGGGAACACCGCCACGAGAACTACAAGAACATCGACGGCGCGGAGTACGCGGCGCAGTTCATGACGATCACGTTCGACTGCACCGAGAAGATGATCCGGGAGAACCCGGCCGCCGTGCACGTGGATGGGACGGCGCGGCCGCAGCTCGTCACCCCGAAGTCCAACCCCGGCTTCCACCGCATCCTGTCGGCCTTCCTGCGCAGGACAGGGGTGGCCACGCTCATCAACACGAGCTACAACATGCACGAGGAGCCCATCGTGTGCTCGCCGGACGACGCGGTGCGCGCGTTCACGGACGGCCGCATCGGCATCCTGGCCATGGGACCGTTCATCGCATGGCTGCCGGAGAAGGGGCGGCCGGACGCGCTGAGCGAGAGCGTCTCGGCGGGAGCGCCGTAGCGGGCGCGCGGCAGGCGAGTACCGGCCAAGGAGGGCCGCGTGGGAGTGCCGTCGGGACATCTTCGCCCGAGGTCCTTGTCCGAGCTCCTGGACGCGGCGGTGCGTCATTACCGTGCCCGGTTCCTCCCCTTCCTGCTCCCGTTCCTGCCGATGGCCGCGCTCGACGTCGTCGGCATCGCCATGTTCGCGTCGTTCCTGCTGTTCGTCGCCACGCTCGGCGAAGCGGCGGAACCGGACCTGGCCGCGATGGGCGGGTTCCTCGGCTGGATAGCGCTGCTCGGCGTCTTCTTCGCGGTCCGGCAGGCCGCCTTCGTGCTGGGGTTCGGCGCGGCCGTGCTGCAGGCGGGGAACGACCTGGCCGGCAGGTCGCTGACCCTGCGCGAGGCCTGGATGCAGTCGGGATCCCGCTTCTGGCCGGCCGTGGGCGCCGGGATCTTCTACATGGTGTTCGTCGTGCTGGGCACGCTGTTCCTCATCGTGCCCGGGATCTGGCTCTCGATCCGGCTCGCGCTGGCTGGACACGCGCTGTTCCTGGAGGGCGCGGGCTCGTGGGGCGCCATCTCGCGCAGCGACGAGCTGATGCGCGGCGCTTTCTGGCGTGGCGCGGGCGTGGCGCTCGTGGTGCTGGTCGTGAACATGGGGCTCGGGACCGTCTCCACCGTGCTGCAGGAAGTCGGCGCCCTCTTCCTGGACGAGGAGGGCGAGCTCGGCACCGGCTTCTACGCGCTCACCGGCGCGAGCTTCGTCGTGGCGACCGTCATCGGGCTCCTGCTGACGCCGCTCTTCACGCTGCTGTACACGCACTTCTACTGGGACCTGCGTGTGCGCAAGGAAGGTCTGGATCTGGACACGCAGCTCTCACGTCTCGAGACGGCCTCGTCGTGAGCGCCCCGGCCGCCGACCCGGAGAGGCCGCGCCGGCTGCTGGAGGAAGTGCTCGCGCGGCCGGAGTTCCGGCGCGGGGGCGAAGACGTAGGCGATTGGCTCGAGGCGCTGCTGGCGCGTCTCGGCGGGACCATCGGCGATCTGCCGCCCGTCGCCGGCCAGCTCGTCACCGCCGTCGCCGTATTGCTGGCCGGTCTGCTCGTCTGGCGGCTGCTGGCCGAGGGGCGGTCGGATCGGGCGGCTGCCGTCGGGATGGATCGCGACGAAGCCGCGGTCGAAGCGGCCGAGCCCGCCGCCGCCGTCCGCACCGCGGGGCTCGAGGCGAAGAGGGCAGGCCGGTTCACGGAGGCCGTCGTGCTGCTCTTCCGGGCGATGATCGCGCGGCTGGCGGAGCAGGGGCTCGTGCTGCGCGATTCCTCCCGGACGAATCGGGAGCACGTGCGGGACCTGGCCGGCCGCCCCCGCGAGGCCGAGGCCATCCGCGCGGCGCTTCCGTGCTTCGAGCGGGTCCGCTACGGCCGCCGCGAAGCCGGGAGCGCGGAAGCCGATCGGGTGGCCGCGGCGGCCGCCGCCGTCTTCGGCGAAGGCGACCCATCGTGAGCCGCCGCGCGCTCGTCGTGCTCTTCCTCGTGTTCGCCGTGGGTGGCGGAGTCGTCAACGCGCTCATCGCCGAGCGGCAGGGCGCTCCGGCGGTGGACGACCGCGTCTCGGCTTCGAGCACCGCGCCGCGCGGTGCCCGGGCGCTGTGGCTCTGGCTCCGCGAGCTCGGCTACCCCACCCGCTCGTGGCGCAGGCCGCTCGGCGCGCTCGAGGAGCCCGAGGCGCTCTGCGTGCTCGAGCCGTCCCAGGCGGTGACTCCGGACGGCGCATCGGCGCTGCTCGACTGGGTGGCGCGGGGCGGCGTGCTGTTCCTGGCTCCGGGCGCGGACTCGGCGCTCTCCGCCGCCGTCGAGCGCTGGGTCACGCTGGAGTACGACATGTCCGAGGCATCCACGGTGCGCGGCGACCGCGTCGTCCCGGGCCGCGACGAACGCTGGCGCTACCGCGAGGCGCGGCCCGAGGAGCGCGGGCTGTTCGCCTACCCCGTGGAAGAGGTCGCCGTGGCGGGCGGAGCGCGCGTCCGCGACGAGCGCGGCGAGCACTCCATCCTCTTCGCCCGGGACGGCGCCGGGCTCGTGGCCGAGATCTACCACGGCGACGGAGTGCTCGTCGTTTTTCCGGAGGCGGATCTGCTCACCAACGAGGGCTTGCCGCGGGCCAGCAACGCCGAGCTCGTCGCCAGCCTCGTCGAGGACTGGATCCCACCCGGGACCGAGATCTGGTTCGACGAGTATGATCACGGCGGCCGCGTCGCCGGATCGGCCGGAGCGTATCTCGCGGCGCGGCGGCCGGGACTCTTCACGCTGGCCGCGCTGGCCGCTGGCGCTCTCGCCGTGCTGCGCTGGAGGCGCGCGCTCGTCGTGCGCGCGGAGGAGAGCGCGTCGAGGCGCCGCCGGCCGACGGAGTACGTCGACGCGCTCGGAGCGCTGTACGCGCGGGCGAAGGCCGTCGGTCCGGCGTGGGCTGCGCTGTCCGAGGCGGCGCAGCGGATCGCGCGCGGGGAGCTGGCCGGCTTGCGCGCCACGCGCTCCGCGGAGCTGGACGCCGCGCTGGCTCCCGCCGCTCGCGCGCCGGCGGAGAGAGAGTTGGTGACGCTCGCAACGGCGGTGGCGCGGGCGCTCGGGCGCCGGGAGGAGCGGACGTGACCGGAAGGATCTTCGAGATCGGCGGGCGGCTGCGCGCGGAGATCGGTAAGGCGATCGTCGGCCAGGAGGCAGCCGTCGAGGAGTTGCTCGTCGGGCTTTTCGCGTCCGGCCACGTGCTGCTCGAGGGCGTGCCCGGAACCGGCAAGACCCTGATGGCGAAGGCGCTCGTGCACGCGCTCGGCGGCGAGTTCCGCCGCATCCAGTTCACCCCGGATCTGATGCCGTCCGACGTGCTCGGCACGAACGTGTGGGACGAGCACCGCCGCGGGTTCGTGCTTCGCAAGGGTCCGGTCTTCGCCGACGTGGTGCTCGGCGACGAGATCAACCGCGCGCCGCCCAAGACGCAGGCCGCGTTCCTGGAGGCGATGGAGGAGCGACAGGTCACCGTCGACGGCGAACGCCTGGCGCTGCCGCCCGCGTTCTTCGTGATCGCGACTCGCAACCCGGTGGAGTACGAGGGCACCTACCCGCTGCCCGAGGCGCAGCTCGACCGCTTCCTGCTGCTCGTACGCGTCGGCTATCCGGCGGAGGCGAAGGAGAAGGAGCTGCTGCTGCGCGGCCCGCGGCCGGATCGAGGCCACGACCTGGAGCGGCTCGGCGTGGCACGAGTGACGACGCCGGCGGAGATCGCCGCGGCTCGCGAAGAGCTGGAGCAGATCGTGGCCGCCGAGGCCGTCGTCGGATACCTGCTGGAGATCACGCGGAAGACCCGGGCGACGCCGGACATCGCGCTGGGCGCGAGCCCGCGCGCGGCGCTGGCGTGGCTGGCCGCGGCCCGCGCGTCGGCGGCGCTCCGCGGCGAGGAGCACGTGACCCCGGACGACGTGAAGGACGTCGCGCGGCCGGTGCTGCGCCACCGCATCGTGCTGCAGCCGGAGGCGGAGATGGCCGGCGCGGATCCGGACGGCGTGATCGAGGCGGTGCTGGGAGGAGTGAAGGTGCCGCGATGACGCTACGAACGCACCGAGTCCGGATGCCGGCGATGCCCCTCGCGTCGTCGCCGCCGCGACGGAGCCATGGACGGCGACGGAGCTCGGTGCGCGCATCGTGAACACTCTTCCCTCCTCCCGCACCGTCGTCGTCTGCCTGGTGGTGGGCTTCGCTCTGGCGGTGGCCGCGCCGCCGGGTGCAGCGGCGCTGATCGTGCTCGCCGCCGCGGCGCTCTTCGTGGCCGCGCGCGCCGACGGGCGTCGCGCCGAGGGGTGCTTCGCCCTGGACCGCGACGTCCCCGCGCGCATCCCGCAGGGCGAATGGGCCGACGTGACCTGGACTGTGCGCGCCGGCGAGGCCGGCGTCCGCGCGCTGGTCGTGACCGAGGACCTCTCGGAGAGCGTGGAGTCCGAGGAACTCGAGGCTCGCTTCGCGCTTCCGGCCGGCGGCATTGGCCGCGCGCGCGCGCGGATCCGCCCGCGGCGCCGCGGCGTGATCCGGATCGGACCGGGTGTGGCGCGCGTGCTCGGCCCTCGCGGCCTCGGCTGGCGGCGCGTGGCCGCCGGCCCGGCGCGGGAGATCCGCGTCGACCCGCCGGTGGATGCGCTTCGCCGGCTCTCGCTGGACGCGAACCGCGCGCGCTGGCAGGGTGGCCGGACAGCGCGGCTCCGCGGAGTCGGCTCGGAGTTCGAAGCGCTCCGGGACTACCGCCGGGATGACGACTCGCGCTGGATCGACTGGAAGGCGACGGCGCGTCGCCGGAAGCTCACCTCCCGCGAGTACCAGGTCGACGAGCACCAGAGCGTCGTGTTCCTGGTCGACACCGGGCGGCTCATGGCCGCGGAGGACGGCGAACGGTCCAAGCTCGACCACGCGCTGAGCGCGGCGCTCGCCATCGGCCACGCGGCGATGACCCGCGGCGACAACCTGGGCGTGCTCGCGTTCGACCGGGTGGTCCGCGGAGAGCTGGCGCCGGCGCGTGGCCGCGGGCAAGCGGTGCGACTGCACGAGACGCTCTCGCGGCTCGAACCCTCGCTCGTCGAGCCGGACTACGCGGGGGCATTCGCCCGCCTTCGGCGGACGGTGCGCAAGCGCTCGCTGGTGCTCGTCTTCACCGATCTCGTCGACGAGAGCGTCTCGGCGGAACTGATCCGCGCCGTGGCGGCGGCGCGCCGCCGGCATCTCGTCATCGTCGTGACGCTGTCGGACCGCGAGCTGGTGGAGCAGCTCGCGCGGGAGCCGGCCGCGCCGCTCGACGCGTACCGCAGTGCGGTGGCCGCCGACGCGCTGCTGCTGCGGGATGCCGCCGTGCGCCGCCTTCGCGGATCCGGCGTCGTCGTGGTGGACACGCCGGCGGACCGGCTCGCGGCCGCCACGGTCGAGGCCTATCTCAGGGTGCGGATGGAGAATCGGGTTTGAGCGGCCTCATCACCCACGCCACGAGCCCCGCCCCGAGAACCGCTCCCAGCGCCGCCTTCGCCGCGAACGGCCAGCTCTCCGGCGAAACCCACGCCTCGATCCCCGCGGCGACGAGCAGCACCGGAGCGCACCCAGCGAAGAGCGCGAGCGCGTCCCGGGCGGCTGCCGGCACTGCGCGGGACCAGGGTCGCGCGCCGGGGAAGAGCATCCCGCGAGCCAGCACGAGGCCCGCGGCGCCTGAGAAGAAGATCGCCGGGAGCTCCAGCACGCCGTGCGGCACGACGAATCCCCAGAAGTCGGCCGCCATGCCCGCGGCCCCCACGGACCAGGCGATCGCCCCGAGCATCACGCCGTTCATCGCCAGCAGCCACGCCGTGCCCAGTCCGCCGGTGATTCCGAGCGCGAACGCGGCGACGGCGACGGTCAGGTTGTTCGCGAAGAGGAAGGACGAGGCCGCCGGCGCCACGGAGAGGATCTCCCCGGTCCACATCTCGCCGCGCTCCACCGAGGCGATGAGCTCCGGCGGCGCGACGAGCCCCAGGAAGCCCGGATCCCGCGCCGCGTAGAACGCGCCGGCCGCGCCACCGGCCGCGAAGAGCGCCGCCGCCAGCCCCACGAGCCGCAGCTCGGCGCGGACGCGCGCCGGCCAGCCCCGGGAGAGGAACGCAATCGCCTCTCGCCCGGCGCTCCGTTCCCGGGCCGACCGGTACAGCACGGCGTGCGCGGCGCCGACGAGACGGTTGAGGTACCATGCCTCCTCGTCGGAGCGCCCCTCGGCCTGGAGCGCCGCCAGCCGCGACGTCGCCGCGCGGTACAAGCGCCAGAACTCGCGCAGCTCGGACGGCCGGCGCTCCGCGACGAGCTGCTCGAGGCGGCTCCAGCTCACCTTCGCCCGGCCCGTTCGCGGAGGGTCATGTCCGGTTCCTTCGATCTGGGCGGCGGCTTCGACGTGGAGACGCCGGAGCAGGTGTCGTTCCGGCTCGTGCGCGCCGGGCTCGGCTCGCGCATCCTCGCGGCGAGCGTCGACACGGTCATCCTCGCGGTCGTGTACGTCCTCGTGATCATCGGGCTGTTCGGAGCCGGCGCGGCTCTCACCGCCGCCGGCAGCGAGTTCGTCGCCTGGCACGTCGCCGTGGTCATCCTGGTGCTCACCTTCCTGCTCTGGGGATACTACATCGGCTTCGAGCTGGCCTGGAACGGACAGACTCCGGGCAAGCGCCTGCTCGGCATCCGTGTCGTCGGCGACGGCGGCATTCCGGTGACGCCCTCGCAGGTGGTCGTCCGCAACCTGGTCCGCGTCGTCGATCTGCAGTTCGGCTACGGCGTCGCCATGATCGCGATGTTCGCCACGAAGGACGAGAAGCGCCTCGGTGATCTCGCCGCCGGGACCGTCGTCGTGAGCGAACGCCGCCGCGCACCGGACGCACCGCCCCGCGGCGCGGTGACCGCCGCAGGGCGCGCCCTGGATCCCGAGCTCGTCGACTTGCTCCGCGACTACTGGGCGCGGTCGTCGGACCTGGACGACGGGACGCGCGAGCGGATCGCGCGGAGCCTGGCGGAGCGACTCGCCGCGGCGCTCGGACGGCCCGCGTCGAATCCCTGGGGCGCCGAGGCCGAGCTCCGGGAGATGACCGACCTCGTGCTCGGACGGCCGGAGCGCTAGCTATTTCGCGTCCGGAGTTTCCTTGCGCGCCTTCTCGACCGGGGAGGTCTCGCGCAGGTAGGCCACGACGTTGGGACTGGCCATGACCGTGGAGTGGCGGCGCTTCTGCCCGAGTTCGTCGAGGTAACGGGAGAGCTCGTCGAACTCGGCGTCGCCGGAGCGCGGCACCACGACGCGCGGCTCGCCGTCGGCCAGGCTCATGGCGGCACGCCGGATGTCCTCCAGCGGATCCACGATGCCGCGCGCGAGGTACGTCGACAGCACCCAGAACGCACCACAAGTGAGCAGGAAGATGGCGGCGAAGAGCCAGCGCATGCTCTCCAGGTCGGTGACCATCCGCGCGGTGGACAGGCGTACGGCGACCGCCGCGACTTCGCCGGAGCCCTGTACGCGGGAGACGCCGATGAAGTGGTCGCGGCCCTCCAGCACCACCGTCCCCGGCGGCACCGTGGCGCTCCAGCGAGCCACGCTCTCGGGCCAGTGCGATCGGACCGCGCCGTCCGGACCGAGGAAGACGATGGAGTCGAAGTCCGGCTCGGCGTCGAGCAGGCCGGTGAGCGGTCCGAGCCCGTCTTCGCCCGCCACCACGCCGCCGCCGACGATGTAGGAGACCCCCTGCGCGAGGACGAACGCTCGCTCCCGCAGGTTGTCCCGGCTCTGCTGCGCGTAGGCGCGCGGGAGCACCAGGCACACGACGGTGCCGAGTCCGACGAACGCGAGCGCCGTCGCGAGGACGACGCGTAGCCGGAGCGAACGGCGAAGGAGAACGCCTGCCCCGCGGTCCGAACTCATGCATGCCTCCGAGATAGGTCCCGGAAGGAGCTTCGGGTGGATCGGGCCGGCGCTTGAGCCGGCGGTCGTGGGGCGGGCTCCGTGGTGGGGCGGCATACGGTGGGGCGGCCCTAATGTATGTAGCCGAGCGCCCGGAGCTGGTCCGCCGTGGCCTGATCCACGGACTCGGGCAGGACCCCGCCGGGGAGCCCTCCGGACGACCCCACCGCCGCGATCCAGGCCTGCAGGCTCCCCAGCAGAGAATCGGCGAGCGCCGGCTGCGAGGCGGCCAGGTCCATCCGTTCCGCCGGGTCGCGGGAGACGTCGAAGAGCCGGGGAGTCCCCAAGGGCGGCGTCCAGATGATGCGCCAGGGGCCGGTGCGGAGGAACTTCTGCTCGTCGCCGTAGAGCATCGCTTCGCCGTACGCGGCGTAGGCGGCCGCCTCGGGTCCGCCGGCCGCGGCGAGCAGGTCGCGGCCGCGCGGGGCATCGCCCTCGTCGGAAATGCCGGCCACGGAAAGCGCCGTCGCCGCGAGATCCGTCAGCGAAACGAGCCTGCGCTCCACGCGGCCGTCGGTGCCACCCGGGGGCCGAACCACGAATGGCACGCGAACCACCTCGTCGTGCATCACGTGACCGTGACCATAGCCGTCGTGATCCCACAGCTCCTCCCCGTGATCGGCGGCGAGCACGACGGCGGTCCGGTCCAGCGCGTCGCCCGCGACGAGGGCTCGGACGACGCGGCCGATGGCGCGATCGGTGACGCAGACCTCGCCGTCGTACAGGCGCGCCACCTCGTCGCGCCGGGCTGCATCGCCCTCCGGCCAGCCGCGGATCTCCTCCACCGTGATCGACGATCCGATGCGCGACGGCGGCGGTCCGAAGAGCCGGTCGAAGGGCGGCTCCGGCCAGTTCGGCAGGTGCGGATCGAAGTAGTGCAGCCACAGGAACCACGCCCCCTCGCCGCGCTCGATCCAGGAGACGCCCTGACGACTGATCCGCTCGCCGGCGTCGAGCCGGCCGGCGCGCAGCGCTGTCTTCGTGAGCGTGCGGTAGAGCCACGTGGTGCGGACGAGGTCCACGCACTCCAGGCGCTCGGCCACGTCGAACGTGTCGAACCCGCGCGCCAGCCCGCCGGGCGCGAGCCACGGGTTGGAGACGAAAGCGGCGGTGCGCAAGCCGCTTCGCCGGCAGTGCTCGGCCAGCGTCGTTACCGAGTCGGCGATCCCGGAGATCTCCTCGACCACGCGGTGCTCACCCGGATACGCGCCGGTGAGCAACGTGGCGAGCGAGGGGAGCGTCCACGGCGCCGGCGTCGCGCAGTCGGCGAAGAGCACGCTGCGCCGCGCGAGCCGGTCCATCCACGGCGTGCGCGCCGTCGCGCTGCCGGTGCAGCCCAGGCCGTCCGGGCGAAGCGTGTCGACGGTCACGAGCAGAAGGTTCGTGTCGCCGCTCGAGCCGGCGCGGACGGGGGTGGGCGGGCCGAGTGCGGGCAGGATGCGAAGCGCCGCGGGAACCACGAGCAGGAGCGCGGGGAGGAGCGCGCGGGACAGGAAGCGCACGGCGGCGGCCTCGCGCGCGGCGGAAACGGCCGACGCGATCCTCGCCGCGAGCGCGCAGACGCCGAGCAGCGCCGCGACGGCCAGCACGGCGAGAGCCCATTCGCCGGCGTTCCACGGAATGCCGTGCAGCAGTCGCCGGCCCACGGCCGTCGCCCCCGGCGCGAGCGCGAGCGCCACCGCCACCACCGCGAGCTTCGCCGCCGGACGCCGCGGTCGGGAGAAGAAGACGGCGAGCGCGACCGGTGCTCCGGCCAGCAGCGCGGCCGCCGCGCCGAGCGAAGCCGCGAGGACGACGAAGCCGAGCGACCGTGCGTCTCCTCGGACCACGTCGACCGCCGCGTCGGCCAGCCCGGCCGCGGCGCCCACGGTGGCCGCCAGCGCGAGGCCAGCTGCGAGCGTGGCTGCGGCGGTCGGACGATGCGGATCGGTCAAGAAGCGCAGTCCTGGCGGGGGCGGGGGCGAGACGCCTCGAAGGGTAGAAGCCGCCGGGCGCATCGTCAACGCGGCGCGGGTCCGCTACCTTGAGCATTCGGCGCCGAAGCCCGGACACGACCCGGGACTCGACCCGTCGATGGAGGCGGCATGCCCCGGGTTCTGCTCGCGCTCTTCGCTCTCTTCCCGGCCACACCGGCCCGCGCTGTCCCCGCGCTCGAGGAGCACCCGCCGCGCGCGCTCGTGGAGACGCCTTCGGAAGTCGTCGCCGGCGAGACGTTCCGAGTGGCCGTGCTGATCTCGGACCGCTGGGGTCCGGAGGGACCGGAAGCGGCGAGCGCGGGGGTCACGCGCGCGGTGACGGTGGAGATATCCGTCGGTGATCCGGCCGCGGAACTGCCCGCGCACGTGCGCGTCCCGACGGAAAGCCGCGGCCGCGCGCTGTTCGAGGCGAAGCTCCCGACGCCCGGGCTGTGGCGAATCGCCGCGAGCGGCGAGGGGTTCGTCGCCGGGGAGAGCGCTCCGATCCGCGTCCTCGAGTCGAAGCCTTCCGAGCGCGTGTACTGGGGCGATGTGCATGCACACCTCGGCACGCCGGGCGGCGGCCACTCCGGCGTCGTGCAGCCTTCGGACTACGAGAGGATCGCGCGCGAGGCGCTCGAGTTCGCCCGCGACGTCGCGCTCCTCGACTTCTGCGCGCCGACCCCGCACATCCAGGAAGCAGGCGGCCTCGCCCGGCCGACTCCGACCGGCACCGTGTGGGACGCGTTCGTCCGCGCCGTCGAGGCGGCGAACGAGCCGGGACGCTTCGTCACGTTCCCGGGCTTCGAGTGGCAGGGAGAGGAGGGCGATCACTGCGTGCTGCTCCCGGCGGCGGGGCCGCTCGCGGCGCCGTTCTCCTTCGCCCGGCTCGCCGACTCCGCGCTCGCGCGCGGCGCGCTGCTCACGGCGCACGCCGTATTCCTGCCCTCGCGGTTCGAGCCGCGCCACGCCGCGCTCGCCGGCGTCGAGGTCACGCGCGACTCCCAGGACCTGCATTCCTTCGGGCTCGGGGCACTCGCGCAGGGGCTGGCGCCGGCCTTCCTCGGCGCGAGCGACAACCACGGCGGCGCCATCGGCTCGACCTCCCTCACCGGGCTGCGCGCTCCCTCGCTCTCCCGCGAGGCCGTGTTCCGCGCCGTGCGCGAGCGCCGCACCTGGGCGACGAACGGCGAGCGCATCGTGCTGGACTTCGGCGTCGACGTGGCGGGAGACGTTCCCACCGTGCAGGTGCGCGGCGTCGGCACCGCGCCGATCGAGCTGATCGAGGTGTACCGCGGGGCGAAGGTCGTCGCGCAGGCGCGCGGATTCGCCGAGAGCCCGGAGTTCGCGTTCACCTGGGAGGACGAGGATCTGCTGCGGCTGGAGTCGCTGGCGGCTTCGCTCGTCTACCACGCGAAGGTCGTGCAGACGTCATCGAACCGCTACGACCCGTCCCGCCGCGATATCGCCGTGGCGAGCCCGGTCGAGGTTCGCCTCGAGCCGCGCCACTTCGACGGTGCGCACGCGCGGGCCGGTGGCACTCCCGGGCGCGCGGTCGGCGAGGCACTCTGCGGCGTGCGCGACGCCTGGGACGCACTGCGTCCCGCGCCCGACCGGGCGCTTCGCTCCGATCCGCCGGAGGGAGTCCCATTCGAGGGCTTCGCCCCCGGGGCGGTGGCGGCGCTGCGCGACGCGACGCGCGACATCGAGCGCCTCGCGGCGGAGGATCCGGCGCTGGTCCATCTCGCGCGGGGTGTGGCCGCGCTCCCGGCAATCGCCGAAGCGGTCGGCGCGATGTCCGCCGCGGTCGCCGCCGGGGACCTGGCCGGAGCCTATGCGGCGGCGGCCCGCGCGAGCACGGCGAGCCGCGGAGCCGACTCCACGCAGGTGGCCGGCGCGTGGTTCGCCGCGCGTCTCGCCGCGGATCTGCCGGCCAAAGCGCTCGCGGCGACGGCCGGCTTGGCGGGCGGGCCTCCGGTTCCGGCGGTGCGCGGCGACACGGCGGCGGTGACGCGCCTGCTGCTGCCCGTCGATCCGCGCATCGCGGAGCGGGCGAGGCCCTGGACCGACGCGGCGTGGCGTCTCGCCGCGGAGCAGAGCGAGCGCTGGGGCTACACCTCGGCCGCCACGCTTCCCGACGAGCCCGCGCTCACGGTACGCGTCGTGGCCGAGGGCTCGCCGGGAGAGGCGAAGCTCGTGGGCGGGAACCCCCGCGAGCTGTGGACGGTGCCGCTCGACAGCACGTCGCGGGGCTGGACCGCCACGCTCCCGCAAAGCCGCGTCCCCGAGCCCGGCGGCGGTCCGCTCTCGCTCGAGTTCTCGCGGCCGGCGCGCGTCGGCGCGGTCTTCCTGGAGCCGCCGGGTCCGGGCGCGTTCCCGCCGCTCGGCAGCCTGGAGAGCGTGCGCGTGGAGCGCTCCGGCTCGGCGGCAGCTCTCGTGCTGGAGGCTTCGACTGACTCCGTCGAGGTGCTCGTCTCGGCGGAGAGCGACGGCCGCGCGCTGTGGCACGGTCGCGTCGGACCGGGCCGCCGCTCCGTCGTGCTGCCGCTGGACGCGCTCGGCGAGGACGACCGCGTCGTCGCGCGATGGGGCTTCGCCGGGTGGAGGCACGCCGCCGGCACGGTGATCCCCGGCCACGACGCGGCCCGGGCCGACGGGTTCGGCGCGCTCGGCGACGGGCGCGCGGTGCTCGCGCTCGACCGGGAGCTCGTCGTCGTCGATCCGCGCGGCGGCGAGGCGAAGCGCTTCGCGTACCCGGCGGAGAAGCAGCATCGTCCGGGCCGGGAGCTCTGCGTCGTCCCGCTCGAGCGGCGGACGTTGATCCGCGGCGCGGCCGGTCCGTCCGGCGGGTGGGCCGCGCTGCTCGACCCGGACTCCGGCGAGTGGCACGAAGCCCCGCGCGGGCCGGAGGCGGGGACGGTCGCCGCACACCCCTCGGGCGGCTACGCCTGGCTCGACGGCGAACGGCTCCGCCGCCGGCTCGCCGATGGATCGCAGGTCGCCGGAGCTGCGCTCGCGGTGTCAGGGCGGCTACTTGGGTTCGAGCCGTCGGGGCGCGCCGTCGTCCGCTCGGGGACCGGCGAGGCGCTGCGGGTGGATCCGGGGACTGCCGCAGCGGCGAGGGTCGAAGGACCCGCGCTCGCCATGGAGCCGGGAGGAGCGGTGCTCGTGTATGCCGGGCTCGGTGCGCGACACGCGGAGCTCGCTCGAGAGGTTCGGCTGCTTCGCGTCCTTCCCGACGGGAGCACGTCCGGCCCCTTCGCCCTGGCCGTCAAGGCGTCTCCCGTGCTCGATCCTCCGGTGCGTGTCGCTGCGGTGGCCGACGGCACACTCCTCGTCCTCGGGGGTACCTGCTGGTGGCGGAGGGAGCCCGATCACGATTGGTGGGGAGCCTCGGTCGAGAGGTGGGAGCCGGTCTGGGTGGGTGTCCTCCGTGGGGGACACTGAGACCCTTGCCGGGGTCGAATGGAGGTCACTTCGACTCGGGGACCCTCCTGCCCGGCCCCTGGCCTGAGCCGCGCAATCGATTGATGCACAACGGGTTCAGGTACCTTCGCCGGCGTGGGATCGCCCCTGGCACGGGACCTGCTGATCTCCGGAGCGTCCGGCGGGAATCGGACGAGGCGGCTGACATGACTACCATCCCCTTTCGGAAGCGAATCCTGCCCGTGTTCCTGACCGTGGTCCTGGCCGGTTGCGACGACGACACGATCGTGTTCGTCGAGGACCGCCCGCCCGCCGTCCCCACCGGGGTCACGACGATCACCGGGGACGGACGCGTGGACGTTCTGTGGAACCCTGTCCGCGAAGACGACGTCGCCGGCTACGGGGTGTACAAGAACGACACGCTGGAAGGCGACTACTCGCGGATCGCCACGATCCACGACCCGGAGACGACGAGCTACGTCGACTTCGACGTCACGAACGGCGTCACCTACTACTACGCGGTGGACGCGTTCGACCACGAAGGCCACGAGAGCGCGCTCTCGTACGAGGCGGCCTTCGACACGCCGCGTCCGGCCGGCTCCGGAACGAACGTCGTCGAGGGGCAGGGCATCGATTTCTCCGAGTGGGACAGCTCGGGTTTCGTCACCAGCTCGTCCAGTGCGGACGTCGTGCTGCTCGATCTCGGCGGCGTCCTGCACGCGCGCGGCACGCTCATCAACGGCTTCTGGAACGACATCCAGGACCTGGGCTGGACCGCGTCGCTCGACGACGTGTCCTGGGCTCCGGCAGAGGGCTGGTCGGTCTCGCCCAACGGGGTCGAGCTGATCCTGGGTCACACGTACGTCGTGTGGACGCACGACTCCTATTTCGCGAAGTTCCGGGTCACCTCGCTGACGATCGTGCCCGGTGCCCCACCGTCCTCCATCACCGTGGAGTGGGCGTACCAGATCGACCACAACAACCCGGAGCTCTCGCCCGGCCTCGCGCCCGGGCAGGCCGTCGCGCCGGACGGGGGGGTGTCGTGATGAAGCCGGCCATGCTGCTCGCGGTCGGTCTGCTCGTGGCGCCCTCGGCGCGTGCGGCCGACCCCGAAGTCGAGGTGAGGGTGATTCAGGTGGATGGCCGGGAGGCTCGCGTCGAGCTCGTAGCGAACCGTTCGGCGTGGGTGGCGGTGTACGGGGCATTCTCCGACGGCTCGCTCCGGGCGATCTTCCCGGACGAGGGGCAGGGAGCGCACTGGGTCGAGGCGAACGAGGTTCGCGCCTTCTCGGTGGAGCTGCCCGCGGACGCGCTGCTGGAGTCGGTCCAGGCCGTCGCGTCGGCCGCGTGGTTCGACCCGGCCGGTCTGTGGATCGCGCGGGCGCCATCCGCCGGTGCGGCGAGATCCGTAGGCGGGGCGGTGCCGGGGAGCTTCGCGTGAACGCGGGGAAAACCCGGAGTCAGGGAACCGGAAGGGCGTCGAGGAGTTGGGAGAGTGGCGATGGCATTCTTGGGGCGTGCCGGACCACTTCTCTCGAGGGGGTAGCAAGGTCAGCCAGTTGGCGCCAGCCCAACTGACGTGTGTCGCCGAATCGACCTGGGGAACAGGGGCTCCGGGAAGAGGAAGCACACCGACTCCCTCACCCGGGGGAGGGAGCGAAAGCTCTCTCCCCCACTCTCTTTTTCGGGGGCGCGGCGCGCTTTGACACTCGGCCGGCGGACTCCCTATACTGGTTCCTCGCTTTCCACTTCGCCCCGGGAAACCCCCAGGAACCGTCCCGTGAACAGCAAGCTCATGCGCTGCCCCGCCGCCCTGACCGGCGCCGTTCTCTCGTTCGCCCTGGCCGGATCCGCCGGGGCGGCCGATCCCGGCGACACCGGGCTCGCCTTCCTCAAGATCGGGGTCGGCGCACGCGCCGCGGCGATGGGCGAGGCGTACGCGGCGGTGGCGCAGGATCCCTCGGCCACGTACTGGAACCCGGCCGGCATCGCCAACGCGCCGGATCTCGAGTTCCACGCCAGCCACAACGAGTGGATCTCCGACGTCCGCTACGAGTACGTCTCCGTGGTCCAGGGGCTGCGCGGACACGCGCTCGGCGCGAGCGTCGCGCTGCTGCACATGGGTTCCATGGAGGGCCGCGACGACACCGGACAGTTCACCGAGACCTTCCACGCGTACGACTTCGCGGCCGGCCTGACGTATGCGCGCCGCGTGCTGCGTCCGGTGGAGGTGGGAGCCACGGCGAAGATCCTCTACGAGCGCATCCAGGACTTCACGACGACGGGATTCGCCGTGGACCTCGGGGCGCGGTACCGGACTCCGGTGCGCGGGCTCACCGTCGCCACCACGCTGACGAACCTCGGGCCCGAGCTCAAGTACGAAGAGGAGGCGTTCCTGCTCCCGGTGTCGGCACGGCTCGGCGCGGCGTACCGCACGCTCGCGCTGCTCGACGGGCTGATCGTCGCGACCGACATGCGCTTCCCCAACGACAGCGACGTGAAGGGCCACGTGGGCGCGGAGCTCTGGGTGCACGAGCTCGTCGCGCTGCGCGGCGGGGCCAAGCTCGGTTACGACGAGGAGCTCGGCACCGTCGGCTTCGGCGTGAAGTACCGCGAGTACGCCCTGGACTACGCGTTCGTTCCCTTCTCCGAGACCTCGCAGCTCGGCGACACTCATCGCCTGTCCATCGGCTGGAGACCGGGGCCGGGGCCGGCGGAGTAGCCTGACGCTGCCCGACAGAACGTCCGACGGTCCGTCCCGAGAGAAGTGATCAGATGGCCTCGCTCACGCTCGCTCGGCGTCCGTGCCTCGCTCGCTTCGTGGCCGCCGGCCTCCGCCGTCCATGGCTCCGGACACGGCGGCTACGACGCTCGGCCATCTGATCACTTCTCTCGAGACGGAACGCTCAGGTGTTCCGTTCCTGCCCGTCGCCGTGCCCACCCACGACGGTCTCGGACTCCGCCGTCGGCACGTCCCGCCCTTCGCCGCTGGACCAGTCCTCCCAGGTGAGCGCGCCGTTCTCCAGGCGCAGCGCCGAGAAGATCGTCATCCAGTCGCCGAGCACGAAGAACCGTCCGCCGCCGGGGCGAAGCTCGGAATGCCGCGCGTGGTAGTGCCCCATGAGGAAGGCGTCGTGTCCTTCGGCGAGCTTCGCGTCGACGAACCGGGCGAGTGGCGGGCGGATCCGGAACGGGGCATTCGTCCAGTGCTCCCGGCTGAATCTCGAGAAGCGGTGGCCGAACGCGTACGCGAGGTCCGGGTGCACGAGGCGCAGCATGGCGATGACGGCGCGGTTGCGGAGCAGCGCACGCAGCAGCAGGTAGCCGCTGTCGCTGGTGGAGGCGAGCCCGTCGCCGTGGGCGAGGAAGAGACGCCGGCCCTGGTGCTCCACGGAAACGGGCTCGTGGTGGACGGTCATCCCGCCGAACTCCTGGAAAGAGCGGCCCGCCCACCAGTCGTGGTTCCCGCCCAGGAAGGAAACCGGGACCCCGCGGTCCACGACCGCCCGGATCGCCGCGAGAACCGCGGCATGGCGCCACGGCATCACATGGGCGTACTCGAACCAGAAGTCGAAGAGATCCCCCAGGATGTAAAGGTGCTCGGCCCGCCGCTCCCCCACGTGGCGGAGGAAGGGGAAGAGGCGCGCCAGACGCGGCTCGTCCGACCGGGGGTCGGACGACGACCCGAGATGGGCGTCCGCGAAGAAGTAGACGGGTCCGGCCACGGCGCCTCCCGGGGGAGCGCCGGAGGCTAGCAACGCCCCTCTCGCCGGGCAACTTTTCCGCGCGGAGGGGGTACTTTCGGGCAGGTTCCCCCACGTCGCTGCAGGCAGATCTCCAGGAGGGTGCGCGAACATGAAGCCGTCCATGCTGAAGTTCCTCGGAGGAGGAGCATTGGTCGCCGTCGGCCTCACCGCCGGGCTGATGATGTCCATCCGGCTCGATCTCGGCGACGGCATGGCGCTCCGCAACGACGTGTCGGCGGCGCCGCCGGGAGCCACTCTTCTGGCGACGCCCGAGAGTCCCTTCGTCGCGGTGGCCGAACGTGTGGTGCCGGGTGTGGTGGCCATCGCGACGAAGTCGTCCCGCAACGCCGGTGGCGCGGAGCGCTTCCACCCCTGGGGCGACATGTTCGAGGATCTCTTCCCCGATGACCCGCGCGGTGATCAACCCGAGCCGCGCCGCCAGCGGGGCTCCGGGTCCGGGTTCTTCATGGATCGCCACGAGGGCTACCTGCTGACGAACAACCACGTCGTGGACGGCGCCGCCGACGTCACGGTGACGCTGGCCGACGGAAGCGAGCTCGAGGCCGCGATCGTCGGGCAGGATCCGGCGACCGACGTCGCCGTGCTGAAGGTGGATCCGAAGGACTACGCGGGCACGCTGCCCGCTCTGGCCATCGGTGATTCCGACCATCTTCGCGTCGGCGACTGGGTGATGGCCATCGGCAATCCCTTCGGACAGCTGGCCGGCACGGTCACGGCGGGAATCGTCAGCGCCCTCGGCCGCAACGAGCTCAACATCATGGGCAACACGCCCGCGTTCCAGAACTTCATCCAGACCGATGCATCGATCAACTTCGGCAATTCCGGTGGTCCACTCGTGAACATCCGGGGTGAAGTCGTGGGCATGAACACGGCGATCAACGCCGCGGGCCAGGGTATCGGGTTCGCCATTCCGATCAACCTGGCCTCGCGGATCGCCGAGGAGTTGATCGAGAAGGGCAAGGTCGTCCGCGGCTACCTCGGCATCCTGCCGGGACCCCTCACGCGGGACCTCGCCGATGCGTTCGACGTCGAGGAAGGGACCGGCATCCTGGTCAACCAGGTGCTGGACGACACCCCGGCCGCCGCAGCAGGCCTCCAGAGCGGCGACATCATCCTCGAGCTGAACGGCGGGAGGGTGACCGACGTGCACAAGTTCCGTCTGGAAGTGGCCGACGCGCGCGTGGGCGAGGAGATCCGGCTCGTGGTGCTGCGCGAAGGCAAGCAGCGCAACGTGACCGTGGTGCTGGCGGAGCGGCCCGACGCCGTCGTCGCCTCCTCCCAGGAGACCGAGTCGGAGGTGTGGGCGGGTCTGCACACCGCCGACGTGAGCTCGCGCGAGGCCGCGCGGCTCGTCGACGATCCCGAGGCGGAAGGGGTCGTCGTGGTGAAGGTGGATCCGGACAGCCCGGCGGACGACGCCGGCATTCGCCCCGGGGACATCATCCGGGAAGTCGGCAACCTGGAGATCGCCGATCTCGCCGACTACCAGGGTGCGGTCCGGAAGTACGCCGACAAGAAGGCGGTCGCGGTGCTGGTGCAGCGCGGCGAGCAGACGCTGTACGTCGGCCTGAAGCCGTAAGACCCGCGGAGGAAACGCAGTTGGCCAGTGCACTGACTCGCACCGAGAGCGACGACCTCTCCCTGGAGATCTATCTCAAGGAGATCCGCCGGACGGAGCTCCTGACTCCGGGCGGAGAGGTCGAGCTGGCGAAGCGCATCCGCTCGGGCGACCGCAGCGCGCTGGACGAGCTCGTGCAGGCCAACCTGCGCTTCGTGGTGAGCGTCGCCCGGCAGTACTCGGGACGCGGCCTGCCCCTGGCCGACCTCATCAACGAGGGGAACATGGGGCTGATCAAGGCCGCGGAGCGCTTCGACGAGACCCGCGGCTTCCGCTTCATCTCCTACGCCATCTGGTGGATCCGCCAGGCGATCCTGCAGGCGCTGTCCGAGCAGACTCGCGTGGTCCGCATCCCGGTCAACCGGGCGGGCAAGGCCTCACGGATCGACCGCACCGCGCAGATGCTGGGGCAGTCGCTGGGGCGCGAGCCCACCATCCGGGAGATCGCAGCGAAGATGAGGATGGCCGAGGACGACGTCGAGGCGCACCGGGCGTACACCATACGCCCGGTCTCCCTGGACGCCCCGGCGAGCGAGGAGGGGGATTCGACGCTCGGCAACCTCCTGCAGGACGAGGGCACCTCCTCGCCCGACCAGAAGGTCGTGGAGTTCGATCTCGGCCGGGACCTCCGCCGGGCACTGGGTGGCCTCGACCGCCGGGAACAGAAGATCCTCCGGGACTATTTCGGGATGGAGACCGGCGAGGGCACGACCCTCGAGGCGATCGGCCGCGAGATGGGTCTCACCCGTGAGCGGGTGCGTCAGCTGAAGGAACGCGCGATCCGCAAGCTCCAGCTAGGCGACCGCGAAGAGCGCCTCCGCTCGTATCTCCTCTGAAATCAGCCAGCTTCAGACACAAGCCACCTTTGCCGATGAAGGAACCAGCGGTTCCGACCCCCTCGGCCCGCAGGTTGACAGTTCCGAACGACGCCGTTAGCGTGTCGCGATTTACGGGTGCGGGTGAACC
>JBQTGV010000016.1:0-7360 GCA_052390515.1 Candidatus Eiseniibacteriota bacterium | reverse complement strand
GAAGCCCCCCCGGGGTGCGCACCACGAAGTGGATCGACGCCGCGTACCAGGGCGCCGACGCGCCGGCGAGGATCCGCACGTTCCTTCGTGACGCGCGGGACCGCTGGGGGACGCGCTGGGTCGTGCTCGGCGGCGACGTCGAGCACGTGCCGGTCCGCTACGTGCCGTACTTCGACACGACCATCCCCACGGACCTGTACTACGAGTGCGTGGACCGCGAGTGGAACGAGGACGGCGACGCCGTCTTCGCCGAGCCCATGACCGCCGCGAACCTCGAAGACTTCGTGAACGACGTGGCCCAGGGCGCCGACGGCCGCATCTGGGCGGCGATGAACGTCGGTCTCGTGATGCTCGACGGCGAGCGGTTCGAGCTGTTCACGACCCGCGACAAACTTCCCTCCGACGTGGTCCGCGACGTCGACGTCGCCGCCGACGGATCGGTCTGGGCGGCGACCTCGCTCGGCGTCGCGCGCCTCGGCTCGAGTGGGAAGTGGGCGACGCACGGGACCGCGGCGGGTCTGCCCTCGGACGACGTTCTCCGCATCCTGGCGCGCGGGGAAAGCGACGTCTGGGCCGGGACGAGCGCCGGACTCGCGCACTGGGACGGCGAGGAGTGGTCGTCCTTCCTCGTCGCCGACGGACTGCCCTCGAACACGGTGACCGCGCTCGCTCACGACGGGACGAGGCTCTGGGTCGGCTCGCTCCGGGGCGCCGCGTCGTTCGAGGGCGGAGCATTCACCGTTTACGACGAAGCCGGTTCGGGAATCCTCTCGAATCACGTGATCTCCATCGCCGTCGATCCGTCGGGGGCGGTCTGGTTCGGTCATCTGGGAAGCCACTTCCGCAAGGGCGGGATCTCGCGGTTCGACGGGTCCGCGTGGTTCACGGACTCCCTGCGCTCGTGGTCCGGACCGTCGGTGCGGGCGATCGCTCTCGGGCCGCTTCCCGGCGAGCTCTGGGCAGCGACCCCCGCGGGACTGCTGCACCGTTCCGAGGGAGTCGACGAGATGCTCAACGAGGGCGAAGGTCTCGCCGGAACCGACGTGCAGTCGGTGATGCGAGGACCCGGCGGAAACCTCCTCGTGGCCGGCGCAGAGGGCCTCTCCGTCGGCTCGCCGGGCAGCTGGACCGTGTTCACGGGAGAGGACGGGCTCCCGGATCCGCCCCTCGTGTACGACGACGTGGACCTCGTGCCCGACCTCGTCGCCGGCCGCATTCCGGCGACGGATCCGGCCGAAGTCGACGCGTATCTCGCCAAGCTGTTCGCGTACCAGGACGGCCTGACCACCGACCGCGTGGAGAGCGCCCTTCTGATGGGGGAGATCGTCTTCTCCGGCTCGGACGGGAAGGATGTCTGCGTGGAGGCGTCCCGGCACTTCCCGGCGACCTTCGAGACGACCGGACTGTACGAGGTGGATGGCACGGAGGACGTCGACACCGTACTCGCCGAGCTGGACCGCGGCCACGGCATCGTGCTGCACGTGGGGCACGGATCGTACGACATCCTGGCCGTGGGGCCCGGCTCCCCGGACCGCGGCCTCCTGTTCAACTCCCAGATCGACCGCATCTCGCCAGCGGGTCGCGCCGGCTTCGTGCTGGGATACAACTGCAGCTCCGGCGGCTTCGATCAGGACTGCTCCATGGAGCACCTGCTGTTCCATGCCTCGGCGGGCGCTGTGGCGACCTGCGCCAACACCCGCGCGTCGATGCTCTTCCTCGACGCCACGGCGAACGACGTTGTGCTCGGGGATCTGTTTACTTCCGCGCACGGCAATCCCGCCCTCGCGTTCCACGCCTCGCGAGCGCGCCTCCTGGCCGATCGCTCCGAGGAGATGCGGCTGCTGACGTGGTGGCGCCACCATTACCTCGCGCGGTCGTTCCTCGGGGCGCCGACGCTGTCGCTGTGGCGGAGGGCACCGCAGGACCTCGCCGTGTCCCATCCGACGCTGCTTCCGGCCGCTCGCACCGAGCTTCCCGTGACGGTGAGGAACGGGGCGGACGGCACCGCGGTCTCCGGCGCGCTGGTGTGCCTCTCCAAGGGAGGCGAAGACTACGCCTACGGGCGAACGGACGCGCTCGGCACGGTGCGTTTCGAGTTCCGCCCCGAGAAGCCGGGCCCCCTCCGGATCGTGGTGACGGCGCCCGACTTCCGTCCTTACGACGGCACGGCCGCCGTCACGGCCGGCACGGAGCCGAACCTCGTCGCCACGGCGTGGCGCCGGATCGACTCGCACCCGGCGGACACCTGGCAGGTGCAGCTCGCTCTGCGCAACGCGGGCCTCTCCAGCGAGGGAGCCACGCTGCTCTCGCTCCGGTCCGCCGATCCGCGCGTCGCCGTGGTGAAGGGATTGGGAAAGCTCGCGGCGGTGGCGACCGGAGACACCGCGTGGAGCACGCCGTTCGAGCTGCAGGCGACGGAGCCGCTCGTCGACGGCGAGTCCTTCGCCGTCCTCCTCACCGGCACCGGCGCAGCGGCGTTCGACGAGACGTTCCGGCTCACCGCCGCCTCCGCGCGGCTCGAGCTCGCCGGCGTCGTCGTCGAGGGCGACGAGATGCGCCTGCGCGTCGTGAACCAGGGCACCGCGCCCACCGGGATCGTGACGGCCACCCTCCGCGCGCTGGACGACGGCGGGTCGGTGATCGACGGCACCGTCGCGGCGGCCCCGGTCCGGCCGGGAGAGACCCGCGTCCTCGCCGAGGGCTTCCGCGTCACGGGAGACGCGGACATGCCGTTCGAGCTTCTCCTCGATGACGGCACGGGGAGGATGCTGCGGCAGGCCATCGATCGCGAGCCGCCGGTGGGTGCTTCCCGCCCTCTGTCCGAGCCGGCGGAAGGCGGTGCCCTGGTGAGCTGGACGCCGAGCGAGTCGGCGGATCTCGCCGGGTACCGGGTGCTGGCGGGACGACCGGGCGGCCCGTGGATCGACGAGCTCGGATCGCTCCTGACCACGGGATCACGCGTGCTCGTGAGCCTGGCACCGGGAACCTCCCGCCGCCTGCTCGTGCTCGCGGTGGACAGCTCCGGCCACGCGAGCCCGGACTCGTGCTTCGTGACCGCGCACGCGGCGCGGCCGTCCCTCCCCGGATGGCCGCAGCGCGTCTCCTCGGTGATCGGCCCGTCCGCGATCGTGGCCGTGGACCTCGACGCCGACGGCAAGCAGGAGATCCTGCACGGCTCCCTGTGGGACGCGAACGCGGCGCACGCGTTCCGCGCCGACGGTACCGAGTGGACCGACGGGGACGCGGACGCCGTGACGAACGGGATCTTCGGCAAGACGGGCGGACGCGTGGTCTGCACGCCGCTCGCCGTCGACGTGGACGGGGACGGCGCGAAGGAGGTCTTCACCGGCTCCTACGACGGACGGCTCCACGCATGGCGAACCGGCGGCACCCGCGGAAGCAGTCCGGAGGCGCTTGCTGGATTCCCGGTTTCCGTGTCGCCTTCGGCCCTGCGCAGCTCGCCGGTGGCGGCGGACCTCGACGGCGACGGCGCTCCGGAGATCGTCGTCGTGGCGAGCTATCGGGAAGTGCACGCATTCGAGGCGGACGGGACGCCGGTGCCGGGATGGCCGCGCGTGACCGGAGCGAGCGGCCTGCACACGACCCCTGCGGTCCACGACCTCGACCGCGACGGGCGGGACGACGTGATCTTCGGCGGGAACACCGACGGAGTGATCTACGCCGTCTCCGGGGACGGCTCCGATCTTCCGGGCTGGCCGGCGAACGTCGGAGCGCCGGCGCGCTCCAGCCCGGTGCTCGCGGACATCGGCGGCGACTCCCGTCCCGAGGTCTTCGCCGTCACGGACGACGGCATGCTGCACGGATTCGACGCCTCGGGCGAAGCGCTTCCCGGCTGGCCGGTGCAGCTCGCGGCTCCGAACAGTGGATCGAACGTCTCTCCGGCGGTCGCCGACTTGGACCGGGACGGGCAGCCGGAGATCGTGGTGGCGGGCCATGGCGACATCACCGTGGTGCGCGCAGACGGGAGCGCCCTCCCCGGGACCCCGATCCGGATCGGCGCTTCCGCGGAGAGCTCGCCGGTGATCGCCGACGTGGACGAAAATGGCACCTTCGAGATCCTGCTCGGCACTTCGGACCGGCGCGTGCACGCGTTCGCCCTCGACGGGTCGGATGCTCCGGGCTGGCCGCTGACGCTCACCGAAGTCTCCACCGCGGAGCCCTTCGTCGCCGACGTGGACGGCGACGGGTTCCTCGACGTGGCGATCGGCGCGAACGATGCGTGGGTGCGGGTGCTGCGCCTGGAGACACCCGCGGCGCCGGGGGCAGCTCCCTGGCCCGGATACCACGGCGGCAGCTCGCTGGACGGGGTGTATCGGCACGTACCATATCAGGTCTCTGCCGGGCCGCTCCCGGGCGCTCCGGTGGTCGCCCCCGGCCTCCGCTTCGACGGGGCCTGGCCCAACCCCTTCGGGGAGCGTACCGAGCTTCGCCTGGTCCTGCCGGAACCCGGCCAGGTGCACCTCGACATCCTGGACGTTCGGGGCCGGCGCGTGGCCACGCTGCTCAATGGTGCCCTCCTCCCGGCCGGAACCACGACCGTGGCCTGGGGCGGCCGTGACAGCCGTCTCGGGGCGGTAGCCAGCGGGGTCTACTTCGTCCGCCTCCAAGCCGGGGGCGAGGTCCGTACGGCGAAGCTCCTTCGCCTGCGCTGAGCCTGCCCGGGAAGCCGGGGGAAGCGCTCAAGAACCGCAAAGAGGCTCAAAGATCGCCGACGGAGTGCCGAAACCTGTTCCGAGACCCTCGAATTGACTTCGCGGGAGCGGCCCGGTAGTATCGTCGGCTTCGCGACGGATTCCGGACGTTTCCCGGACGGTGCAAGGCACCGGGACACGGGGAGGAAGCCGGCAAATGTCGCGATCGAAAACCGTGGAACGCCCGACCCCGGGGTGGCGCTGGAGAGTCCGGACCGCGCTCCTCCTCGGGGTCGGGTGTTGGTGGATCGGGGCTCCGGCCCCGGCTCCGGCCACGGAGCTGACGGAGGCCGACGAGGCGCGGATCCGGGAGCTCATGGCCGGGGAGGGTGCGGAGGCCGCCCTCGCGCAGAGGGAGGTGAGCCTCCGCGGGGACGCCGCTTCGGATCCGTTTGCGGAGGGAGCAGACATCGGGGCCGGGGGGGCCATGCCCGACTCGGCCGAGTGGGAACGCATCGAGACGGCGCCTGCGGAAGTCCAGGAGAGCTCGGGCGGCACGGAAGGAGACCCGGTGCCGTTCGGGTACACCCTGTTCGAGAACTCCCCCGAGAGTTATCGCCAGCCGGCCTTCGGTCCCGTCGACCCGGACTATCCGCTGGGTCCCGGGGACGAGATCGTGCTGGACGTGTGGGGAGACACGGTCTTCCGCATCGAAAGGACGCTCGATCGGGAGGGCGGGGTCAACCTGCCCGACGCGGGGCGAGTGGTGCTCGCCGGGATGACGCTCGAGGAGGTGCGGCGAACGCTTCGCCGGAGCCTCTCCCGGGTCTACTCCGGGCTGGCCGAGGACGACGAGGCCGGCACGACGCACCTCGCGGTCACGCTCGGGAACCTGCGCGTGATCCGGGTCTTCGTGGTGGGCCGCGCGAGGCGGCCGGGAGGGTACGACTTGTCCGCCGCCTCGACCGTGTTCCACGGGCTGTTCTTCGCCGGCGGTCCGGCGGCGAACGGCTCGATGCGCGACATCCACCTGGTGCGGGCAGGCAAGGAGATCGCGACGTTCGACGTGTACGAGTATCTGCGGACCGGACGTCGCGACGGTGACGTGAGGCTCGAGAACGACGACACGATCTTCATCGGGCCGACCGGGCCGCGCGTGACGATCCGCGGCGAGGTGAAGGAGCCCGGAGTGTACGAGATGAGCGCCGGCGAGACGCTCGGGGATCTGCTGGAGACGGCCGCCGGCCTGACCGAGCTCGCCTTCCGCGGACGTGTCCAGGTCGAGCGGATCGTCGGCGGGGCGGGCGCGGGATCCGCCGAAGACCGCAAGTTGCTGGATTTCGCGCTGGACGAGTCGAAGGCGGAGCAACTCGAGGACGGAGACGTGGTGACGGTGTTCGGCATCCAGGACCGCATGCGCAACTTCGTCACCATCCGGGGCGAAGTTCGCCGCCCGGGCACGTACGAGCTCCGGGAAGGGGCGAAGCTCAGCGACCTGGTGCGCGAGGCCGGCGGGCTCATGGAGACCGCCTTCCTGGAGCGCGCGCAGGTGGTGAGGACGTACGACGACGAACGCCGCGAGCAGCTCGCCGTCGATCTTCGTCGCGCGCTGGCCGGGGATGCCAAGGCCGATCCCTGGCTGGAGGCCCGCGACGAGGTCACCGTGCACTCCATCCGTACGTTCGAGGACGAGACCCAGGTGTCGATCTACGGGGCGGTCCGTTCGCCGGGGAGTTACGAGCTGCGCGAGAACATGACGCTGCAAGACCTCATCCTGCTCGCCGGCGGGCTGCACGAGAGCGCGTTCGCGGACTCCGTGGAGATCTCGCGGATCGATCCGGACGAGGCCGAGCTGCGCACCGCGGAGATCCTGCGCGTCCCCCTCGGCGAGGACTACCTGTCCTGTGAGAACGGGGATCTGCCGCTCGAGCCCTGGGACAACGTGTTCGTGCGCGAGAGCCCGTACTACGAGCTGCAGCGCAACGTCCGCGTGGCCGGCGAGGTTCGCTTTCCCGGCGTGTACTCGCTGACGCGTCCCACGGAGACGCTCGCGGAGGTGATCGGGCGGGCCGGCGGGTTGAAGGACGCGGCGTTCCCCGAGGGGTTCCAGCTGTTCCGCACCGAGGGGGGGCTCGGGCGCGTCGCCCTGAACTTGCGCAAGGCGCTCTCCCATCCCGACTCCAAGGACAACGTCATCCTCTTCGCCGGGGACTCCCTGCACGTGCCGCAGGAACCGAAGACGGTGACCGTCAAGGGCGAAGTCGGCTACCCCACGAGCCTGGTCTACGACAGCGGCTGGTCCATCGGCGACTACATCTCCCGAGCCGGTGGGACGACGGACAAAGCTGACGATGGGCAGGTGCGGGTGATCTACACGACGGGAGCGGCCGCGCGCGTCAAGAAGTTCTGGTTCGATCCCGAAGTGCTCCCCGGCAGCACCATCGTGGTGCCGGCGAAGGAACAGAACGACGTCGACTGGGGCGACGTCATCCGCGACACCACGTCGATCCTGGCGAGCCTCGCCACCGTGGCGCTGGTCGTGAACCAGATCGACAACTGAACGAGCAGGAAAGGAAGCCGAGAGATGAGCATCGCACCCCACGGGGGAACTCTGATCGACCGCCGCGTCACCGGCGACGCACGCAAGGCCCTGATCGCCGAAGCCGCGAAGCTTCCCCGGGTGGATCTCGATGAGCGCCAGCTCGCGG
>JBQTGV010000015.1:0-19586 GCA_052390515.1 Candidatus Eiseniibacteriota bacterium | reverse complement strand
GGCTGGTCCTGGTTCTCGAGGCGAAGGTTCCCGATGCTCGCGAAGGCCGCCACGCGTTCCATCCGACCGAACCGCGGCTGCCGGAGCAGCGTCCGGATCGTCCGGACGACCCAGCGGAGAGCCTTGCCGCCAAAGCGCGTTCGGAGGAACGGCATCACGCCAGGCCAGAGAAACCCGTCCGGCACGTGCCGACTCGTGAACGTGTGGATGTGGACGTTGTGGAACGTCGGATCCATCGCCCGGCTCCCTCATGCTCCTTCGCCGGCGGCCACGACGCTCGGCCACCCGTGACACGTCTCTCGAGACGGAGCTAGTTCGGTGCGACAGGAAGGGGCCACAGCTCCGTCGCCGCAGCTCCCTCCAGGGCGTCCTCCGTCGAGTTCGGCAGCTCGTGGAAGAAGTCGAGACCTGCGCGCGCCTCGATCTCGTCGATGCTCCTCAAGAACCCCGTGAGACTGTCCACGCGCTCGTCGACGTGCGGCATGATGAACGCGAGCGCCCTGGGCTGTCCGTTCGCCTGCTCGTCCACCACGATGCTGAAGAACCCGCTCGGCACCGGGATCCCGGCCGGCAGCGCGTCCCTCTCCTCTTCGAACAGCGGCCCCACGGTGACCCACACTCCGCCGAGCTCGTCCGCCCACCCCCGGATGAAGTTGGCGGCCGTCGCGTTGGGTGGCTTCCTGCCCGCGATCCACTCCTCCAGATCGCCCCACTGTCCGTCGTTGAGCGTGTGGTACTGCGGGGCGACGTTCGACATGACGAACGTGCTTCGCGCCCCCTCCGCGCCGAACCGAGAGCCGAGCGCGAACTTCGGTGCCATGTGTCCCCGGTCGAATCCGCTGTTGGTGTAGTCCCCATCGCGCACGCGGGCGGCCGTGCTTGCATCGGTTCGGAACGCGGGACTCGGGAAGTTCCGGAAGTCGGTCGCGGGGCCGACGTGGTAGGAGACCCAGGCGGGGTTCCGGAAGTCGTCGCAGTAGCCGACGACGAAGTTGCCCTTGTCCAGCACCGTGATCGCGAACTCCGGGAACTCGTTGATCGGAATCCCCCGGTAGACGGCGCCGCTCGACACCGCGACGGGAGTCGTCGTCCCGCTCCCCGGTGGATCGCCGGGGAAGCCGCGCACGAGGGTCCGGTAGATGAACCCCTCGGTAGCGGCGCTCCCGAGATCCGGAGGAATGGTGACGCGGTAGTACCCGTTCGTCTGTCCGGGTTGCGCCAGGGGCAAGTCCATTCCGACCGGCGGTCGGGCCACGACGCCGGCATCGCCGGACGCGCCGGACTTGATCGTCGCGGCGCGGCGCACTTCCACGTAGTCCGCGCGGGACGGGAGAGCGAAGGCGGCGCCGAGGACGATGGAGAGGACGACCGCTCGCACGACCCTACGTCTCCTTCGACCGCGCGGCCGCGGCGGCCCGCGCGAGGGCGGCTTCCGCCTTCGCCACGGAGGTCGCCGGCACGATGTGCCCCTTGAACTCCGCCTTGGAGGCGGCGGTCACCGCCTTTCGCACCGCGGCCGCCGCCTTCTCTTTGGCGACCTCCGCCGTGGCGCGGCTCGGGGCGGCCTCTGCGGCCATCTCGGCCTTCTCCGCTTCCTCGGCGGCCTTCGCGGCTTGAATCGAGTACCGCGCGCGGAAGGCGGAGCTCTGCAGATCGAGCAGGTCCTGGAACAGCTTCTGGGAGCCCTTGCTGCCGCCGGCGACCACCGCCCCGGTGATGAGGTAACCCCAGAGCTGCGTCTGAGGCTTCGTGAGAACGATCATGCTCACCACGTCCAGGTCCCAGAAGCGGCACGTCGCCACCGAAAGCGCGAGCGCGATCGTCTCCTTCAGGCCGTCGCGGTCCAGACGCTCGATGTACAAGCGGCTCTCGAACAGGAGCGACAGCGCGCGCTCGACGAGGATCGCCACCAGCGCGACCAGAGCGATCGCATCGATCGAGCGCTCCCAGTCCAGGTGAATGAAGTTCGGATCAATGACGTTCGGATCCAATCGCCGCCCTCCGTGCGATGAACTGGCCTAAACGGTCTTGCGGACCATATCCGCAATCCTCCCTCTCCTGTTGCCCTGTCCTGGCGGGTCTTCTCCGCGCGAACATCACTTAGGGACTCGTCTCCGCCGTGCCCCCGCTCGTCTCGCCGCCGGCACGACTCAAGTCCTGCAGGAGCCCGAAGAGGTCGGACCCGAAGGAGTAGTAGTACCGCCCGTCGGACTCCGTCTGTGCGAACGGGTTCCATCCGGCGCCGGCCTGGACGACGCCGTCCAAGAGACTGAGGGTCACCCCGAACCCTATGTCTTGCTTCGAGTCCGGATCGAAATTGAGGAACATGGCGTGCGGCCCGACCGCGGGTCGCAGTGCAGACGTGAACGCGCGCCGACTGCCTCCGTCGTCCCCCCGCGGGGAATGGCGCCAGAGCCACGCGACGCCCGTCGACCAGGTTCTCCGCTCGCTCCCGCCAGTGAACCGGTCCGGCCTCAGAACGACCACCGCCGGCTTCAACGATCCCCGCCAACCGAACCGTTGAACCAGCAGTGTCGTTGTCACCTGCTGGACGGGTTGGTCGCCGCGAAGAAGAGTCGCCTTGATCGTGAATTGGTCGCCCTCCAGTCTCGGCGTCGCGGCAATCTGGAGGGCGGTGTCGGGTGCCTCCGCCACGGGTACTTCTACCTGACCTGGAATCGGAACCCCGGCAAGCGCGGGTACGGCCCCGAACGCCACCGCGGCATCGCGAAGACGACCGGCCAATGCCTGCACCCGCGCCAAGAGGTCCCGCACATCCTCTATCTCTTGGCGGGCGGCACTCGTCTCCCAGAGCACCAGCACACGCTCGGACTCCTCCGGACCGAGCTCCCTCAAGCCTGCGCGAACGAATGTCTCGATCTCGCGGACGGCTTGGGCGACATCGTTCACCTCGCCCACGGAGCTTGCCACGGCTTGAAGCCGAGGACGAATCGAGAGGATCCACGCGGTGAGCTCCTCCGCGCCAGCCTCGGGTTGGCGAAGGTCGCGGAACCCCGAGATGAGCGCCGGAAGCTCCTTCCATGCTCCCCCTTCGAGGAGCGAGGTAAGCGCAGCCTCAGCCTCGCTCAGGAGTGCTGCGACCTTTGGTTCGACCGACGCTCCCACGTCGGTTGCCGCCTGTCCGATCAACTCCCGACTGGCCGCTTGCAGCCGTTGCAAGCGCCCTCCCAGTGCCGACGAAGTCAGCTCGTCTCGGAGTGCGCTGGCGCTATCCGCCAGTACAGCCACGTCCCGGGCTAGGCTGCCGCCAACGTCGAGCAGAACATCTCGCAGAGAGGCCTGACCCTCCTTCATCCGTCTCAGCCCATCCGCAATCCTCCGATTTCCCGCCGACAGCCTGGTCAGGGCCTCTCGCTCCTCCGGCGACAGATCGAGGCCGGAGGGATCGCGGAGTCGTACCTCCCCCGCATCGATGGCGTCGTATCCCTCGAGGTGCATCGCCGCCCGCTTGCGCTCTCCACGCCCCTCGAGGATCGCCTCCAGACGCAACTTCAGATCCGACGCACTCGCAGACCTCATGACCTGCGCCAGCTCGCTCGATGTCGCCTCGGTCTGGCTCCTCAGGAACTCCACGAGAGGACGTTCATCGGTGCCGATGCCCTCCAGAGCGGTCTCCAGTTGCCTCCGCGCCGGCTCAGTCGGGAACAAGCCGTCCAGTGCTTCGAGGTACTTCCCTTCCACCGCCGCGAATTCTCTCCTCGCGGCGAAGAAACGCTCGGTGGCCTCCGTGCCTTCGCCCGTCTCGGCAGCGAGATAGTTCTCGATCGCCAATCGCCTCGCTTCCATGTACAGGGTCGTCGCCGCGATGGTCCTCTCCAGGTCCCTTTGGCGCGTCTCTAGGTCGTGAGCGTGCTCGGTGATGCCTGACGGGGGGCCCGGAGACGCTGCTGCGAGCAGTTCATTGTTCACGCGGATGTGCACGGTACTGTTCTCATCGACCAGTTGGCGGTAGGCGACGCTGTCGGCAACGTCGCCCTGCGCGTCACTGCCACTCTTGGGCCAAACGCTGATCGGGTGGTTCTTGCCGAGTTGATCCTGCTCCGTGAGAACGATCGCTCGATCGAGAGGAGTCTCGGCGGCGCGATAGGAGGAGCGTGGTGCGCAGGAACAGAGCGCCAGCAACGTCGCGGTTGTGATCGGGACCCCGGCTCTCATGCCAAGTCTCCTTGGACGAAAGCCTGGCGGATCCGGATGATGGACGGACCGCCGTCGGCGCGCAGGAGCTGAGAGCATGCGCCGCTGGCTGCGACGACTCGCCCGGTGCCACCGATCACGGTATAACGACCCGTCGAGCCCTTGAACCAGCGCGTGAACTCCGCAGCCGTGAGCAGAGTCGGTGCGGTCACCAGAAACGTGCGTCGCCACGGCTCGGTCACCGAGGACTGCGCCAGATCGTGGATAGCCTGTTCTCGGCCGCCGCGGGGCCCGAGGAGCAGGAGGACTGTCAGTTTCGAGTCGACCAACGCTTTGTCCAGCGTCGCGCGGCTCTGCGCGATCACGCTCATTGGCCCGCCCTCCTCTCTGGCCGCGGCGTTTCGTCTCAGCAGCCGCACTCGCGTCCGACGCAGCGGAGGCGCGCTCTGTCGATGTCGAACTGGGGATGTGCAGAGCAGAGACGGAGCACGCCGACGACAACCGACACGGGCAGGCCAGCGCCCCGCCTGCCGATGTCTGTCACTTCGCCCAGTGCCACGGGGGATTTGTGGCGGGCAAACGCAGATTAGCGCAGAGCCATACGCGCGCGCAAGGGGGTTCTTGGCACGCAGCGGCTCCTGGTACCGGGCCTTGATCGGGGCCCAGGTCTCCCGTGCCCGTCCCGCGGTACCGCACCCCTCTCCGAGTGCCCCGGTGTCACCGCCGCAGGTGTTGTTCGCCGCCGCCGAAGTTCGGCCGGGACTTGGCCGGCTTGCAACCAAGTGCCTGCCTATCCGTACTGCCGGCATCCCCAACACACCCAGGAGGGGAACCCATGCCGTCAGCCGCCGAGATCAAGGCCACCGCCCGACAGGCCGGCCTCCTCTATCTCGCGATGTCCCTCTTCGCGATACTCGGCTACTTCTATCTCCACCCCCGATTCATCGTTTCCGGTGATGCCGCCGGCACCGCGCGCAACATCCTCGCCGACGAGCAGCTCTATCGCTTCACCATCCTGATCGACCTGGTCACCCAGTTTCTCTTCATCCTCGTGATGCTCGCGCTGTATCGCCTTTTCAAGGACGTGGACCGCACTCAGGCGCTCCTCATGGTCGCTCTCGTCGGAACCGGCATTGCCGCCGGGTTCGCCAACTTCACGTGGGACTTGGCGCCGCTGATCCTGCTGAGCGGCGCGGACTATCTCTCTCCGTTGGAACAGCCCCAGCTCGAGGCGCTCACGTACGCGTCCATCAAGCTGGGCGACAGGCAGGGACTGCTGCTGACGTCGATCTGGGGACTGTGGCTGTTCCCCTTCGCGGTTCTCACGATCAAGTCGGGCTTCCTTCCGAGGTTTCTGGGCGTGCTGCTCATCCTCTCGGGCGTTGCGTACGTCGTGACCTGCGTGGTCGGGATCGCGTTCCCGGCGAGCGCCAGGACGGTCGAGAAGTTCGCCTTACCGCTCTACTTCGGGGAGTTCATCGTCGTGCTGTGGCTGGCCATCCTGGGCGCGAAGCCGCGCGCGGCGGGCGGATGAAGCGACGCGGTTCGCCGCCCTTCCAGGGATGGCCCGCTCAGGCTTTCGGGGGGTTGCTCGGTTCTCGCCTCGGAGGAGGGACAGGTGGTGCCCCCGGGGTGACTCGAACACCCGACAAACGGTTTAGGAAACCGCTGCTCTATCCACCTGAGCTACGGGGGCGAATGCGGCCCGGGGAATCTAGCCTCCGCCGCCGCAAAGCGTCAATGCGGCGCCACGCCGACCTTCCCCGACTCGATCCCGCGCAGCGCCTCCCGCGCGCGCGCCGCCTCCGTCGAGCCGGGGTCCTCCGCGAGCAGCTCGCGAAGCGCCGCCACCGCCGGCTCGGCGCGCCCCAGCCGCGCCAGGATGATCGCGCGGTTGACCCGCGCCGGCGCGAACGCCGGATCGAGCCGCAGCGCCTCCTCCACCTGTGCGAGCGCCGCCGCCGGATCGCCGCCGAGATCGAGCAGAGACGCCAGCTCGCTACGTAGCGCGGCATCCGCCGGCAGGAGCTGCACTCCGCGCTCGGCGACGACGCGCGCCTCCTCGATCCGCCCCGCCCGCCGCAAGAGATCGATCTGCGCGATCCTCGCCGCGTAGAAGCCCGGTTCCCTCTCGAGCACGCGCTCGATCCAGAGAAGCGCGCGCACCGGCTCGCCGCGCGCCGCCTCCGCTTCCGCCATCAGCACGTACGACACCGGCCACGGCTCCGCCGGGATGCCCCACGGATTCCAGCGCATCAGCGTGGTCAAGGCCACGAACGCCGCCACCACGCCCACCGCCGCCCGCCGCCGACCGGCACGCGTCTGCTCCAGCGCCTCGCAGGCGGCTCCCGCGCCCAGAGCGATCAGGATCGGCGCCGCAGGAACTCGGAAGCGATCGTTCACGAAGAAAAGCACGCAGCCGGCCAGGATCGTCGCCACGACGGCTCCGGCGAAGCGCACGTCTCGGCGCACACGCCCGATCCACAGTCCGAGGATCCCGAGCGCGGCCCACGTCGCCCAGCCTGGAGTCCAGCGCAGCACCGGCAGGAACTCCGCGAACATCACCGAGTCGTGGTTGTTGGGAATCTCGCGCGCTCCCCAGAAGAGGAACGTCTTCTTCGCCAGCAGCGCCGCCCAGCGCCCCGGGTCGGCAGCGATGTCGTCAAGCGCGCGCCGCGTCCAGTACGAGGATACCTCCGCGGACCCGAGTGTCCTCCCCGCTTCCCGCTCGGCGATCCGCTCCGCCTCCTCGATCATGCGGTAGCCGAGCGCGTCCGGCCGGTCCGGGAACGTCGCCGACATGCCGTCGGCGTGCGCACCGTTCCCGATGTAGAAGTTGAGCCCGCCCTGGCTCGCCAGGAACACCGGGTCACCGACGGCCGCGTTCCGCGCCGTGACGACGAGCGGCAACGACATCGCCGCCACCAGCGCCACCACGGCGTCGCGCGCGCGGAAGCGGCCTTCGCCGGAGCTTCGCCCCGCCGGGACGGCCGGCCCCGGCCGCCACGCCAGGAGTCCCACCGGCAGCAGCAACCCCGCCGGAAGCAGCGTCGGCCGAACGACCGCCGCCACGCTCCACACGAGGCCCGCGCCGGCGATTCGCCGTGCGCCTCCTCGCTCCAGCGCCCCCAACGTGAGCAGCGTCCCGGCGGCGGTCAGCGGCACCGCCAAGACAGGCTCCAGGAACTGCCCGTCGAAGAACGCCGTCGTCGGGTACACCGCGGCGCCCACCCCGCCGATCCACGCCGCGCGCCGCCCGAAGAGCCGCCCGGCGAGCGCTGCCGTCAGCACCGCCGTCACCGCACCCACGACGACCTGCACGCGCGCCGCCGCCGCCGCATCGCCCGCCGCGGCGAGCAGCCCCGCCAGCCAGACCACGTACCCCGGCGCGCGGAAGAACGCTTCCCGCGGCGGCCACGTCCCGTCCAGCAACCCGCGCGCCCACTCCTCATGCGCCGCACCGTCCAGCACCGGCTGCAGGAACTCAGGGCGCGCCGACAGCTCCCCCTGGTAGACGAGCCGGTACGCGAGCGCCAGCGCCCCGGTCACCGCGAGCGCCTTCCACCCTGCCCCTTCGGAGCGCGTCATTCGTACCGGAGCGCGTCGATCGGATCGAGGCGGGATGCGCGGTGCGCCGGGTAGAGCCCGAAGAAGACACCGATACCGGTGGAGAACACGACACCGAGCAGCGCCGCCAGCGGGTGCACGGCCGCCGGGAAGTCCAGCAACCGGCCGATCATGTCCGCCAGACCGAAGCCCGCCGCGACGCCGACGGCTCCGCCGATTCCGGTCAGCGTGCCCGCCTCGATCAGGAACTGGGTCAGGATGGTGCGCCGCCGCGCGCCCAGCGCCATGCGGATGCCGATCTCGCGTGTGCGCTCCGTCACGGACACGAGCATGATGTTCATCACGCCGATCCCGCCGACGGTCAGCCCGATCGACGACATCGCCACGAGCACCATGCCGATCGGTCCGGTGATCCGCTTCACGAACTCGTTCACCCGGTCCGCCGAGGTCAGCACGAAGTCGTCCTTGTCCGCGGGCCGCAGGCCGTGCCGCATGCGCATCACCGCGCGGGCTTCCTGCTCCACGTCGCTCGGCGTGTATCCGTCCGCCACGGTCATGTACACGTAGCGCGGATCGTACTCCCGCGCGATCCGCTTCTCGAACGTCGTCCAGGGCACCAGCGCGAAGCTGTCGCCGAGACCTCCGAAGATGGACTTGCGCGCGGCGGCCACGCCGATGACCTCGAAGTGATCGTCGCCGACGCGCACTCGCCGGCCGATCGGATCCACGCTCGGGAACAGATCCTCCGCCGGAGCGTGGCCGATCACGATCACCTGCGCCCGGTTCGCCACTTCCACGTCGGTGAAGAAACGGCCGCGCGCCAGCTTCACGTTGAACACGTAGACCGCGTTCGGGCCGCTGCCGTTGATGCCGATCGGGCGCGTGCGCTCGTCGCCGTGGTGCATGATGACGAACGACGTGGTGTCATAGTAGAACTCGGCGAGCCCCACCGAACGGCACAGCCGCTCCAGCGCCCCGGCGTCCTCCGGCATGATGTCCGGCCGCGCCAGCACCTTGTCGTCGGTGGGGTCCCCTTCGGTGATGAAGTCGAAGCGCGAGAGCGTCACCGTGGGCTTGTCCGATGCGGTGATCTCCGCCTCGATCTTCGCGGCGAGTCCGCGCAGCACCGCCACCATGCCCATCAGCACGGTGACGCCGATGGCGACGCCGAGCACGACGAGACTCGAGCGCATCTTGTGCGCGCGCAGCACGTCCAGCGCGAGCCGCACCGACTCGCGGAGCTCCGCGGTGCGCGAGAAGGTGTCGGCCCGCTCACTCACGGCGCAGCGCCTCCACCGGGTCGAGCCGCGCGGCCCGGTTCGCGGGGTACAGCCCGAAGAAGATGCCTACCACGAACGTCACCAGCAGCCCGGCGACGATGGACCACGGCTCGACGGCGTAGGGCAGCGGCGTGACGACGGAGATGAGGCTGGCCAGGCCGAAGCCCAGGAGGATGCCCAGCGCGCCGCCGGTCATGGACAGCGTCACCGCCTCCACCAGGAATTGCCAGAGGATGTCGAGCCGCCGCGCCCCCAGCGCCTTGCGCGTGCCGATCTCACGGGTGCGCTCGGTCACGGAGACCAGCATGATGTTCATGATGACCACGCCGCCGATCACGAGCGAGATGGACACCAGGGCCACGAGCGCGGTGAAGATCATTTGCGAGATCGACCTCCACAAGGCGACGATCCGCTCCGAAGACGTCACCGCGAAGTCGTCCTTCTCACTCGGCTTGAGCCGGTGGCGAATGCGCATGGCCAGGCCAACCTCGTCGCGGGCCTCGTCCAGGTTCTCCGGAGCGTCCACGCGGAAGCGCACGTCGATGGATCGCTCCCCGCCGAAGGTCTTGAGGAAGCGGCCCAGCGGCGTGATCACGACGAGGTTGGGGTCGTGACCCAGTACCTCCTTCTCCTCCTTCAGGACGCCGAGGATGGTGAGGTGCCGGCCGTTGACCCGGATCGTTCGGCCCACCGCGTCCCGCTCCTGGATCAGCCGCTCGGCGATCCCCGATCCGATCACCGCGACCGGCCGGCTGGAGAGCTCCTCGAAGTCGTTGAAGTGCCGACCTGCGGTGAGGTCCGCGTCCCGGAAGGACGGGAAGTCGGCGGTCCAGCCCTCGATGAGAACTTCCTTGATGGAGCGAGTCCCTCCTTCGACCCGGCCCGTCGCGCTGGCCGTCGCCGCGACGCGTTCCACCGCGGCGAAGTTCTCCTCGCGCAGCGCGCGGTAGTCGTCGAGCGTGATCTCGGGGTTGTGCAGGGCCTCGAGGAAGCGGTCGAAGTTGGTGAGCACCTCCAGCTCGTCGATGCGGCGGAGGGTCAGCGTGTTGGAGCCCTCGTCGGCGATCTCCTCGCGCACGAAGAGGTCCACGCCGTCGATCAGCGAGACGACGGCGATGACCGAGGTGACCGCGACGATGTTGCCGAGCACGGTCAGGAAGGTGCGCAGCTTGTAGGCCCACAGCGATCCGAACGCGACGCGGATCCCCTCCGCGAGCTGCATGTCACTCGTCTCCGGGAGATTCCGCTTCCTCGCCGGCGCCCTCGTCCTCGCCCCCGTCCGACTTGCCGCCCTTCGCCTTCTTCGAGCTCTGCCGCTTCACCTTGGCGCCGGAGTCGAGCGTGCGGACCGCCTCGAAGGGGCCCTGAACGATCTCGTCGCCCTCGGCCAGGCCGGACACGACCTCGAAGTCCTTCTCCCCGGCGATCCCGGTCTCCACCTCGAAGAAGACTGCGCGGCCGTCCCGGACGACGAAGACCCCCTCCTTCTCGCGGGTCTCCTCGGCGGACGTCGTGTCGGCCGCCGTCGTGTCGCCGGCCGAGGCGGAAGCGGCGGCCTCCGCGCGTCCCCGCTTCGAGCGGCGCCCTTCGGCCTTCTCGCGCTCCTCCTCGGGATCGCGGATGGTCAGCGCCGCGATCGGCACGGCGAGCGCGTCCTCCCGGCGGTCCGTCTCCACCTCGGCGCGCGCCGAGAGTCCCGGGCGAAGGCTCTCCGGCACCTCCTCGAGCAGGATGCGCACGCGGAAGTCCTTGGCCTCCTGCGAGCCGAGCGGGCCGGCGTTGTAAGCGCTGTTGCCCACTTCGAACACCCGGCCCGAGAGCTTGCGGTCCGGGAACGCGTCCACCTCGACCTCGGCGGTCTGGCCGTCGCGCACCTTCACCACCTCGGTCTCGTCGACCAGGATCTGCGCTTCCATCTCGGAGAGATCGGCGATGACCACGATCGGCGACCCTTCGTTGTAGAGATCGCCGGCGAGCACGTTCTCGCCCTCCTCCACGGAGAGCCGCACGATGACTCCGGGGATCTCCGCCACGATCACGGTCTTGTCCAGCTCGTAGCGGGACTGCGCGACCGCCGCGCGCTCCGCGCGGACCAGCTCCTGCGCTTCGCGGACCCGCGCCGAGGCCACGGCGTGGCTCGTCTCCGCCGACTCCATTGCCTGCGCCGACGAGAGGCCCGCGGAGACGAGCCCCTTCACGCGCTCCAGCTCGAACTCGGCCTTGCGCAGCTCGGCCTCGGCCAGCGCGACGCTCGCCTCGCCGCGGGCCAGGTTCGCCGTGGCCTGGTCCAGCGCGGCCTGCCGCTCGCCGGGGTCGATGCGCAGGATCACCGTGCCGGCCTCGACGCGGTCCCCTTCCTCGGCGTTCACCTCCAGGACCTTGCCGACCACCCGCGAGGTGATGCTCACCGACTTGCGCGCTTCGATCCGTCCGGAGCCGGACACGGTCTCAACGAGTGTCTTCCGTCCGACGGAGACGATCTCGACGCTCACGGCCTTCTCGCGGGCACGCTGGACGTTGAGGGCGATGACGACGCCGAGCACGACGACGGCGCCGGCGGCGATGAGCACCTTCTTCACCGCGTCACCGCCGGTTCTTCTTGCGGGTCCGCCTCTTGAAGCCCTCGTCGGGATCGGGCGCGACCACGCGGACTCCCTCGGCGCGCGGACCAGGGGCCGGGCGCGGAGCGGGCGGAGTGGCGGGTCGCGGCGGCGCTGCCGCGGGGCGCGGCGCGCTCTCCTCGGGGAGGTCCGGCACGCGGCAGACCTCCGCGGGAACGGCGGGGGACAGCCAGATCTGCTCCGTCGCCCGGTGGAACTTGAGTCCCCTCTCGATCGCGGCGAAGGTGTCGACGCGGATCAGCACGGGATGGTCCTCGTGCCGGCGGCCCACCGCGAGCGCCTCCTGCTCCGTCGACGACAGGTGCACGTAAGCGCGGCCCATGGGCTGCAGCCCGTCCTGCGCGACCTTCCGCGCGGCCTCGAGCGTGGTGCCGTGGAAGAGCACTTCGGGCGGCTCGTCCTCGGGCAGCTCCAGATGGACGCGGTCGGAGTGTCCGTAGAGCGCGCGGATCTTTCCTCCCGCGATCTCGAAGCGCTGCCGGTCCGAGCCCTGGACGAGGTCCTGCACGATCTGCTCCGCGTCCTCGCCGACGATGTCCTCGGCGGCGAGCACGTCGATGAGGTCGGCGAAGTCGACCCAGCCGTGCTTGTCCATGTGCAGGCCGTAGTCGTCCGGCCGGTGCCGGAGGACGAGCGAGAGAAACTTGCTCAACCGTGTGGCGATTCGACGGTCCATACGCTTCCGTGTCGGGGGCCGCGTCTTGGAGCCCGAGCGGCTGGCCAGTCTATCGCCCGAGAGCGGGGCCAGCAACGGGTTTCGCTCGCCCCGGACCCTCGTTCCGGATACATTTCCGATCATGAGCACCACGACGCGCAGCGCCCCCGGCCTGGAGACGGCCGCCTTCCTCGCGGCGAAGACCGATCAGGCCATCGAGATCCTCAAGGAGAAGGGGATTGACGTCTGGCTGACCTACGTCCGGGAGACGCTCGCCAACGTCGATCCTTCGCTGGAGCTGATCTTCGACGGGGACCTGACCTGGGAGTCGGCGCTGATCCTGACCGCGGACGGCGAGAAGATCGCGATCGTCGGAGTGCACGACGCGCCTGAGATCGAGGAGGCCGGGATCTACAAGCGCGTGCTCGGCTACCGCGAAGGCATCTCCGAGCCGCTGGCCAACACGATCAGCCGGTTGGATCCGCACTCCATCGCCATCAACGTCTCGGAGAACGATTCCCTGGCCGACGGGCTCGGCGCCGGGCTCCACCGGCTGCTGCAGCGGCGCTTCGGGGGGACGATCTACGCGGACCGCCTGGTGCCGGCGGAGGACGTCATCTGGTCGCTGCGGGGGCGCAAGCTTCCCATGGAGGTCGAGGCCGTCGCGCAGGCGGTGCAGGAGACGGAGAAGATCCTCCGCGAGACCGCCACGATGATCCGCCCGGGCGTCACGGCCGCGGAGCTGGCCGACGGCATCCGCCGGCTCGCTTACTCCCGCGGGTTCCAGTGCGCGTGGACTCCGAAGATGTGCCCGATCGTCAGCGTCGGTCCATCCACCCGCATCGGGCACGTCTCGCCGACCGCCGACAGCATCTCCCCGGGCAGCGTGGTGCACGTGGACTTCGGCATCCGCCGCCAGCAGTACTGCTCCGACATACAGCGCATGTGGTGGGTCGCGGAGGGCGGCGAGGGCGCTCCCGAGCCGGTCGCGCGGGCCTTCGCCACCGTCATCCGCGCCATCGATGCGGCGGCCGCGGCGCTCAAGCCGGGCGTCCTCGGCTGGGAGGTCGACCAGATCGCCCGGGATGTGCTCACCGCCGCGGGATACGAGGAGTTCACCCACGCGCTCGGGCACCAGCTCGGTCGTTCCGCGCACGACGGCGGCGGCGCCACGCTCGCCCCGCCCTGGGAGCGCTACAACGAGACGCCGTACTGCAAGGTCGAGAAGGGCAACGTCTTCACGCTGGAGCCCTCCATCCTGCTCCCCGACTACGGAGTCGTCGCGCTGGAGGAGAACGTGCTCGTCACCGCCGACGGCTGCGAGTTCCTGTCCACTCCGCAGCGGGAGCTGCCGGTGCTGGAGTTCTAGGGGCGCGGCAGAACCCGCACCGTTCGCCTCGCTCGCGCTCGCTTCGCCGTCCTGGCTCCGCTCGCTTCGTGGCGGCGCTGCTCCGCCGTCCGTGGCTACGGCACGGCGGCTTAAGCGAGGTGATCCGATCATTTCTTTCGAGACGGAACCCTAGTAGTCCACCAGGAACTGCACGGGCTTCCCACCGAGCTTCGCCAAGCCGCCCAGGAACGAGAGGTGCACGACGAACGCGTAGCCGGCGACTTCGCCGCCGCCCAGCGTGACGAGCCGCCCCGCCGCCTGGGCGGTGCCGCCGGTGGCGAGCAGGTCGTCGACGATCAGCACCCGCGAGCCGGGCGGGAAGGCGTCGTCGTGGATCTCCAGCGAGTCGGTCCCGTACTCCAGCGTGTACTCCACGCTGCGCGTCCTCCAGGGGAGCTTCCCCGGCTTGCGCACCGGAACGAACGCGCAGCGCAGGCGGTCGGCGAGCGGGGCACCGAAGATGAACCCGCGTGACTCGACGGCGCAGACCGCGTCGATCCCCTCCCTGCGCCAGCGCGCCTCCAGCGCGTCGAGAGCGCTCCGGAAGCACGCCGGATCGGCCAGCACCGGAGCGATGTCCTTGAAGAGGATGCCCGGCTTGGGGAAGTCGGGCACGTCGCGGATGGCGGCCCGGATGTTCTCGTGAGCCACGGCGAACCCCGGTTCCGGCGGGGCGCCGCCGGGCGGTGCGGAGAAGATGGTCGGGGTGAGAGGATTCGAACCTCCGACTTCCTGCTCCCGAAGCAGGCGCGCTAACCGGGCTGCGCTACACCCCGACCGGTTCCACGGGCGATTCCTTAGCGGAGCAAGGAGTATACTCGCGAACCCTGCCCTGTAAAGGTGCGGCTCAGCGGGGCGGCGCCTTCCAGCCCGCCGCGCCCAGCAAGGGAACGAAAGCGCACTCCACGAGGGTTCGCCGTTCCGTCCGCTTCGCCCGCCGCGTGACGAGCTCGAGGCGCTGGATGTCCCGATCGCCCACGGGGACGACGAGCCGGCCACCGTCGGTCAGTTGGGCCAGCAGCGGCGCGGGAATCTCCGGCGCACCGGCGGTCACCAGGACGGCGTCGAAGGGCGAATGCTCGGGCCAGCCCAACGTGCCGTCGCCGGTCTTGAGGATGACGTTGGAGTAGCCGAGATCGCGGAGCGTGGCCGCGGCGGTGCGCGCGAGCTCCGGGCTCCGCTCGATGGAGAAGAGCCGCTGCGTGAACTCGGCGAGGACGGCCGTCTGGTAGCCCGAGCCCGTGCCGATCTCCAGCACCCTCTCCCCGCCCTCCAGCGCGAGCGCCTCGGTCATCAAAGCCACCATGTACGGCTGCGAGATCGTCTGCCCCGCCCCGATGGGCAGGGCGTGGTCGCCATAGGCTCGGGAGCGCAGCGCCGCATCCACGAAGCGGTGTCGCGGCACCTTGGCCATCGCGTCGAGGACCTTCGCGCTGCGGATGCCGCGCTCGCGGAGCTGGTGCTCGACCATCTCGGCGCGCGCGACGGTCAGATCGCCGTTGCCGTTGGCCACGCTGCCTCGCATCACGCGCCGATCCTCGAAGCGCGCCGGGCGAGCAGGTCGGCGCGCGCGGCCTCGTCGGTGAGCGCCAGGTGCAGCGGCGTCACCGAGATTCCTCCGGCGTGGACCACGGCGAAGTCGGTGTCCGCGTCGCCCGTCCACGTCGGCGTGGCACCGCCGATCCAGTAGTACTTCTTGCCGCGCGGATCGCTCTTCTCGATGATCTCGTCCGAGTAGCGCCGCGTACCGAGGCGCGTGATGCGCGCTTCGCCCCATCCGGCCGAAGGACCGGCCGGGAAGTTCACGTTGAGGATGGCCCTGCGCTCGCGGGCCCACTCGCCGAGCTCGTCGGCCAGGTCCGCCACGAAGTGTGCGGCTCCGGCGAAGTCGCCCGCGGCCGCATCCGACATCGACGCGGCGATGGCCGGCACGCCGAGGATGTGCGCCTCGAACGCCGCCGCGACCGTCCCGGAGTACGTCACGTCCTCGCCCATGTTCGGTCCGTGGTTGATGCCGGAGACGACGAGGTCCGGGCAGGCCCGAAGCACGCCGTGCACGGCGACCAGCACGCAATCGGTCGGCGTCCCGTCCACGGCGAGCGCTTCGCCGAACGTGCGGATGCGCAGCGGGCGGTCCAGCGTGATGGAGTGGCTGGAGGCGGACTGCTCCCGGTCCGGCGCGACCACGGTTACGCGGTGCCCACGCCCGACGAAGGATTCCCGCAGCGCCGCGAGCCCGGCCGCGTGCACCCCGTCGTCGTTGGTCAGCAGAACATTCAAGGGAGCTCGCCTGTTCGGCTCGGGGGGCGAAAACGGAACTCTACGCGGCGTCGAGGGACGGATTTGGTCGGGGCGACTGGATTCGAACCAGCGACCTCTTGCACCCCAAGCAAGCGCGCTAACCGGGCTGCGCCACGCCCCGATCCATTTCCGTGTGCCGAGCGGCAGGCCGTCCCTACGCGGACAGGTACGCCAGGATCCCTTCGAGCTCCTTGCGGAGCCCGGCGATCGAGACCGCCGGCTCGTTCCTCGTGAAGGGCAGCTCGATCTGCTCCAGCTCCCCCTTCCGCTCCTGCATCTTGCGGCGCGCCCCCTTGATCGTGAAGCCGTCGTCGTAGAGCAGCTTCTTGATCAGGAGCACGAGCCGCACGTCCTTCTCGCGGTACGTCCGGTTGCCCGCGCGGTTCTTGCGCGGCCGGAGCGCCGTGAACTCCGTCTCCCAGTACCGGAGGACGTGCGGCTTGACGTCCGCCATCTCGGCGACCTCGGTGATGGAGTAGTAGATCTTGCGTACGGGCTCCACCGACCGAGACCTCCTCCTGCGCCGACGTGGGATTCTAGCGGACTTCGGCCTTGGCGTCTCGCCCCATGAGGTCACCGAGCGCCTGCCGGGGCCCCTTCCCGTGGAAGAGCACCTCTCCGACCTGCTCGGTAATGGGAAGCTCCACGCCATGCTCCGCGGCGATGGCCAGCGCGGAACGCGTCGTCTCGACGCCCTCCGCGACCATTCCGGTGCGCCGGCAGGCGGTCTCCAGGTCCGAGCCCGTGCCGATCAGCTCACCGACCTTGCGGTTGCGACTGTGCCGGCTCGTGCAGGTGGTGACGAGGTCGCCGAGCCCGGCCAGCCCCGAGAACGTCTCGGCACGCGCTCCGAGGGCCTCGCCGAGCCGGGCCATCTCCGCGAGGCCACGCGTCAGCAGCGCGCCCTTGGTGTTGTCGCCGAAGCCCAGCCCGTCACAGATGCCGGCCGCGATGGCAATGACGTTCTTGAGAGCCGCAGCGGTCTCCACGCCGACGAGATCCGGGTTCGTGTACACCCGGAACGTCGGGGCGATGAGCCGCTCCTGCCATTCGCGCGCGCGGCTCTCGTCCGCCGCGGCGACCACCACGGTCGTGGGGATGCCGCGGGCCACTTCCTCGGCGTGGCTCGGGCCGGCCAGCACCGTCACCGGAACCTCCGGGCCGAGCGCGTCCCCCAGCGCCTCGGACATGCGCCGCCGCGTTCCCGGCTCGTAGCCCTTCGCCGCGCAGAGCACGCGTGCCGTCGCCCCCCGCGCGACCACGGCGCGCGCCACCTCCGCCTGCGCCCGGGTCGGCACCGCGAGGATCACGTCCGGTACTCCGGCGACATCGTCGATCTGCGCGGTGATCTCCAGAGACGGCGGCAACGTGACGCCCGGCAGATAGCGGGAGTTCTCGCGCTGAGCGCGCATCTCCCGCACCCGCTCCGGATCGCGGCCCCAGAGAATGGTCTCGGCCCGGGGGGCCAGCAGGCAGGCGAGGGCCGTCCCCCAGCTCCCGGCACCCAGCACGGCGATCACGGCGCCGCCCCCCGGCGCCGGAACGTGGCGCGGTGCTCGGTACCGCGCAGCATGCGTGCGACGTTCGCGCGGTGGCGAACGGCGACGAGGACCGCGAGAACCGCTCCCGCGGCGACGAGCTCGGTGCGGGCGCGCAGAGCGACGAGCGCCACCGGCAGCGCGGCGGCGCCGGCCATGGAGGCGAGCGAGACGTAACGGGTGATGAGCAGCACCGCGGCGAAGACGGCGGCGGCGACGGCCAGACCCTGCGGCGCGAGGGCCAGGAACACGCCCGCCGCCGCCGCGACCCCCTTCCCGCCGCGGAAGCGCAGGAAGGGCGAAGCGACGTGCCCGAGGATCGCCGCCGCTCCGCAGGCGAGCGGAAGCGCTTCGAGCGTCGACGCCGAGAGCCGCGGAATCACCGCCGCGGCGATCCATCCCTTGGCCACGTCCGCGATCAGCACCGGCACCCCGAGCACCGGTCCGAGCACGCGGATCGCGTTCGTCGCGCCCAGGTTGCCGCTCCCGTGGAGGCGCAGATCGACTCCCTTGATCCGCGCGGCCAGCAGCGCGAACGGGACGCTGCCGAGCAGCCACGCCACCGCCACGGCGACGGCGACGCGCGTCACGTCTCTTCCCGCCCTTCGCTGTTGCGCACGACGACCTTCACCGGCGCACCCTCGAAGCCGAGCTCCTCCTTGATGCGGTTGCGCAGGTAGCGGGTGTAGTGCCCTTCCAGGTTCTCCGGGCTGTTGGTGAACACCGCGAACGTGGGCGGCCGCGCGGCCACCTGGGAGGCGTAGAGGACGCGCGTGGCGCGCCGGCTGCTGCCCGAGGGAGGCGGGTTCTGCTCCACGATGCGTTGCAGCACCTCGTTCACCTCGGCGGTCGGCACGCGCCGGCTGCGCACCTCGGCGAGCTTCGCGGCGGCGGGCAGGATGCGGTCCACGCGCCGCCCCGTCTTCGCCGATACGTACAACACCGGGGCGTCCGACAGGACTTTGAAATGCCAGGCAATCCGGTCCTCGAAGCGGCGGGCCACGTCGGGGTCCTTCTCCAGGGCGTCCCACTTGTTCACCGCGAGGATCACCGACTTGTACTCCTCCACCGCCTCGGCGGCGATGGCCACGTCCTGCTGGGAGAGCTGCTGGGTCGCGTCCAGCACCAGGACCACGACGTCGGAGCGCCGGATCGCCTCCGAGGAACGCAGGCCGGCCCAGTACTCGACGCTCGGCTTCACCCTCGAGCGGCGGCGAAGGCCCGCCGTGTCGATGAGCCGGAAGGGGCGGTCGTTCTGCGTGAGCCAGGTGTCCACCGCGTCGCGGGTGGTCCCGGCCTGCTCGCTGACGATCATGGTCGGCTCGCCGGTGAGCGCGTTGACGAGCGACGACTTCCCGACGTTGGGCCGGCCCACGATGGCCACGGCGACCTCGCGCTCGTCGGCGGGAGCGGACTCCACCGGCGCGGGAAGCCGGCGCACGAGCTCGTCCCGGAGGTCCTCCATGCCGCGTCCGTTCGCCGCGGAGACGGGGAGCACCGCACCGAGCCCCAGCGGAACGATGGCCTGCGCCTCGCGCTCGTCCACGTCGCGGTCCGCCTTGTTCGCCGCGACCACGGCCGCCTTCCCGCGGCGCAGCAGGGAGCGGATCACGTCCTCGTCGGGAGCCGTGAGACCGGCGCGCGCATCCAGCAGCAGCAGGACGAGGTCCGCCTCGTCGATGGCCAGCTCCACCTGCGCCTGGATCTCGAGCTCGATCCCCTTCCCCTCGCGGAGCGTGAAGCCGCCGGTGTCCACGATCCAGAACTCACGCTCGTTCCAGACGGCGCGGGCGTGGTTCCTGTCCCGCGTGACCCCGGCCTCGTCGTGGACGACGGCGAGGCGACGGCCGAGCACGCGATTGAACAGCGTGGACTTGCCCACGTTGGGCCGCCCGACGATCGCGACGACGGGCAACCCGTCCGGGGTGCGCATGGTCATCTCCTCGATTCGCGGCGGGCAGTCTACACGCAGCGGGCCTGGCGGGGGAGCCGCCAAGAGAACGGCCACCCCGCCGCTCGGACGGGGTGGCCGCGTACTCGTTTCGGTGCCGGCGTTACTGGTACAGCGCCTTCACCTTG
>JBQTGV010000014.1:0-53577 GCA_052390515.1 Candidatus Eiseniibacteriota bacterium | reverse complement strand
CGAGTTGAACGAGCGCACCAGGGCGCCGATCTCCCCGCCGGCCTTCGTCAGGATGACGTGGCCGAGGCCGCCCGCACCGATCCGCTCCGCGCCGCGCGTCAGGTCGGAGATGGGCCGCGTGAGCCGGTTGGCCAGCAGCACCGCCGCGGCCACGGCGCCCGCCAGCACGGCCAGGCACACGAAGTAGATCGCCGAGAGAACGCGCCCGGCCTCGACGCCGAGCCCTTGCCCGCGGAACGCGGCGAGCGTCGAGAGGATCCCCACGGCCGCACCGGCCTCGTCCAGCAGCGGCGCGTACGCCGCTAGGAACGACGTCGAGCCGACGCGGCTCTCGACGAGCGTCCTCCGCGCCCCCTCCAGCTCGATCTTGAGATACGCCGTCGGCTCGGCGAGATCGCTGAGGATCTCGGACTGGTAGAGCTCGGGCTTGGACGTCGCGGTCAGGAGGCCGCCGGCGAAGAAGCTCACCGCCGAGCCGACGCGGCGCTCGAGGTCGGCGGCCAGCAGCGTGTCCACGCGCTGGAAGGCCAGGACCGATCCCCCGCGCGCGCGGCCGGCCGCCGGATCCGCCGGAACGGGGACGAGCGCGCAAGAGTACAGCTCCTCGCCGCGGCGGCGGAAGAACTCCACCGGAGTGTCGCTCGCGGCGAGGTGTCCGGGAACGACGGCCATACCCAGATCCGCGGTGCGGCTCGCGCCGAGCAGCCGCCCCTCCTCCGAGACGACCACGACGCCGGTCACCGAGAGCGGCGCGGAGAGCGTGCGATAGCCGGCCGGATCGGCGAGGCACTCGATGACTTCCCGTGAGCCGGCGGCGTTTCGCCCCGCGTCGGCGAGCCTTCGCCCCAGGAGCTCACCGGAGAGACGCAGGTCCTCTTCGAGGCGACGATGGAACTCCTGCAGCTGCTCCTCGACGAAGAGCTTCCGTCCGGCGAAGCCGAGGAACACGGTCGGCAGCAAGGCGACGATGAGAAAGCCGCCGATCACGCGCTCGCGGAAGCCGATGCGCGGCGGCTGGAAGCGGCCGGCCCGTCCCGCCGGGAGCACGCGCGCGAGTGCGGCGAGCACGAGCAGGGCGAAGAGCGTGAGCACCAGCGCGACGAGCTGCGAGCGCACGAAGAGTCCCGCGGCGGAGAGCGGCCCCATGCGCTCGATGCCGAACGTGAGGTAGCCTACGGTCACCTCGCCGTCGCGCTCCCGCACGCAGTACAGGTCGTAGAGCTTGTCGTCGATCTTGCGCTCCACCCATCGCCCGGACGAACGCGTGTCGGCCAGCGCCTGCACCAGGAACTCCGGCACCCGCTTGCCGAGGCCGCCCTCCGGATCGGTGGAGTAGACGAGCGTCTCGCCGCGGTAGCGGTCGATGCGGTCGGGCACCTCGCGGACGAAGCCGAGCAGCTCGTCGGGCGCGGTCAGGTTCGTGAACACTGAGGCCAGCGCCGGTCCCGTGCCACGCAGATCGTCGAACCACGCCATGGCCACTTCCACGGCTCCGAGGACGCGGCCGTCACTCGTGATCGGCGCCGCCCCGGTGTAGAGATCGACGCGCACCGAGCCCACTTCCTCGCGACGGTAGCGCACGGCGCCGCTCTCCCCGGTCTCACCGGGCTCCGGCGCCTCCGCCACGGTGGCGAGCTCGGGCGGGAACCCCAGGCTGAACGTGGACACCGTCCGCCCGAGCGCGTCCAGGATGCGGAAGCGGCACCCGGCCGACACCGACGCGAGCGGGCTCTTGCCCCACAGCACGAACGCGAGGTTGGCGTGCTCGGGTCCGGCGCCCTCGGCCAGCACCTCCTTCGCCGGCAGCGAGCTGGACAGGTGACCGATCACGCTGCCGATCAGGAACTGGCGGTAGCTCGACGGGCTCTCCACGTGATCCTGCGCGAGCAGCTCGACGAGCCCGCGCCGCCGGATCTCGGTCGACTCGGCGATGGCGGTGAAGCCGGCGAGCTGCGCCAGGAACGCGACGACGAAGACCGCCGCGGCCCGCGGCCGCTCCCATCTCGAGGCCAGCCGATGGAAGGCGAGAAGCGCGGCGATCGTCGCCACGGTGCGGACCAAGTCGGAGTCGAACGAGGAGGCCGGCCCGCCGAGACTGGCCTCATCCGCGGCCGCCCCGATCTTCACCGCCGACCCGAACGCGGCGAGACCCCACGCGACGAGCACGCCGCTCCGCGCCGGCCAGCGGTCGAGGAACGCCACACTGGCGCGCACCAGCGCGTCGCCGAAGAGCAGGAACGCCGCACCGCCCAGCAGCAGCGCCAGCTCCAGCGCGGCGGCGGGAGCGGAGGCGAAGGGGTCGAGGCCGGCGTACAGCGGGACGTTCGCATCGCGGGCCACGCTCACCGTGCGCGACCAGTGGAATCCGGCGCACGACCCGACGAGAAGCGCCGCGGCGACCGCCGGGATCCAGGCGACGAGCGGGAACCTTCGCCCGAAGGCTGCGAGCGACGCCTGATGCGCGCCGACCAGCGAGCGGAGCTCTCGCCCGACGAGCACGAGCGCCGCGGCGGTGAGAGCCAGATCCCCAGGCGAGCGCGCGAGGCCACCGAAGCGGTTGAGCGCATACACCGACGGATCGAACACGCCGAGGAAGCCGCTCTCGCTCCAGGGCGCGCCGTGGCTCAGCGCGAACCGTGCCGCCGCGATCACCGCGATCCGCACGACGGTCCGCCATACGCTTCGCTCCGCCACGGCGAGCCAGATCAGCGCGGCGGCGAGGAAGCCGGTGGTCAGCAGGAGCCAAGCCCGCACGCGGAGCAGCCCGCCCAGTCGCTCGGCGATGAGCGCTCCCTGGGACAACCCGGAGAGCGTCACGCGTCCGACCGGCTCGTCGCCGGCGGACACGATGGCGGCCGCGGCCGACGCCGACTCCTCGCGGACGTCGAGCTTCAGTGCGCCGGGGCGGATCCTCGCGACGTCGTCTTCGCCGCGCAGCGAGAGCGCGAAGGCCAGATCGGCGCGCACGCCGGAGCCGCCTTCCAGGCGGCGCAGCACGTCGTCGACGCGAAGGAAGCGGTTCTCCAGAGGGAACTGCACGCGCAGCGGCCGCTGGTACACCACCCAGCCGAGCGGCTCCTTCGCCGAGTCCGCCGCCGGCCCGACCTGATTACCCTGGCTGCCGGCTTCCGCGCTGACCGCTCCGGACGCCGCCACGACGGGGTGCGTGACCTGCAGGATGGTGTAGATGTTGCCCTCGCGAATCTCCACGATCTCCGCTTCGGGACTGGGCTTCTCCGAGAGCGACATCGTCGCGGTGGCCGACCAGCCCGACCAAGCGCGCGGGAACCCGGCCGCGTCGTAGACGGTGACGCCGGCTTCGCGGCCGGGGAAGCGCTCCATCAAGTCCAGGAAGACGGGGCGCCGCGCGGTGCGGACGAGCGCGCCTTCGGAGGAGAGCAGCGCGCGCGTATCCGCGTCTCCGCCGGTGGCGCGGATGGCGGCCAGCGCGCTGGACCCTTCGTCGCGCAGGAACTCGACGATGCGCGTGGCGCGAGCCTCGAGCTCGCTCTCGGCGAGCGCTTCCCAGTCCCGCGCGAGCTGCGCACGGCGTGCGGCCAGGCCGAGCTCGGCGGCGGCGGCGGCGATGGCGAGCACGGAGAGGACCAGGGAGGCGGGACCACGGCCGGACCGGCGGCGAAGGCCCCACACGGCGACGGCGAGGAGGAGGGCGGCGAGACCCAGGTGGAGCATCACGGCGGAGCTCCCGTCACCGGTCGATCGATCGAATCTCCCCGACGTACCAGGTTTCGCCCCGGAGCCGGAGCGACAGGTACACCTGATCCGTGTGGGTCGCGCCGTCGTTCATGCGGAACTCGTGGACGGCCACCGCGAACGGGGACCGTCCGTTCGAGTCGAGGTTCCAGTAGGTCTCGAACTCGAACCGCTCGGTGCGACTGAACTCGAGCAGATCCTTGAGGAGGAAGTAGGCCTGGTCGCGGTTGAACCAGCCGCCCCGCGGCCCGCCCTTGGAGAAGGAGAGCCCCACCCGGTCCTCCGGGTCGAGCAGCTCGGTGAGCGCCCGCGCGTCTCCCGCGCGCCACGCCTCGCCCACGGCGGCGAACACCGCGAGCGGGCCGTCGGCGGGCACCTCCTCGAGCTCCGCGTGCGCGACGCCGGAGTCGAGGTCCGCCGTCTCGCCCGAGGCCGGCATCGGGGCGGCGGCCGCCAGGACGAAGAGGCACCATGCGCTGCGCAGCGTCATGACCCCATGATAAGCACGAGCTTTCGGGCGGGTCAACGCGGCCGTCGCGAAGTCGTTGCGGGCGTGCTACTTGCGCTTCCGCGGGCGCAGCATCTCCCATTCCACGACCAGCGGCGCGGCGACGAAGACCGTGGAGTAGGTCCCGGAGATGAGCCCCACCACCATGGCGAAGGAGAAGTCCTCCAGCACCTCGCCGCCGAAGAAGAGCAGGACGAGCACGGTGGCCAGCACGGTGCCGGACGTGATGATCGTCCGGGACAGGGTCTGGTTCACGCTCCGGTTCATGACCTCGAGGAAGGCCGGGCCGGCGGGCACGCGCAGGTTCTCCCGCACGCGGTCGAAGATCACGATCGTGTCGTTGATGGAGAAACCCACGATGGTGAGGAACGCGGCGATCACCGAGAGCGAAAGCTCCCGGTCGGTGAAGCTGAAGAAGGCGAGCGTCACCACCACGTCGTGGATCAGAGCGATGATCGCCGCGACGGCGAAGCGGAACTCGAAGCGCATGGTGACGTAGATCAGGATCAGCGCGAGCGCCAGGACGGTCGCCTGCATGGCGGCGCTGCGCAGCTCACCGCCGATCTTCGGGCCGACGGTCTCCTCGCGGCGGAGTTCCAGGTCCGGCCACCTCTCGCGCAGCGCGGCCTTCGCCATGGCTTCCGCCGACTCGGTCCCCGAGGGGATGCGGACCAGCCGCTCGTCCGGACCGCCGAACTGCACGATCTCGACCGCGCCGAGCCCCACGCCGGAGAGGACCTCGCGGATCTCCTCGGCGGCGACGCCCGACGGAAAGCGGATCTGGATGAGCGTGCCGCCGGTGAAGTCCACGGAGTAGTTGGGGCCGCCCTTCACGACGAGGGAGACGATGCCGGCCAGGATCACCAGGGCCGACACGGCCATGGCGAGACGCCGGTGCGTCATGAAGTCGATCCGAGGGTTCGTCAGGAACTGCATGCGGGGCCGCCTAGACCGAGACCTGACGCACGCCGCCCGGGCGCGTCAGCAGATCGAAGATGAGACGCGTCACGAACAGCGCGGTGAACATGCTCACCACGATGCCGATCGAGAGCACGACGGCGAACCCCTTGATCGGACCGGTGCCGAACCACAGCAGCGCGAGGCCGCTCATGAGGGTGGTGACGTTGGAGTCCAGGATGGTGGTGAACGCGCGGTCGTAGCCGCGGCTCAGCGCGTTGCGGAACGTCTGACCGTTGCGCAGCTCCTCGCGCATTCGCTCGTAGATGAGCACGTTCGCGTCCACGGACATGCCCGCGGTAAGCACGAATCCGGCGATGCCGGGCAGCGTGAGCACCGCATCCAGCGCCACCATGGCGGCGAGGAGGAGAACCAGGTTCAGGGAGAGCGCGAAGACGGCGATGAGGCCGGCGGCCCGGTAGTAGACGACCATGAAGACGAGCACCGCCATGAAGCCGATCAGCATGGCCGTCCGGCCCTGCTCGATGGAGTCCTGCCCGAGAGACGGCCCGACGGCGCGCTTCTCCTCGATCTTGATCGGGACGGGAAGGGCGCCCGCCTTCAGCACCACGGCGAGGTCCTTCGCCTCCTCGGGCGTGAACCGTCCGGTGATGACGGCGGTCCCCGCGCGGATCTTGTCCTGGATCTCGGGAGCGGATTTCACCTTGCCGTCGAGCACGATGGCCATGAGGCGTCCGACGTTCTCGCCGGTGGTCCGGCTGAAGAGACGCCGGCCGGTGCGGCTGAGATCGAACTCCACGAGATAGTTGCCCTGCATGGAGGACTGCGTGTCGGGCTGCGGGCGCGCGTCCTCCAGGACCTCGCCGGTGAGCTCGGGCGCGCGGGTCAGCAGGTACAGCATGCGGATCGCGTTGCCGGTGGCATCCTCGGTCGGCTCGGCCTCCCACACGAGCTCGACGTCCGAGGGGATGGCCCCGGTCGAGTCGAGCAGCGCGATGTAGCGGGTCAGCAGCTCGGTGTCCGTCTCCCGGACGTGCGCGACCTCGTTGACGCCGACCGTGCCTCGACGCTGCGTGTACACGATGCGCGACGTGAGCGGGGACCCGGAAGTCTCGGTGACGTCCTGAGCCAGGTACCCGCGCAGGTCGGCGGCGGTCGGGGGGATGGCGGGAACCGCGTCCGGGGCAGTGATGTCGGCGGCGGCCGTGTCCGCGGTGGTCCCCGGTGCGCTCGTGTCCGGCGGGGCTGCCACCCCACCCAGCCGCGCGAGGTGCGAATCGAGCTGCTGCGCGAGGCGCCGCATCTCCGAGCCGGAGCGGACCATCTGGAACTCGAGGATCGCGGCCCGGCTGATGATCTGCTCGGCACGCTCCGGGTCGTCGATCCCCGCCAGCTCGACGATGATGCGGCGGTCCCCCGCCCCCTGCACTACGGGCTCGGTGACGCCGAACTCGTCGATCCGGTTGCGCACGACCTCGAGGGCGCGCGCCAGCAGGTCGGCGGTGTCCGCCTCCGGCCCGATCTCGGAATCGTCGATCTCCAGCACGAGGTGCATTCCGCCCTGCAGATCGAGGCCGAGGCGCACGGCCTGGGACTTGAGGACGGCGAGCTCGTTGGGATCGAGGTTCTCGCGCTCCACCTCGCTCATGCCGTAGTAGCGCCAGGTCGGCCAGAGCAGGAAGAAGCCGACCCCGAGGGCGGCGAGCACGGTGAGGATTCGCCAGCGGAAGCTCTTCATCGGACTCGGCGCAGGGGGCCTGTGGCCCTCGGTTCCCGGAGGACGCGGTTCAGGACAAGGGCGAAGAGCGTAGGAGCGGTCCCCGGTCCTGTCAACGGAGACCTTGCCTCGGGCGTCGTCCGGTCCCGCGGCAGGGCGCCTCCCCCTTCACGGCGCCGCAATCACGGGGCCGCGATTCCCGCCCGGGCCGCTCGGATCAGGGTCACCATCTCCGCCACCGCCGGCCCGATCCCGCGGATCACGGCGCGCGAGACGATGGCATGCCCGATGTTCAGCTCGGTCAGGTCCCGCAGGGCTGCCACGCGCCCGACGTTCCGGTAGTCCAGCCCGTGGCCGGCCACCGCCTCGAGCCCCATCTTCACCGCGAGCGCGGCCGCGTCGGCGATCCGCTCCAGTTCCGCTTCTCGATCCTCGTCGGATCCGGCGTCGGCATACCGGCCGGTGTGCAGCTCGACGACCTCGGCGCCGACGCGCTTCGCCTCCTCCACCTGGGCCTGGTCCGCATCGATGAACAGGCTCGTGCGGATGCCCGCCCCCTGCAACCGCGTCACCGCCTCGTGGATCCGCATGCGGCTCTCGCGCACGTTCAGCCCGCCCTCGGTGGTGAGTTCCTCGCGCTTCTCGGGCACGAGCGTCGCCGAGTCCGGACGCACCGAGAGCGCCACGGCGATCATCTCGTCCGTCGACGCCATCTCCAGATTGAGCCTCGTCTTCACGAGCTCGCGGAGCAGGCGGATGTCGCGGTCCTGGATGTGGCGGCGGTCTTCGCGCAGGTGCGCGGTGATCTGATCCGCGCCGGCCTCCTCGGCGAGGAGTGCGGCGGTGACCGGGTCGGGCTGCCGCGCCCGACGAGCCTCGCGCACCGTGGCCACGTGATCGATGTTGACGCCGAGGCGCATCTCCCACCGTCGCCGCATCAACGATGCATCAGCTCGGAGATACCGACCAGGCGGATGCCCTCGTCGTTCCAGCGGTCGATCGCCGCCAGGACCGCGTCCACGGTCTCGCGGTGCACATGGCCGATGGCCACCGCCTGCCCCTCCCTGCGTGCGATCTCGGCGACGCGATCGGTCCGCACCCGCGCCGACTCGGGGCCCTCGTCCCCGCCGTCCAGGAACACGTTGTTGCGCAGGTGGGCGAGCCCCTGGCTCCGCGCCGCGACGCCCACCACCGAGTAGGGCGTGGTGCTGGAATCCAGGAAGAAGAGGCCGCCGTCGCGGCGGCGGATCTCGCCGAGCACGAGCTCCATGAGCTCCGGATCCGAGGTGAAGCGCGACCCCATGTGGTTGGACACGCCGCAGTAGCCGCTGAAGCCGTCGAGGTGGGAGCGGAGCCGCCGCAGGTTCTCCTCCGGCTCGAGGTCCACGAGCAACGCGTCCCGACCGGGGTCGTGGCGCCTGGGATCCATCGGCTCCATGGGGATGTGCAGGATCACGTCGTGACCGCGAGCCTTCGCCGCCCGCGCGAACTCCTCGGTCTCGGGAAGTCCAGGGAGAATGGCGAAGGTCAACCGCACGGGAAGCCGCAGCAGATCGGCGGCGAGACCGTCCATCGTGTACCCCAGATCGTCGAACACGACCGCGATGCGCGGCACCTCCGTGTCGGCCTCCGCACGCGCCGGCTCCTGCCGCAGCATCACGCGATGCGTCACCTGGCGGTCCATCCCGAGACGCAGGTCCACCGCCTCGGGAGCGTCCGGATCCGGTCCGGTCTCGAGCGCTTCGAAGACGTGCGCGCCCGCCGCCTCGACGGCGCGGGTCACCTGGGCGTTCAGCCGGGTGATCGACGCGTCGTTCGGCACCGGCACGCGGATCTCGGCGGGCGCCCCGTGCGACACCTGTGCGACGAAGCCGGTCCGGTCCACCCCTTCGGCGCGGAACACGTCGTCCATGGCGCGGTCCACCTGCCAGGCGGCGGCGGCCCCGGCGGCATCGGGGTTGATCATGCGGTGCACACCGGCGAACAGCGCGGCGGACACGACCGCGAGGAAAACCACGCCGACCCAGCGGCCGCGCGGGGGCTCGGGGTACTTCGTCGCCAGAGGGCCGACTCACCGTGCGAGGGGAATCCGAAATCGGGGGCAGACTACCAGCCGGCCCCGGTTCTCGCCAGTCCCACGGAGAGGCCGGCGCTGGCTCGTCGTCCCGTCCGGAAGCCAGAAGGCCGGGGCGACTGAGTCGCCCCGGCCTCCGTCGTGTTCGCCCGGTCCTCAGGCTACTGCCGCGGCACCTCGCGCTGCTCGAGGATCTGGTACCAGTTCGCCTGGCCCGGATACGCGCCCTTGATCGTCAGGAAGATGAACTTCGTATCCGAGCTGAAGCCCTCGTCGGGGGCGGTCAGCACGGTGATCAACGCCGTGGCGGTCACTTCCGTCACGACGCCCCACGTGGCATCCGTGGTTTCGCGCTGGCTGAGGATCGTGAACTCCCAGTCGATGGAATCAACCGGCGGCTGCAGCCCCGAGAAGTTGTCGTCGAACATGTTGGACGCGAACGCGAGCTCCTCGGTCCGACCCCAGAAGTCGCCGGTGAGCCACGGGAACTGGTCGGCGTCGGTGTCGAGCGGATAGAACCGGAAGCCCTGATGCAACAGCTTCTCCAGCTCCGAGTACACCTGGTTCGACCACACCTGCGAGAGGCGCTTCACCGCGAGATCGGGAGTCGTCGGATCCGCGAGCTGATCCGGGGTTGGATCGTCCCCGGGGTCATCGTCCGGGGAGAGCGGACATCCCGGCAGTAGAACGAGCAGACCGCACAATGCGACAGCGGTCGGCCAATGGCGACGGAAGCTGCGGTGGAAGAACACGAGCGAACCCTCCAAGTCCACGGGGTCGGCGGATGCAGGGGTGCTGTCTTACCCGGAGGGGCTGCCGCGCTCCCGGGAGAGCGCCATCGTGACCGCGGCTAGCCGGTCAGCGGGAGATCCTGATTCCACAGGTTTCCCCGAGCACCGACCATTGTAGGGGCCGGCGGAACCGGTGTCAACGATCCGCCTCTGTCATCGGCGCCGCCGGACCCGGGAGTGACTCCGGCCCGAGGGAGCCGCCCCCGGGGGACGTGGGCCGGCTCCGCCCCTTCAGAAGGCCCCAGGACTGCGTATTGGAGCTCGCCACGTCCTCCCAGTCGAAGATGAGCCAGTCGCCGTTGGGCTCCTGGCGGATCTGGAACCAGGCCTCGCCCTCGAACGTCGTGCCTGTCCCGGCGCTGAACAGGGTCAGGTCGTACCGGTACTTGATGAGCCGCGCCGCCGCGATCGGGGTCTCCTCGAAGAGCTCGAGCGTGAGGGCGACGCTGTCCGCCGACTGACTGATCGCCTCCGCGGTCTGCCGCTCCACCTCGCGGTCCCAGTTCTCGTAGGGCGTCTCGCCCGGCCGCTCCAACCCGATCCGCACCACGTCGGCATCGTCCGGCCGGAACACGAAGTCCTCGGTGAGCGCACGCTGGTAGTCCCCGAAGCTCGGCGCCTCCAGCGCCCGCTCCAGATTCTCCACGACGATGCGCGGCGTGGTCGGCGTCTGCCAGATTCCCTCGGTGCCCTCTTCGACCGGCGGTGGCTCGCGCGTGGCGAAGAGGTCGCAGCCCGCACCGCCGAGCGCGCCAAGAACCGTCAAGCCGGCGAGGAACAGGCCCCGCGCGAAAGGCACCCGCGACCTCACGATCCCTCGCCCTCCGTCTTCTTGCCCTTCTTGTCCTTGTCCGGGTCCTCCTTCTGGAACGGCTGGTACACGATCGACGCGATGATCGTGTAGTAGTTCCGCTCGACGTCGGTCACGCCCTCTCCGTTCTTCAACGTCTGCGAGAAGTTCACGTCGACGTGCACGTGGCGGAGCAGATCCCTGCGATAGTCCGCGGCGTAGAGCAGCTGTCGCCGCGGGAGCTCGGTCTGCAGCTCCCGGTCGTCACCCGAAACGCTGTACGAATCGTCCTCGTCGGTCCGGTACTCGACGCGGACGCCGAACCCCTTCCCCACGTCGTAACGCAGCTTCGCCTCTACCGTGGAACGGATGATCTCGCGGGACCGCCCGTAGCGCCGGCGCCCGTCCAGCTCGCTGCGGTTGTAGCTGCCCTGGTCGCTGAACTCCCAGCGGTACTGGACCTCCGTGGAGAGCCGGCTCGAGAGCGCCTGCTGCCACTTCTGTCGCGCGGTGAGCCGCCGGACCAGCGTGTTCGCATCGTCCTGGAAGTCCTGCACCTTGTAGCGCGCGTCGACGCTCACGTCCCCGGAGAGGCTGGCCGCGCCGAGCCTCCACGTGTACATCGGATTGATCGTGTATCCGTGATCGGTATTGTTGTTAGCGGCCTGGACCGGGTGGATGTTGACGAACTCGGTCTTGCGCACCTGCATGGTGATCGCCGACGTCACCGCCTTGGCCGGGTTGTAGCGCACGGTGAACGTGCCGCGCTGCGTCCTCACGTCCCGATCGACGTTGGCGAGGGGATCGTCGAATTCGAAACGGTCGAGGCTGACGAAGTACGCCGCGTCGAAGTCGACGTTCGTGGTGATCTTCTGTTTGAAGTCGACCGAGCCCTGCTGTTTGGACACGTCGCCGGAGGTCGGCGTCTGGTAGTCACGGCGCTCGGCGGACCGCTCCATCTTGAAGGTCCACCGCCCACCCTCCCACGGCTCATAGGAGATGTCCGTGTCGGCCGACTTGGCCGAGGTGTTGCTGGAGAGCGTCTTGGTCAGGCGGTAGTCGTTGTCGTTGAGGCTGTAGTCCGCGTTGGCGCGGACCTCCAGGCCCTCGACCGGCTTCGTGGTGAGGGAAAGCGTCCCGGTCCTCGAGTCGCGGACGCGTGACTCCTGCTGCCCGCGCAGGGAATCGGCCTGGGAGAGATACTGAACCTGCTCGCGGTTGTAGGAGCTCTGCAGGCGCAGCTCGGTGCCGTCCTCGAACTTGTAATTCCCGCCCAGGTTCACCGTGTTGTTGATGTTCGTGTCGTCGGACTCGTCCACGATCGTGGAGTCCACGCCGGCCACGCCGGTCGGGAGCGTCCGGCGCTCCTCGCGGCTCGAGACGCCTCCGCTGCCGGTGTAGTCCATCGTGGCGGTGCCGCCGGTGTAGGCGCGCGTGAGCTTCAGCCTCCAGTCCGGAGTGAGGTTTCCACTCTCGCCGTCGGTGGTGGACGTGGTGTAGCGCTGCCGGTTCACGGAAAGGCCCGCGCCCGCTTCCATGTCCCCGAGCAAGCCCACCGCGCGCGTCTCCCGCAGCTGGCCGGACACGGTCAGGCCGTCGGTGTCCGCGTCGACCACCCGCTCCCGCTCCTGCCGGTCCTCGTTCCAGTTCACCGAGAACGTCGAGGCGAGATGCTCCTGGAAGAGGTAGGTGAACGTCGAGGAGACGCGGCGCCCGTCCTTCACCTTGCCGGTCGACTCGTTGTATTCGTTCGAGTTCCCGAAGTCGACCGTGAGCGTCCCGTTCGTCACCACGGGGTAGCTCGTCGTGAACTCGTTCTTGAGGACGTACTGATCCTTCCTCTCGTCGTACGTCGACGTGAACTTCGGATCGAAGGACACGGCGATGTCGATGCGTTCGGCGAGGATCGAGTCCGCCACGGCGGAGACCGAGTCGCGCAGCGCGAGGATCGTGTCCGGGATGGCCAGCTCGAACCCGAACGGATCGACGATGGGTTCCAGCCGCTCCTCGCGGCGATTCTCGTCCAGCAGCCGCGCGAGATCCGCGGCGGCGTCGTACTCCCACCAGAATCCCTTGATGCCCTCGCCGGGGACGGCCTCCTCGAACGCCGCTATCGCGCCGTCGGTGCTCACGAGCGTCCGCGCGACGACCGCGCTGTCGGCGGCCGCACCGGCCGAGCCCGCCGTCCCGGCTTCCTCGGAGACCGCCGCTTCCGGCCCGAAGACGACCGCTGCGAGCGCGAGCAGCATGCGGACGGCGCGGCTCACCTTTCCGTCTCCGCCGCCCGACGCAGGAGCTCCGGCCACGCGTCCGGCTCCAGATCCTCCGGCCGCGCCGCCTCCGGGTGCCCGAGCGTCCCGAGCGCCCGCCCGATCGCCCCTTCGGACGCGACGAGTCCCGCGAGCGTCTTGCGCAGCATCTTCCGGCGGTTCCGGTAGGCGCGGTTGACCGCTTCGCGGAGGGCGGGCTCGACGCCCGTGGCCGCGGCGGGGGTCAGGCGCAGCACGCTCGAGGCGACGTCCGGCCGCGGGAGGAACGCGCCTCGGCCCACGTCGAACAGCCGCTCGACGCGGTACAGGAGGCGGAGCAGCACGGAGGGCGCGCCGATCTCGCGGCCGCCGGCCGCCGCGGTCAGCCGTGCCGCAACTTCCTTCTGCACCATGACGACGACGCGCCCGAGGAACGGAGGTGCATCCAGCAGCCTCGCGAGCAGCGGGCCGGTGATCGCGTAGGGCAGGTTGGCGACGAGCGCGTCGTGCTCCCGGGAGAGCCGCGCGAAGTCCTCGTCCAGGACGTCGCCTTGCCGTAGCGTGAATCCAGCGCGGGCGCCGAGCTCGTCGCGGAGGAATCCGGCGATCCGCGGATCGACTTCCACCGCGGTCACGCGCGCGCCGGAGTCGAGCAGCGGGATGGTCAGAGCGCCGAGGCCAGGGCCGATCTCCAGGATCCGCTCGCCCGGGCGGACCTCGGCGGCCGCCACGATGCGCGCCGCTACGGCCGGATCGTGCAGGAAGTTCTGCCCGAAACGCTTCCGCGGGACGATTCCGTACCGGTCGAGCACCTGGCGAACGGGGACCTTCGCGGCGGCGATGATGAGGCGACCTCGCGGGCGGGGAAGGGCTTCGGGGGCCGATTCTAGCATGCGCCGGAGACGGGCGGCCCCGGCTCCTCGGAGGGGGTGTGGGTCACCTGGGGCCTGCGCGCCGCCGTGCGACGTCGAGGGCCTGGCCCGCGCGAGTTCCGCAGCGACGTTGCGCCCCGAAGGACGGTGCCCTCGACGTCGCACAGGACCCCCGGTCTTCCGAGTGACCCATCACTCCTCGGGGAAGCCGAAGAGGCCCGCGGCGGCCCGGCTCGTCGCCGCGCACACCGAGGCGACGTCGCGGCCGAGCTTCTGCGCCAGCGCGTCCGCCACCTGCGCGACGAACGCCGGCTCATTGCGCTTTCCGCGGTGAGGAACCGGTGTCATGTAAGGTGCATCGGTCTCGAGCAGCAGCCGCTCCAGCGGCACGCGGGCCAGGACGCGGTCGGCCTTCCCCTTCCCGTACGTGAGCGAGCCGGTGAAGGAGATGTGCATTCCCAGCTCGAGCGCGCGCTCGGCGTCCGCCGGACCTCCGGAGAAGCAGTGCATCACCCCGCGAGTCCCGGCGTGCCGGGCGAGCCCGCCGAGCACCTCATCGTGCGCGTCACGGTCGTGCACCACGACGGGCAGGTCCAGCTCCCGCGCCAGGGTGAGCTGCGCGTCGAACGCGCGCCGCTGCGCGTCGAACGGCGACCAGTCCCGGTAGAAGTCGAGGCCGATCTCGCCGACGGCCACCACCTCGGGCAGCGCCGCCCAGCCGCGCAGACGCCGCTCCGCCTCGTCACCCCAGGCCAGGGCCTCGTGCGGGTGGATGCCCACGGCGACACGGACCAGAGGGTGCCGTGCGGCGATCTCCAGCGCACGCTCGCACGAGGGCAGGCCGATTCCGGGGACAAGGATCCCGTGCACGCCGGCGTCCCGCGCGCGCGCGACCACCTCGTCCAGATCGTCGCGGTAGTCGTCCGCGTTCAGGTGGCAGTGCGAATCGATCACGAGATCTTCGCGCCCGACTCGATCTCACCCTGCGGGCCGAGCAGCACGAGCCTGTTCCCGGACTTGGCGGCGAGGATCATCCCCCGCGACTCGATGCCGCGGATCTTCGCCGGCTCGAGGTTGGCGACGAGCACGACCTGGCGGCCGGCGAGCTCCTCCGGCCGGAAGTGCTCGGCGATCCCGGCCACCACCTCCCTCTCGTTGCCGCCGACGTCCAGGGTGACGCGCAGCAGCCGGTCGGCGCCGTCGACGCGCGCCGCGCTCCTGATCGTGGCGACGACGAGCTCCACGTCGCGGAACGCGTCGATCGGGATGGTCCTGCCGGGTGCCGCGGCCTCGCTCACGTTTGCTTCCTCCTTCAGGGGTGCGAGCCTCGGGAAGATCGCCTCGCCGCGCCCGATGCGCCAGCCGGGCCTCTCCCGCCAGACGGTGGACGCCGACCAGGGCGCGGGGTCGCGCGCCGGGAGGCCGAGGCGCTCGCGGATGGCCGCTGCCTTGCCGGGCAGGGCCGGCTCGGCGAGCACGGCCACGATCCGCACGGCCTCCAGGATCTCCGAGAGCACTCCGGAGAGCTCGTCGCGGCGCTGCGGCTCCCGGGCGATCTCCCACGGCCTCGCCTCCTGCACGGCCTGGTTCGCGCGGCGAACGAGCCCCCAGACGACCGTCAGCGCCTCGGACAGGTCGAAGCGCTCATAGGCGCGCAGCGCCGCGGACACCGTTTCCCTCGCCGCTCCGCCGAGCCCGGTGCGATCGACGCCGCGGTCCGTGCCGGCCGCGACCTCGCCCTCCAGGAACTTCGCCACCATGTCGGTGGAGCGTTGCACGAGGTTGCCGAGGTCGTTGGCCAAGTCCGCGTTGTAGCGCTGGATGAACGCGTCCCAGGTGAAGTCGCCGTCCTTCCCGAACGTGATCTCGCGCAGCAGAAAGTAGCGCAGCGCGTCCGCTCCGGTGACCGCCACCACGTCGAGCGGATTCACGATGTTGCCCAGCGACTTGGACATCTTGCGGCCCGACTGGTACACGAACCCGTGCCCGAACACCGACTTCGGGAGCTCCAGCCCCGCGGCCATCAGCATCGCCGGCCAGATGACGCAGTGGAAGCGCGTGATATCCTTCCCCACGACGTGGCAGTCGGCCGGCCACCACTTCGCGAATTTCTCGTCGTCGGCCGCGAACCCGGCCGCCGAGATGTAGTTGATCAGCGCGTCGAACCACACGTAGACGACGTGCTCGTGATCATTGGGGAAGGGGATGCCCCAGGTGGAGCCCGCGCGGGAGATGGACAGGTCCGCCAGCCCGGACTCCAGAAACGAGACGACCTCGTTGCGGCGGGTCTCAGGGCGGATGAACTCGGGGTTCGCGTGGATGTGCTCGAGCAGCGGGCGCTCGAAAGCCGAGAGCCGGAAGAACCAGTTCTCCTCCTCCACCCAGACCGGCTTCGTGTCGTGGTTCGGACACTTCCCGTCGACCAGGTCCTTCTCCGTGTAGAACGCCTCGCACCCTTCGCAGTACCAGCCCGTGTAGCGGTCCTTGCGGAGCCAGCCGTTCGCTTCCACCCGGCGGAGCAGCTCCTGCACCGCGCGTCGATGCCGCGGCTCGGTGGTGCGGATGAAGTCGTCGAAGGAGATGTCCAGCCGGCGCCAGGTCTCGCGGAACTCGGCTTCCATGCGGTCGCAGTAGGCCAGCGGATCCAGGCCCTCGCGCGCGGCGGCTTTGGCCACGTTGATGCTGTGCTCGTCGTTGCCCATGACGAAGAGCACGTCGCGTCCGAGAAACCGGTGCGCCCGCGCGATGCAGTCCGCGGCGATCTTCTCGTACGCCGTGCCGAGGTGCGGTCGGGAATTGACGTAGTCGATCGCGGTGGTCAGGAAGAAACGCTCGCGCACGTCGGCCTCGCGGTGGCGGGAGAGCGAAGTTTGTCGGCGCGTGCATCCACCGTCAAGGGAGGCGGCGCTACTTCTTCTTGAGAGTGGTGGAGCGCATCCAGGGGGCCGGATTGATCGGCTCCGCGTCCTTGCGGATCTCGAAGTGCAGGATGTCGCCCAGCAGGGAGCCGGTGTCCCCGACCGTGGCGATGACGTCGCCCTGCTCGACGGAATCGCCCACGTTCACCAGCACCGAGGAGGTGTGCGCGTAGAGCGTGAAGTAGCCGCTCCCGTGGTTCAGGATGATGCACTGGCCGTAGCCGGGCAGCCAGTTCACGTAGTCGACCCGGCCGCGGTGCACCGAGATCACGTCCGCGCGGGCCTCCGCCTCGATGTCGATCCCTCCGTTGAAGGTCGACGTCCCGAAGCGCTTGTCCTGCTGCACTCCGAACCAGCGGGTGACCTTGCCCTCCACCGGCCAGGGCAGGTGCCCCTTCCTCTGCGCGAAGCCGGTTCCTTCCGGCGGCAGCTCCCCTCCGGAGGACTGCCCGCGCTTCGCCCTCTCCTGCAGCTCGGCCAGCAGCTGGTGCAGATCCTTCTCGGCCTCTTCGAGCTCCCGCACCACGCCGTCGTGCCTCTTCCGCTCGGTGCGGATCGACTGCAGCAGGGATCCGCGCTCGTCCTTTCGGCGCACCAGCTCCGCTCTCTCCTGCTCGGACTCGACGCGGATCTGCCGCACCTCCGCCTGCTTCTCGACGAGATCGGTCTCGATCCGCGTGACCACGTCCAGGGACTCGTTGATCTTCTCCGCGAGCATCCGATCCTGGGCGGCGACCAGCAGCAGCCAGTCGAAGCGCCGTACCAGATCGACGGCCGACGACGCTCCGAGCAGCACCTGCAGGCCCGGGTGCTCTCCGAACTTGTAGATGTTGCGGAGCCTACGCTGCAGCACGATGCGCCGCTCCTCGAGCCGGCGCCGCTCTTCCGCGAGATGCAGTCGCGTGCGCTCCAGGTCGGCCTCGAGCCGGCTCTCCTTGCGCGAGAGCCCGGCCAGCAGCCGCTCCTTGAGCCCCAGGTCGGAGTCGATCGCGTTGAGCTGCTGCAGGACCTTCGTCTCCTTCGCCGCGAAGGTCTTCGCGCTCTCTCGCGCCTTCTCCAGTGCGCCGCGGACACGGTCCAGCTCCGCGGACTCCTCCTCGATCTGTCGGGTGACGTCGGGGGCGGGCGGAACGGGTGGCGCGGGTTCCGCGGGTTCCGCGGGAAGGGCCGCCTCCTGTGCCGCCGCCGGGCGGAGAAGAGCCAGGGCGACGAGCAGGGCGAAGGCTCCGCACCTCACCATCGGCGCAGGAATCCCTGCAGGGAGAGCAGGCTTCCGAACCCGCCGATGACCGCGCCGAACGCGATGAACGCCGCGAGCAGGCCGGGACCGATCGACACGACGTCGGGAACGCGCCGCTCGAGGAGAGCGGTCAGCAGGACGAGCAGCACCGCGGCGAGCACCGAGGCGGTCGTCCCCTTGATGATGCCCTCGATCACGAACGGCCGCCGGATCACGCCGACGGTCGCGCCCACCATCTTGAGCAGATCGATCATCTCCCGACGGGCGATCAGCGTGAGCTTGACCGTGTTGGCCACGACCACCATGGAGGACAGCGCGACGATCACGCCGAGGACCAGGTTGCAGATGACCACGAGGAAGATGACCCGGTTGAGCCGGTCCACCCACTCGCGGCCGTACTTCACCTCCTCCACTCCAGCCATGCCGCCGACGGCCTGGGCGAGCTCCTCCAGCCGGGCCGTCGCCTTCCAGTCGTCGAAGAGCGCCACCTCGAACGTGTCCGGAAGCGGGTTCGTCTCCATCGCCTCGAGGAGGTACTCGCGCTCGTCCAGCTCCTGGCGGAAGCGCGTCAGCGCCTCGTCGCGGGTGAGGAAGCGCACGTCGCGGACGCCGGGGTGCTCGCGAAGGAAGCGGTCGAGCAGCTGCAGCTCGCTGTCGCGCAGGTCCTCGTCCAGGAAGACGACGATCTCCACCTGCTTCTGCACGGCGACGATGCCGGCGCGCAGGTTCACGGTGATCAGCAGGAAGATGCCCATCACGAAGAGCGTGAGCCCCATCACCGCGACGCTGGTCAGGGACATCAGGGGCGCGCGACGGACGTTCAGCATGCCCTCGCGTAGCGTGAACAGGAACGTGCTCACGTGGCCGCCCCTTCCGCCGAGGACCGCGGTGCGCGCGCGGCGTGCAGGGCGGCGAGCGTCGCCGCCGCCGCCGCCGCCGGGGAGACCTCGTCCACCATGCGCCCGCGATCGAGCACGAGCGTCCGCGCACGCAGCTCGGAGGCCACGCCGACGTCGTGGGTTGCGACCAGAACCGCGGTGCCGGCCGCGGAGACCTTCTTCAGCAGGCGGAAGATCTCGCGCGTGTTCCCTTCATCGAGGTTGCCGGTGGGTTCGTCGGCCAGCACGACGAAGGGATCGTTGACGATCGCACGGGCGATGGCCACGCGCTGCTGCTCTCCGCCGGACAGCTCGTGCGGCATGGACTGCGTCTTGGAGGAGAGCCCCACCGAGGCCAGGGCGCGCAGCACCCGCCGCTGGATTCCACCGGCAGGCGCGCCGGTGGCGCGGAGCACCACGGCCACGTTCTCGTACGCGGTGCGCTCCTTCAGAAGGCGGAAGTCCTGGAACACCGGCCCGATGCGGCGGCGAAGGAAGGGGATTTCGCGCTTCTTGATGGTCTTGCTGGAGAAGGTCTCTAGCCGGATCTCGCCCTGGGTCGGCGACTCCTCGAAGGAGAGGAGCTTGAGCAACGTCGTCTTCCCCGCGCCGGAGTGGCCGGTGAGAATGACGAACTCGCCCTTCTGCATGGAGAAGGTGACGTCGCGAAGACCCCATTGGCCCCGGCGGAATTCCTTCCCCGCATTGCTCACGGAGATCATTTCGCCCTCGTATCGGCAAGTTTCGCCCAGAAATGAGGCCCGGGGCGGCACGCGCCCCGTCAGCTTCCCGTCGTCTTCCCACCCCCTCGGGAACCGTAGGGTCCGGCGTGGCGCCCGGTCAAGGGCTCTACCTCCGTTTCGCGGTCCAATCCGCGGCCAGGGTCAAGGCGGCGAGCAGGCTCTCCTCCGAGGCCACGCCGCGCCCGGCGATGTCGAACGCGGTCCCGTGATCGACGCTGGTCCGCAGGAACGGAAGGCCCAGGGTCACGTTCACGGCGCGCCCCCCGGATAGCAGCTTCACGGGGATCAGCCCCTGGTCGTGGTACATGGCCAGGACCGCGTCGTGGCGCCCCGCCTGGCGGAAGAAGAACGAATCCGCGGGGAAGGGCCCCTGCACGCGCCATCCGCGGCGCGCGGCGGCAGCTACCGCCGGAGCGATGCGGCGTGCCTCCTCGTCACCGAAGAGGCCCTCCTCGCTCGCGTGGGGGTTCAGTCCCAGCACGGCGATGGACGGATCGGCGATCCCCGCCCGCGCGATCAGCCCCTCGCGCGTCAGCCGGATCGTCTCGAGCACCCGCTCCTCGGTGACGAACCGGGGAACCTCGGCGAGCGCGACGTGAATGGTCACCAGCGTGACGCGAAGGTCGCCCGCGACGAACATCATCGCGACGGAGGGCACGCCGGCGATCTCGGCCAGCAGCTCCGTGTGCCCCGGGTGGGGAACGCCGGCCATGGCGAAAGCGCTCTTGGCCAGCGGCGCCGTGACCATCGCGTCGATGCGACCGGCCAGGGCGTCCCGCGCGGCCGTCTGGACGGACTCGAAGGCAGTGCGCCCGGTCCAGGCGCTCGGCCGGCCCGGAGCGAAGTCCGCCGGGACGCTTCCGCCCCCCACCGGAACGAGCACGGCCGGAGCGCTGCCTGGAGCGCCGCGCGGCAGCCGGGCGAGACCGCGGGCGTCGCACTCGGCGTCGAAGAGCGCCGGCTCCGCATACACCGTGTAGGCGGCGGTAGGCTTCGCCTCGCTCTTCAGGGCTTTGACGACGATCTCCGACCCGATTCCCGCCGGATCGCCCGCGGTCAGACCGAGGCGGGGCACCCCCACGTCAGCTGCCGGCAGCGAGCCGGTTCTCCACGAAGGTGCTCGCTCGGGCCTCCGCCAGGACTTCCTGATAGATCTCCTGGGCGCGCTGTTGCTGCAGGAGCTCGGCGATGCGGTCGTGGACGTCCTCGAAGGAGGCGGCGCGCTCGCCCTCCCGGCCATCCAGCCGGAAGATGGAGAAGCCCTCTTCGTCCTCGATGATGGCGGAGACCTCGTCCTCGGAGAGCGACTCGAGCTGGGTGCGGAACGAGGGAGCCAGCGCCTCGACGGGAACACTGCCCAGGTATCCACCGGCGCCGCGCGTGACCGGGTCGTCCGACTCGGCCTCCGCCAGTTCCGCGAAGTCGGCGCCGCCTTCGAGCCGGGAGCGGATCGACTCCGCGCGGGCGCGGGCCGAGGCGCGCGCCGCTTCCTCGTCGCGGAGGAAGATGATCTGCCGCAAGCGGACCTCGTCCTTTCCGCGTCGCTCGGCGACTTGCAGGATGTGAGCGCCACGGTCGGTGACCAGCACCTCGGAGACGTCTCCCGGCGCGAGTCCTTCGACGGCCTCGGCGAGACGCGGCTCGAGATCGGCGGCGCGGAACCATCCGATGTCGCCGCCCTTGGCCGCGGTCGGCCCCTCGGAGAAGACCGAGGCCAGCGTGGCGAAGTCCTCGCCGCTCTCCAGGCGCCTCCGGACGATCTCGGCGCGTTCCACCGCCGCGCTGTCCACCGCACCGGTGGATCCGAGGCTCACCAGGATGCGGCGCAGCTCCAGCGCCGCCGGTACCTGGGCGATGCTGGCCGAGTTCTCCTCCCAGTACTTGCGGATGTCCCGCTCCTCGACCGAGACACGGCTGCGGACCAGCCGATCCATGAGCTGGCGCACGAGCATCTGTTCCTCGACGCGCGGCCGGTACAGGCGGGTCAGGTCGGCGAGGTTCATCCCCTCCTGGGCCAGCTGCTCCTGGAACGCCTCCTCGGTGCGGAAGCGCCCGCGGATGTCCGCGACCATGCGGTCGACGGCCTCGTCCACCTCTTCCCGGGAAACCTGGATCCCCTCGGTGCGAGCCTTCTCGACGAGGATCCGCTCCTCGATCTTGGACTCCAGGACCTCGGCCCGCAGCTCCGCGACTGCGGCGGAGTCGGCGAGGTCCAGGTCGCTGCGAAGCCGCGCGAGATACACTTCCTCGTCGACCTCGGAGAGGAGGATGGGCTCCTCCCCGACCACCGCGACGATGCGATCCACGAGCTCGGAGCGCGCGACGACCGCCGCCGCCAGCACCAGAGTGCCGGCGATTCCGGCCCGCGCCGCACTCCTCGCCATGCGGGTCACGACACCGGCTGACCGATCAGCTGCAGCACCTCGTCGTGGATCTCGACTCCGCGCTCGTCGCGCTCCTGCTTGAGCCATTCCTCGAACGCGGCCTCTCCCCGGGCCGTGGCCAGGGACTGGGTCAGCTGATCCTTCAACTCCTCGAACGTCGCCGGGCGGGGAGCCTCGCGCGAGATCACGCGGATCGCTCCGGTTCCCGAATCCGCGACGATGGGCCTCGACCAGCCCTGCTCGGGGCGGCGCTGGAAGGCCTCGTCCTCGATCTGGGGGGAGTAGTTGCCCCGCGCGATCAGGCCGGTCCGCCCGCCCTTCGCCTTGGTCCGGAAGTCCAGCGTCAGCTCGGAGATGACCGTCTCCTCGGGCTCGCCCGCGCGGATCCGGCGGAGGCCCTCCTCCACGACGTCCACGTCGGTGTGGACCAGCACCACCATGTCCACGCGCTCGGGTACGGTCATGGTCTCCGGACTGACCGTCATGACCGAGTCGTACATCGCCCGCACTTCCTCGACGGGAACGTCCGCCGCCTGGACGAAGCGGTTGTGCACCTGCTCGATGAGGATCTGCTCGTAAAGGCGGTCGCGCTTGGACTGGATCTCCTCGTCCTTGTCCAGCCCGCGCGCGAGCGCCTCCTTCTTGAGGATCTCCGTCTGCAGCTGGGTCGTACGGATCAGCTCGCGAAGACCCTTCAGGGGAACGCGGCTCGCGAGGCGGAACTGCGGCGGCTGCTGGGCATACGCGTTCTCGAAGTCGCCGATGGTCCAGGCCCGGCCGTCGAAACGGGCCAGCTCGACCGCCCGCTGCTCGTCCGTGGGCCTCGGCATGTACTGGCGCTCGGCCGGAATGGTGTCGATGTCCTCTTTCGACTCCTCTTCGATCAGGTCGAGGAGCTGCTCCAGGCCCGCGTCGTTCCAGGTCAGTCCGGCTTTGGCCTCCAGCTCGGCGACGTACTCGCGCATGCGGATGGCTTCCTTCTGCTTGCGCACGTCGGCGCGGAGCGCGGGACGCAGCTCCTCCAGCGTGGCGAGCTCCGGCTGCACGCGCTCGGTCACGCGCACGAGGTGAACGCCGATGTCCGACTCGATCGGCTCGGAGACGGTACCTGGCTCGAGTTCGAACGCCTTCACCTGGAAGGACGGCAGGTTCAGCGACCACAGGACCTCTCCGAGGGCCCCGCCCTGCTTGGACGAGTTGCGGTCCAGCGAGTACTTCCGCGCGGCGTCCTCGAAGGAGATCTTCCCGGAGGTGATCTCTTCGCGGATGCGGCTTGCCGTGGCCGTGTCCTCGACGAGGATGTGCTGCATCTTCACGTTCACCTTGCGCTTCTCGTGAATGTCGGCGACTTCCTGCCCGAGGACCTCCACCTTGGCCTCGACCTCCTGGCGGTACAGCACGGTCAGCATGTTCCCGTCGCGGTTCTGATCGATCGCGGTGAGGATGGCGGGGTCGGTAATCCCGCCCATGCGCTCGCCCTCGGCGAGCAGGATGCCGCGATTCACGAGGTCGCTCGCGAAGCCGCGGCGACCCTCCAGCGTGGTGATGTCCGGACGGAAGTTCGGCGTGATCTTGTTGTAGGCGTCGTGGAAGCCGGCCAAGGTCACGACCACATCCCCGCTCTTGGCGACGACCTTGTCCTGGTCGTTCTTGGCGCCGCCCCCGCCGCCACATCCCGTGAGCGCGAGCGCGGCGGCCGCTCCGACGAGCCCTCTGGCGAATGTATGGGCCAAGGTTTCTTTCCTTCTTTCCGCGGTCAGTTCACAACTTGCGAGGGAATCAAGCTAACAGAGGAGGCGCAGGCTCGCAAGAGGGTGGCGGTCGCGTCGAGGAGAGAGCCCTCGGCGTCGGACAGCAGGATGCGCAACCCAACGTGCCCGTCGGCCTGGAACGAGAGCCGTGCGGGAACCGCGGCGACGAGCGCGTGCAAGGCCTCGCGCGCCGGCTCCCGCCCGGCGACGAAGCGGACCAGCGCGCCGTCGTCCCGATGCCTGAGGTACTCCACGCCCGCGTCCTCGGCGAGCAGGCGCAGCTCCTTGAGGCGGAGGAGACTCGCCGCGGCCTCGGGAAGACGGCCGAAGCGGTCGCGCAGCTCCGCGGACAGCGTGGCCAGCGCGGCGAGGTCGCCGAGGTCGGCCAGCCGCTTGTAGATACGGATGCGCTGGTCGGCATCGGAGACGTACTCCTCCGGAAGGTACGCGTCGAGCTCCACGTCCATCTCGCTGCGGATCCGCTCGGCGGGGCGCTCTTCGCCGCGCAGGTCGGCGATCGCCTCCCGCAACATCTGGCAGTAGAGGTCGTAGCCGACCAGCTCCATGTGCCCGGACTGCTCCGGGCCGAGAAAGTTGCCGGCACCTCGGATCTCCATGTCGCGCATGGCCAGCCGGAACCCGGAGCCCAGCTCCGAGAACTCCTCGATGGCGCGGAGCCGTTTGCGCGCGACGTCGGAGAGCGCGGCGCCCGCCGGGACGAGCAGATGGGCGAACGCGCGATGATTCGAGCGGCCCACGCGCCCGCGCAGCTGGTAGAGCTGAGCGAGTCCGTAGGTGTCCGCCCGGTTGATCAGGATGGTGTTCACGTTGGGCAGATCCAGGCCGGACTCGATGATCATGGTGGACACGAGCACGTCGCTCTTGCGCTCCAGGAAGTCCATCATCACCTGCTCCAGCATTCGCTCGGGCATCTGCCCGTGCGCCACGTCGAAGCGCACTTCGGGAAGCAGCTCCCGCAGGCGGGAGGACATCGCCTCGATGGACTGCACACGGTTGTGCACGAAGAACACCTGCCCGCCGCGCTGGATCTCGCGGAGGATGGCCTTCTTCACGATGTCGTCCGAAGTCTCCACCACCTCGGTGACGATGGGCAGTTTGTTGGGCGGCGGAGTCTCGATCACCGAGATCTCGCGGAGCCCGACCAGCGCCATGTTGAGCGTGCGCGGGATCGGCGTGGCCGTGAGCGTGAGCACGTCCACCATCTTGCGGAGCTCCTTGAGACGCTCCTTGTGCTTCACGCCGAAACGCTGCTCCTCATCCACCACGACGAGCCCGAGGTCCCGGAATTCCACATCGCGGGAGAGAATGCGGTGCGTTCCGATGAGGATGTCGACCTCGCCGACCTTCAGTTTGCGCACGGTCTCCTTCTGCTCCTTCGGTCCGCGGAAGCGGGAGAGCATGTCCACGCGCACCGGGTACTGCCGCAGCCGCTCCCGGAACGTGTCCAGGTGCTGTCGCGCGAGAATCGTGGTGGGGACCAGCACGGCGACCTGCTTGCCGTCGGCCACCGCCTTGAACGCGGCGCGGATCGCGACCTCGGTCTTGCCGTAGCCGACATCGCCGCAGACCAGCCGGTCCATGGGCCGGTCGGACATCATGTCCGCCTTGACTTGGTCGGTGGAGCGGCGCTGGTCCGGCGTTTCCTCGTAGATGAACGAAGCCTCCATCTCCCGCTGCCACTCGCCGTCCGGAGGGAACGCGTGGCCCTTCCGCGAGGCCCGCGCGGCGTGCACCTCGAGCAGCTCCTTGGCCATCTTCTCGACCGCGCGCCGCGCCCTCGCCTTGGTCCTCTCCCACTGCGCCGTGCCCAGCCGGGCCACGTTAGGAGGCGCGCCCGACTCACCGCCGACGTACTTCTGCACCAGGTTGATCTGATCGACGGGCACGTAGATGCGCGCGTCGTCCTGGTAGCGCAGCAGGAGGCACTCCGTCTCGGTGCCGCCCGTCGCGATCCGGTGGATGCCGTCGTAGCGGCCGATCCCGTGGTCCACGTGGACGACGTAGTCGCCGCGCTTGAGCGAGGAGTAGTCGTGGATGGGCGCGCCGCCGCCGTGGCGGAAGGCGCGGTAGCGGCGGCCGGTGCGCGCGAAGAGCTCGTGGTCGGTGAGCACCATCAGGCCGTGGTCTGGCAGCGAGAACCCGCTGCGCAGGGGCGCCACCTCGATGCGGATCCGTTCGGCCAACTCCTCGAGCATCTCCTGCAGCCGGTTCGCCTGCCCGAGGTTGTCGCAGAGCAGGTGCACCTCGCTGCCGGTGTCGAGCGTCTCGCGCAGGCGCTCGCGGAGCACGGCGAAGCTGCCGCGGAACGTCTCCTGCGAGGTGACCCGGATGCGGCGCGGCTCCGTCGCTCCCGCCGCGTCGCCCCGGGCTCCGTCCGACAGCGCGCGGCGATCGCTCTCCCCGGCGAAGAGCGACAGCCGCAGCGTGGCGCGCCCCGCGGCCGCCTTCGCCGCCGTGCTGCGGTCCAGGAACAACTCACCGGGGGACGGCGGGCGGTGCCCGCGCGCGGTCAGCTCCGCGTGCGCGTGGCTCGCCGCGATCCAGTTCTCGTCGATGCGCGCCTCGATGCGTCCGGGCTCGTCGAGCACCACCGCCCCGCGCGCGGCGAAGTGATCGAGCAGGGTCGCACCTGCGGGATGGAAACGCGGAAGCCAGAACTCCACCCCGTCGACGAATGGATCCGCATCCTCGTCGAAGGGAAGATCGCCGCGCTCACGTGCCGCTCGGACGGTGTCCGCGTCCAGAAGCAGCTCGCGCTGCGGCAGCACGTCGACCCGGCGAAGATGCTCCACCGTGCGCTGGGATGCCGGATCGAAGCTGCGGATCGACTCGATCTCGTCACCGGCCAGCTCCACGCGAACCGGATGCGGCCTGCCGAACGGATAGAAGTCGACGAGCCCGCCACGCACGGCGAACGAGCCGATCTCCTCCACCAGTCGTTCGGCGCGGAAGCCTCGGGCCGCGAGCCGCGCGGCGATCTCCTCGAGCCCGATCGCGTCGCCGACGGACAGCCCGAAGCGCGCGCGCGCGAAGTCCGCCGGTCCGGGCAGCCGTCCGGCGAACGCGAGAGCGGTGCTGATGGTGACCGCGTCCTCGCCGTCGGCGAGCGCGGCGAGCGCCGCGACCCGTTCGCCCAGGAGCCCCACGTGCGGCGAGCGCCGATCGTAAGGGATGACCTCTGACTCGGGGAAGAAGCGCACGCGCTCCTCGCCGAGGCAGATCTCCAGGTCGCCGAGCAGGGCCTCGGCCTCTTCTTGCGTGGGCACCACGACGAGCACGGGGCGCGCGCCGCCGGTGTGCAACGCGGCGATGGCCATCGCCTTCGCCGAGCAGGCCAGCCCGACCAGCGCGGCCTCCCCGTCCCGCTCGAGGTCGGCGAAGGCGCCCTGCACCGCTCCGTCGGACCCGACCGCGGCGAGGATCCGGGCGAGCGAGGTCACGGAACGTCTCCCACCGGAGGCGAGCCTTCGCCCGGCCGGCGCGCGGCCAGCAGCATCTCCGCGGCGAGCAGCGCCGCGGCAGCCCACAGGAACCAGCGCCCGATCTCGCGGCCGAGACGCGCCTCGCGCAGCTCGCGGGCGAGCGTCGCTCCGCCTTCGAGCACCGCGGCGCGCCGTCCGCCCAGCGCGTCGCGGACCTCCCCCGGGTCGATCCGGGCCAGGTCGGACTCCCGCGCGTCGATGTTCGCGGCGAGCGCGGCGAGCGTGTCCCCGCGCGCCGACTCGAACGTCCAGAAGCCGGGCTTGTCCGTGGGAGGAAGCACGAGCCGCCAGCCGCCGGGCCCGGTCTCGAGCGCCACCGCGCGCCTTTCGCCGAGGGGCGAGGAGAGCGTGACCTGACCGGCGCTCTCGGCGCCGGCCACGCGGACGCTGGCGCCTTCCCCCACCGCCACCTCGGCCGCGGCCTTGGTACCCGTCTCCGACAGGTAGCGCACCGCCTCGTGCAGCAGCGGCAGGAACGTTCCGGTGAGCGGGAAGTCGCTCCACGAGGGATCCGGCGAGGAAGTGAAGAACAGCACACGGCCGGGCAGGAGCGAGGACTCGAGGATCGCCGGGTTGCCGTCGGCGTACGAAGCGAGCACGACCGTGCCGGCTCCGGGCCGGAGCACCAGCGACTTGGTGAAGCGGATCTCCGTGAGCGCGCTCTCCTCCTCGCCGAACACGGAGAACAGCGGATGCGTGGCATCCATGCGGCCGATGGCGAATCCCTCCTCGTTCGCGAGGAGGTCGGAGAACGTGCCGGGGAGGAAGCGCGGAAGGAAGCCGCGCCCCCAGGCCTGCGCGTCGGTCGCCGGTCCCGGGAAGACGATCAGACCCCCACCTTCCGAGAGGTAGCGCTTGAGCCCGGCGAGTTCGTCCTCCCCGAGGCGATCCACGTCGGCCACGATCACCACCGACTCGCGCTCACGGGACGCCGACGCCAGCTCCCTCGGCTCGGCGGCGCGCACCGAGAACGTGCCCGCCGTCGCCCCCTCCGGAGCGAGCGCCATGGTGAGGAACCTCGCGGCCGATCCGGGTCCGGCGACGAGCATCACCGGGACGGCGCGCGCGGTCCGCAGCGAGAATCGGCGCTGGTCGTCCTCCGGCAGCGCGTCGTTCGCCGCGATCCGCACCGTGCCGAGGTGCAGTCCGTCCTCGCCGAACGTCTCGCGGAAGGTGAGCGCCACGCGTGACTCCGGCGCGAGGTCGATCCGCCTCCGGTCGGCGATCCGGCCGTCCACCTCGAACTCCACCTCCACCTCGCGCGGACCGAACCCCGGGCCCGAGGCCACGACGGTGCGGAACTCCACCGGCGAGCCCTTCTCCAGGATCTGCCCGGAGAAGTCCACGCTCTCGACCCAGGCGTTCTCCGGAACGGGATCACGCCCGACCGGGAGCAGGAACAGCGCCGTCCCCTCGCCGAGCTCCCCGCCCTCGCCGAGCGCGTCCCAGGCGGACCGCTGGAAGTCGGAGAGCACGTGGATCTCGCGGTTGGGGTGGCGCGCGCCGGAGAGCTCCACCGCGGCCTCGCGGACCGCGCCGGCGAGATCGCCGTAGCCGCCGCCCGGAAACACCGCGTCGACGCGCTCGCGGACGAGGTCCACGTCGCGCACGCCCTCGGTGCGCACCGGGACCGGAGACCCTGGGACGAGCAGCACGACCTCGTCGCCTTGTTCGAACGTGTCCAGGACCTCGCGCGCTCGCCCGCGCGCGACGTCGAGGAGCGTGCCCTCCCCGGCCTTCGCGCCCATGGAGTGGCTGCCGTCCAGCACCACGACCGCCGACGTCGCCCCCCGCCCGCCTGCGCCCGGGGCGGAGAGCAGCGCCGGCCGGGCCATCGCCATGGACACCGAGGCGATGATGGCCATGCGCACGATCAGCAAGAGGATCTGGCGGATGCGAACGCGCCGGAGGCTCTGGCGTTCCAGCCGGCGCAGGAAGTCCAGCGAGGAGAACTCCACCTGGCGCGCGGTCCGGCGGCTGAGCAGATGGATCAGCACCGGCACGGCCATGCCCAGGAGGCCTACCAGGAGCAGCGGATTCAGGAAGGTCATGCGGAGCTCAGAGGAGCCGGCTGCGCTTGTCGAGGTACGCGAGCAGGGCGGTGTCGAAGGGCGTCTCGGTGTGCATGGGGACATAGTCCACGCCGATCTCGCGGCAGGTACGCCGGTACCGCTCGATCCAGCGGGACACCGCGTCGGTGTACTCCGAGCGGATCTCCCAGGGCCGCACCAGCATCCGCTCCTTCGTCTCCATGTCCTCGAACACGGCCTCGCGCTGGAACTCGAACTTCCGTTCCGCGGGATCGAGCACGTGGAAGACGATCACCTCGTTCCGGCGATGACGGAAGTGCCGCAGGGCGAACAGCACGCGGTCCTGATCGTCGAACAGGTCGCTGAGCAGGATGACCAGACCGCGCCGCTTCACCCGCTCCGCCAAGCGGTGCAGCGTGTCGGCGAGGCCGGTGGTCGACGCCGGGCGAGCCTGCTCGAGCTCGGAGAGCAGCACGTGCAGATGGCGGCTCGCGGAGCGGGGCGGCACGAACCGGCGGATCTCGCGGTCGAAGATCAGGACGCCGACGGAGTCCTGCTGCCGGATCATCAGGTACGACAGCGCGGCCGACAGGTAGCGCGCGTAGTCGAACTTGGAGACTTCGCCCGAGGCGAAAGCCATGGACGCGGAGGCGTCGAGCACGAGGTACGCGCGGAGGTTCGTCTCCTCCTCGAACTCCTTCACGTAGAAGCGGTCCGACCTGCCGTACACCTTCCAGTCGATGGTCTTGAGCGGATCACCGGGCATGTACTGGCGGTGCTCGGCGAACTCCACGCTGAAGCCCTTGTACGGGCTCTTGTGCAGCCCGGCGACGAACCCCTCCACCACGCTGCGCGCCTTCACGTCCATGGCACCCAGCCGCGCGACGGTGGCGGCGTCCAGCAGGGAGCGCGCCTCGCCGCGGGATCCGGCGTGGCGCACGTCGCGGGGCGCTCCCGGGCTCACCTCGCCGCCGCCTCCACCGGCGCGATGCTCTCCACCAGCCGGTCGACGATGTCCACGGGATCCACGCCCTCGGCCTCGGCGTTGAAATTGGTGACGATGCGATGGCGCAGGACGGCGCGGGCCACTGCCCGGACGTCGTCGGCGACCGGCGTGTAGCGGCCGTGCAGAATCGCCCGGGTCTTGGCGCCGAGGACCAGGTACTGGCTGGCGCGCGGCCCCGCGCCCCACGAGACCCACTCCTTGATGAAGGAGGGAGCTTCCGCGGACCGCGGGCGCGTCGCGCTGACGAGCCGCACGGCGAAGCCCACCACGTCGCGGGACACCGGGACGCGGCGCACCAGGCGCTGCAGCCGCACGATCTCCTCGGCGTTCAGCACCTGCTCCAGGTTCGCCTCGTAAGCCGACGTCGTCTCCTCGACGATCCGTGCCTCCTCCTCGAAGCTCGGGTAGTCCACGTAGATGTTGAACATGAAGCGGTCCAGCTGCGCCTCGGGGAGCGGATACGTGCCCTCCTGCTCGATCGGGTTCTGCGTGGCCAGCACGAAGAACGGCGGGGCGAGCGGGTAAGTGTTTCCGCCGGCGGTCACCTCGCGCTCCTGCATGGCCTGCAGCAGCGCCGCCTGGGTCTTGGGCGGCGTGCGGTTGATCTCGTCGGCCAGCACGATGTTCGCGAAGATCGGCCCGGGGATGAACCGGAAGGCACGCTTGCCGGTCTCCGACGAAGTCTCCAGCACATCCGTGCCGGTGATGTCCGAGGGCATGAGGTCCGGCGTGAACTGGATGCGGTTGAAGCGCAGCTCCAGCACGCGGGCGACCGTGCTCACCAGCAGGGTCTTCGCCAACCCCGGCACCCCGACGAGCAGGCAGTGACCGTTGGCCAGGATTGCGATGAGCAGGTCCTCGATGACAGCACTCTGGCCGATCACCACCTTCCGGACCTCGGAGAGGATGCGGTCGTGGGCGACCTTCAGGTCGGCGACGGCTTCGACGTCGCGGGGCTCGTGGGGATTCAACGGAGGCGCTCCTTCCTGGGCTCTCCCGCGCTCCCCGCCGTTCGGGGAGGGACGCTCTACCTACGACTTCTATCACACCGGATGGGCGAAAGGGTTCGGACGCGTTCCTGGACGCACCCCCGCGAACGGCCGGACCCTCATCGGGAGCGGGCGGCGCCGACCGCCTCGACCGACGGCCGGCCCGCGCCTCCCCAGTTCTCGCGGATGACGGCGCGCAGCTCCGGGGCCGACTGCCGGAAGTTGCCGCGTGCGCTCGCCGGGGAACCACTTCCACAGGAACGCCCCGACGATCTCCGAGCTGCCCGCGAGGGTGCCGAGCGCGGTGTCCAGGCAGCGTCGCTGCAGGTCGGCGGCGCGCGGATCCTCGTGCTGCTCGTACTCCCAGGGGCGGACGGCCGCATGCAGCGAGCGGTTGTAGCCCAGCTCTCCGAGGACGACCCGCCGGTTCCGCTCCCGCGCGAAGGCCTCGAGCTCCCTCACGACGCGGGCCCAGCCGGCGGCCAGCTCCTCGTCGGTGGGGACGCCCTCGTGCGTCACCAGCGGGAAGTAGGCCTGCACGCCGACGGCGTCGAGCGCGTCCCAGAACGGCACGCGGCGGTACGAGTCCCAGCCGGCCGAGTACGTGAGGGGCGCGTCGATCTCGTCCCGGACCCGAGCGATGATCCCACGCCATTCCGGCTCGCGGTGAACGGTCCGGTCCAGCTCGGTGCCGACGCTGAACCCGTCGGCCTCCTTCGCCAGTCGAGCCACGCGCACCAGCCACTCCTCGTAGCCGGTGAAAAAGCGCCGCCACGACTCCTCGTCGTCGAAGCCGATCTCGCCGGCCCAGGAGAAGCGCGATCCCCAGTACGCCAGATGCGGCGTGACGTGGATCTTGAGCCCCAGCCGATGGGCCTCGCGGATCGGCCGCGTCAGCCAGGACGGGTCGCGGTACATCGCGTCGATGCGTCCCCGCCCGACCGTCCCGTCGTCGGCGATGTCTCCGTAGGGGTGGATCGCGATCCAGTTCACGCCGAGATCGCGGAGCGTCTCCATGGTCCGCACCATCTCGTCGGTTCCCCACTCGAGACCCGCGCCGGGGCAGGACACCACCATGCCGTGCACCATGGCGTGCGGATCCGCAGGCTCCGCGGCGGCACGCGAGACCGCCGGGGCGAAAGCCACGACGGCGAAGGCCACGACGGCGCCCGCGATCCGCCAGGCGCTCATGTCAGGGCTCCGCCTCTTCGCCTCGGGACAGCCCGTGCTTCTCCAGCTTCTTGTAGAGGTTGCTGCGCGGCATCTCCAGCGTCTTCGCCGTCTTCGCGACGTTCCAGCCGTGCCGCGCGAGCTGATGCTCGAGGTAGGCGCGCTCCGATCGCTCGCGGAACTCCTCGTAGGTGCGCGCCTCCAGGAAGACCGGATGCTCGGGAACGGGCGCGCTCTTCGGCGCGAACGGCAGGTCCTCCGGACCGAGCCGGCCCGTGTCGGAGAGGATGGTCATTCGCTCCAGGGTGTTGCGCAGCTCGCGGACATTGCCCGGCCAGTCGTGCCGCATGAGCAGCTCCACCACCGCGTCGTCGATCTCCACCGGCGGGCGCTCCTCCCGCTCCCGGTACAGCTCCAGGAAGTGGCGCACGAGGTGCGGGATGTCGTCGCGGCGCTCGCGCAGCGGCGGCACCCGGATCGGCACGACGTTCAGGCGGAAGAAGAGGTCCTCGCGGAACTCGCCGCGGCCCACGGCGCGCTGCAGGTCCTTGTTCGTCGCGGCGAGGATGCGCACGTCGCCGGCCAGGGGCTCGGAGCCACCCACCCGCTCGAACACGCCTTCCTCCAGTACGCGGAGCACCTTGGCCTGCACCGTGGGGCTCATGTCCCCGATCTCGTCGAGCAGGATGCTGCCGCCGTCGGCCAGCTCGAACTTCCCCTCCCGGCGGGAGACCGCACCGGTGAACGCGCCCTTCTCGTGCCCGAACAGCTCGGACTCGATCAGGTCCTCCGGAATGGCCGCGCAGTTGATCTGAACGAAGCGCGCGTCCCGCCGCGGGCTCTTGCGGTGGATGGCGTGGGCCACGAGCTCCTTGCCGGTGCCGTTCTCCCCGGTGATGAGCACGGTCGCGTTCGTCGGCGCGACCTTCTCGATCTGCTGCAGCACGGCGCGGATCGAGGCGGATTCTCCGACGATCTCCTGGCTGCGCCCCAGGCGCCGCTTCGCCGCCTCCGTCTCCGAGGCCAGCACCGCCTGCTGCAGTCCGTTGCGGATGGTGAGCAGCAGGCGGTCCCGGTCAGGCGGCTTCTCCAGGAAGTCGAATGCGCCGAGCTTCGTCGCCTCCACCGCGGTCTGCACCGTGCCGTGCCCGGAGACCATGATGCACACGAGGTCGGGGTGCGCGCGCTTGATGCGCTGCAGCAGCTCGAGGCCGTCCATGCCGGGCATCTTGATGTCCAGCAGGGCGAGGTCGTGGCGGCGCTCGGCCAGCGCCTCCAGCGCGCGGTAGCCGTCCACGGCGGCGCGGACGTCGTAGTCCTCGTACTTGAGCACACGGGTCAGCGACTCGCGGATGGCGGCGTCGTCGTCGACGATCAGGATGCGGGCCTTGGACATGGCGGTCAGTGTTCCGGGTTAGGCGAGATCATCCTGGACGTTTCCTTCGATACGGAACACTAGAGCAGCCAGTCCTCGAGCTCGGGCTGGGGGACCGGCGCCGCCCGCGCGACGGCCCGCGGCTCCCGCGGCGGGCGCGCTTCGCGCGCCAGCAACGCCTCCACCGGAAGCCCGGCGTCGAGCAGCTCGATCCAGCCCTTCGCCGCGTCCGGCCAGGACGACCGCGTCGACAGCTCGTAGTGGACCTTGCGTCCGTCACGACGGTCGCGCACCAGGCCCGCGTCCTTCAGCACCTTGAGATGCCGCGACACCTTGGGCTGCGGGCAGCGAAGCCGCTCGACCAGCTCGCCGACGGTGCGCTCGCCGACGCGCAGCTCCTCGAGCAGGGCGAGCCGCGTGGCATCCGACAGCGCGAGAAAGAAGCGCGCGGCCTCCGGGACCTCTCGGGGGCGCGGCGTCACCGGACTCTCCCGGGCTCCGTCCGTCGGCGAACGCCCGGCACGAGGTACTCGTCGAGCGCTCGCTCAAGGTCGTACTCCGGACGCCATCCCCAGTCGGCGCGGGCCGCGTCGTCGTTCACGTCCGAGGGCCAGCGGTCCACGATGCCCTGCCGCTTGTCGTCCACGCGGAAACCGATGCGCGCCTCCGGGAAGCGGCGCAGCAGCAGTTCCCGGAACTCCGCGGCCGACGGGTTGAAGCTCGTCACGTTGTAGACGCGCCAGGAGAGGTTCGCCTCGTCCGCTTCGGCGAGCAGGAACAGCGCGTGGATGGCGTCGGGCATGGCCATGAACGGGAGGCGCGTGTCCGGCCGCACGAAGCACGAGTACTCCTCGCCGCGGGCGGCCGCGTGCAGCATCTCCGGCAGGTAGTCGGACGTGCCGCCGGTGGGCAAGGTGTCCGCACTGATGAGTCCGGGGAAGCGCAGGCTGCGGAAGTCCAGGCCGGAGGGCTCGTGGCGCGCGCCGAGCTGCTTGTAGTGCTCCGCGAAGTATCGCCCGAGATGCTCGCAGTAGGCCTTGTTGCAGCCGTACATCGTGGCCGGCAGATTCCAGGTCTTCTCCTGCACGCGGCCGAGCCCGTCCTTCTGGCCGAGCGGAATCCCGTACACGGCGATCGAGCTGGGGAACATGAACTTGACGCGCCGGCCCGACCAGTCGGTCTGCTCCGCGGCGAGGGACAGCAGGTTCAGCGTGCCCTGGACGTTCACGTCGTGAGCCGCCCGCGGCGTGAACTCCGCGCGCGTGGAGAGCAGCGCGGCGAGATGGTAGATCGTCCGGAACTCGTAGCGGGAGACGAGCCGCGAGAGCAGCTCCTCGTCGAGGATGGATCCTTCGATGGCCTCGTGGCAGCGCGACGCGAGCTCGATGTCCACCGCGGAGATGTCCAGCGCGACGACGCGGTCGCGGCCGAGCGCGGCGAGCCGGCTGACCAGCCCGTGGCCGATCTCCCCGTTCGCGCCGGTCACGAGCACGGCTTCCTGCCTCATGCGGCAAAGGTATCAGACCGGCGAGAACGTGACCACGGGCCGGGTCCGGTGGGGCGTGATACCCTGCCGCCCGTGTCCCGATCGACTCGTGCCGGCAGAACGGATCTCGCGCGCGCTGCCGCGGGTCTCGCCGTCTTCTGCGGCGGCGTTGTCCTGACCTGGCTCCTCATCGCGCGCCTCGAGGTCACCCAGGCGCTCGACTTCGTCACGCGCCATCTCGCGAACTCGTCCCTGCAGGGCGTCCTGGTAGTCGCGCTGCCGTACGCGTGGGCCGCCCGGTTCCAGGGACGGCCCCCGGCGAAGCTCGGGCTGGGCCGGCAGGGCTTCGCGCTGAGCTTCCTGCTGTCCTGCGCGCTCTACGCGCTCGCGCTCGTCGCCTTCCTGCACTGCTGGGCGGATCCGGCCGTGGCCGACCACCCCATCCGCATCGTCCGCGCCGAGAAGGTCGCCGTCCTGGCCACCTCCATGTGCGTGCTCGCCGCGACGACCGACCTGGCCACGCGCGGCTTCGTGCTGCTGTGGCTCGCCGACTGCGCGCCCCGGTCCTTCGCGGTGCTCATGCAGAACGTGTTCTGGATCCTGGGCCACGGGTACGAGATCCGCGCCCTGTCGGCTTGCCTGGGCGCGCCGGCGGCGTACGGTCTGTTCCTGGCTCTCGGCGTGCTCGGCGACGCCATCGCGCTGCGCACCCGCAACGTGCTCGGCCTGGCGCTGGCCCACGTCCTCCTGAACGTGGTGATGATCCTGTACCTGCGCGGCATCTGAGGAGGGACGGCCATTCCCCGGTTCCGCACGCTGGAGGCTCGGCTGCTGGTGAGCTTCCTGCTGCTCGCCTCCGTGCCCGCGCTGCTGGTCTCGTTCATCGCTTCGCAGCGCATCTCCACCGCCGTCGAGCGTCTGCAGAATCCGGGCGTGCAAGCGTCCGTCACCCACGCCCCGCGGCTCTACCGCGAGCTCGTGGACCGCTGGCGCGTGAACGCGGATCCCTTGCTCGAGGCGCTGCCGGCGCGCTTCCCGGAGAGCTCCGAGGCGGTCGTGCGCCGGCTCATCGAGGAGTCCGAGCTGAGCTTCGCGGTGTGGGAACAGGATCCCCGGGTGATCGCCTGGGGCGACGTCCGTGCCGACGACTTGCCCGCCGAGGAGGACTGGGCGGCGCTCTCGGGCGAAGGCTCGCCGCCGACCCTGCGCGGGCGATCGCTGCGCTTCTTCCACGCCGGCGATGACGGCGGGCCGGGCCGGGCGGTCGGCGTGGTGCTCTCCGAGGAGCTCGCGCTGGCCATGGGCTCGGTGGGCCGCGACTACGGCCGCTACCTGCAGCTCGGTCCGGTCGAGGAGATCCAGAAGCGCCTGGTGTGGCTCACTTCCGCGGCGATCTTCCTGCTCGCGGCCGGATCCGCCACGTGGGTGGCGCGCGTCACGGCCCGCCGCATCAGCCGCCCGGTGACCGAGCTCGCGCGTTCGGCCGATCGGGTGGCGGGCGGGGACCTGTCCCACCGGGCGGAGATCCGCGCCGACGGGGAGATCGGGGACCTGGTCACCGCCTTCAATCGCATGACCGCCGGGCTCGAGCGTTCCCGGGAGGAGCTGCTGCGCGTGGAGCGCATCGCTGCCTGGCGCGACGTGGCCCAGGGCATCGCGCACGAGATCCGCAACCCGCTCACGCCGGTGCGGCTCGCCGTGCACCGCCTGCGCTCGCGGCTGCCCGGCGACGCGGAGGCCGCGGAGAGCCTCCGGTCCATCGGCGAGGAAGTGGAGAATCTCTCGCGCATCTCGGAGTCCTTCTCCGAGTTCGCCAAGATGCCGGAGGCGAAGTTCGTGCGTACCGATCTCGCCCAGGTGGCGCGCAGCGTGCGCGAGCTCTTCCGCGAGCCCGCACCCGGAGTCGAGGTGGCCTACGAGGGACCGGAGTCGCTGCCCCTCGTAGCGGACCGGGACCAGCTGCGGCGCGCGGCGACGAACCTGGTCAAGAACGCCGCCGAGGCGATGGCCGGGGCCGGCCTCTCCGGCACCATCCGGCTTCGCGTCGCGCAGGAGTCGAGCCGAGCGTTCCTCGAAGTGGAGGATCCGGGCCCGGGAATCCCGGAGACGTTGCGCGCCCGGCTCTTCCGGCCCGGCGCGAGCGGGCGTCCCGGCGGATCCGGCCTCGGTCTCGCCATGGTCCACCGCATCGCCAGCGACCACCAGGGCACGCTGCGCTGGATCGACCGCAAGCCGGGCTCCCGGTTCGTGCTGGAGATCCCCCTCGACCTGCCGGAGAGCGCGTGACGCGGCGCCACCACCGGCCGGCTGCGGTCCATTGACCTTCGAGCTCACGAGCGCCGTGGTGCTCACCGCCGCGGCGCTCCACGCCGTCTGGAACGGCGTGCTCAAAGGGAGCCGCGGGCGCCTGCTCTCCATCGTGGTCATGACGACCGCCGGAGCCGTGGCCTGCCTCTTCGCCGTCCCTTTCGTACCCTTCCCCTCGCCGCGCACGTGGATGTTCCTCGGCCTGAGCATGGTCGTGCACCTCGGGTACTTCCTGATGCTGATCGGCGCGTACCGCTTCGGCGACCTTTCCCGGGTCTATCCGATCGCGAGGGGGTTCGGTCCGGCGCTCGTCGCCGTGCTCTCGCCGGCGCTGCTCGGCGAGGTGCTCGCGCCGCGGGAGATCCTGGGCATCGCCACGATCTGCGCCGGCGTCGCGAGCCTCGCGTTCCTGGGTGGCGGCCGAACCCAGGCGCGGGGGACCTGGCTCGCGCTCGGCACCGGAGTGTTCATCGCGGCGTACACGATCGTCGACGGGCGCGGGGTGCGGAGCGCGCCGACGCCGTTCACGTACATCGTATGGATGAACCTGGTGGAGGGGCTGCCCCTGCTGGGCTGGGTCCTGCTGCGAAGGCGCGGCGACATCCAGCCCTTCCTTCGCCGCGAGGGCGCCGTCTCCGTGCTCGCCGGAGGGCTGGCCGCGCTGGCTTACGGGCTCGTGATCTGGGCTTGGTCGGCCGGCGCCGTCGCGCCGATCGCCGCCCTGCGCGAGACGAGCGTCGTGCTGGCGGCCTGGATCGGGGCGCGTCATCTCGGGGAGCCGTTCGGCCGGCGCCGCGCGACCGCGGCCGCGGTCGTCGCCGCGGGCAGCCTGATCCTCGCCTTCCGCTGACGGACGTCCCCGGCTTCGCCCCGCTGTCGTATGCTGCCCCGCTCGGAGGCAGCCCGTGCGCCACGTCCTGATCATCGACGACGAGAAGAACATCCGTGCGGAGCTCTCCGGTCTTCTGACCGACGAGGGCTACGGCGCGCTCGCCGCGGAGTCGGCGGAGGCCGGCCTCGATCTCGCGCTCCGGGAGCGGCCGGATCTCGTGCTGCTCGACGTGATGTTGCCGGGAATGACCGGGCTCGACGCGCTGGCGAAGATCCGCGAGAGCGATGGGGAGCTGCCCGTCATCCTCATGTCCGGTCAGGCGAGCATCGAGACCGCGGTCCGCGCCACGAAGCTGGGCGCGTTCGACTACTTGGAGAAGCCGCTCGATCCCGAGCGCCTCCTCGTCACGGTGCGCAACGCGCTGGAGACGGGGACGCTGCGGCGGCGCACGCGAGAGCTCTCCAGCGCGGCCGGCGGGGAGCTGATCGGATCGAGCCACGCGATGAGGGAGCTGCGCGCCGCGGTGGAGCGGGCCGCGGGCTCCTCCGCCCGCGTGCTGATCACCGGGGAGAACGGAACCGGCAAGGAGCTCGTGGCGCGGGCGCTGCACGCCGGCAGCCCTCGCGCGGGCGGTCCGTTCGTGAAGGTGAACTGCGCCGCGATTCCCAAGGACCTGATCGAGTCCGAGCTCTTCGGACACGAGAAGGGCTCGTTCACCGGAGCGATGAGCCGCAAGATCGGGAAGATCGAGTCCGCGGATCAGGGCACGCTCCTGCTGGACGAGATCGGCGACATGGCCGAGGAGGCGCAGGCGAAGCTCCTTCGCGTGCTGGAAGAGAAGGAGGTGGAGCGCGTCGGCGGGGCGAAGCCCGTTCCGGTCGACGTGCGCTTCCTCGCCGCGACGAACCAGGATCTCCCGAGAGCCATCGCCGAGGGGCGCTTCCGCGAGGACCTCTTCTACCGCCTGAACGTCGTGCCGCTGCGCGTCCCCGCGCTGCGCGAGCGGCTGGAGGACGTGCCCGAGCTGGTCGAGACCTTCCGCGCGCGCTTCGCGGAGGAGTCCGGGCGTCCGGCCCCGACGTTCGCCGCCGCGGCGCTGGCGGCGCTCCGCGAGTCGTCGTGGCCGGGCAACGTGCGCGAGCTGCGCAACGTGGTCGAGCGGCTCGGGATCATGGCGGATTCCGACTCGGTCGGGGCGGAGGAGGTGCTGCGGATCCTGCGCGAGGCGCGCCCTCCCGATCCGGCGGTTCCGGGGGGCCAGGCCGAAGACGGGCTGCCGCTGCGCGACTTGCTGGAGCGGACCGAGAGGCGGGCCATCGAGCGGGCGCTCGAGCGGGCCGGGGGGACCATCAGCGAAGCGGCGAAGTCCCTGGGCATGGACCGGGCGAACCTGCACCGCAAGATGCGGCGCCTGGGGTTGGCGCGGACGGAGACCGAGGACGAGGGCCCGGAACCGGACGGGAGCGTGTCGGGGTGACCGCGGGACGGGGCCGGGCGACACTCGGAAAGCGTGGAGGGCCGGCGGAAGGCGCCCCGCCCGCCTGGCCCGCGCCTTGCTGGATTCGAGGGCACCGGCACGCCCCTGCCGCCCTTCCCCGCGGAGACCGTCCGATGCGCACGCCGTCCGTCGTCGCCGCCCTGCTTCTCGGCGCCGCGCTGGCCGTCCCGGCGTCCGCGAGCCTCGCCCCGATGCCGGGCTCCTCTCGCCTGCCGCGCGGCGGGCCGCTCGCCCCTGCCACGGTGGAGGACGGCGTGCTCTTCCGGTACCAGGACGCGGAGGCGCGTCATGTCAGCCTCGTCGGTCGATTCAACGAGTGGGACGAGGGGGCGACTCCGCTCTGCCGCACGCGCGACGGGGTGTGGCGTGTCGTCGTGGATCTCGGCGAGGGGCCCTGGCCCTACTTCTACGTCGTCGACGGGGAGTGGCGGCGGGATCCCGACAATCCCATCGTCGACGCCGCGGAACAGGCGCACGCCGACGCCGCCTCGCTGCTGCGCATCGAGAACGGCGAGGTCATCGATCCCCGTCCGGCGCGCTTCCGCGAAGCGACCTTCGGCGCGACCGGAAGCTACGACCGGGTCGACCAGGCGCGGCTCGCCACCTGGCTGAAGTACGACAACCGCGCGCGCCTCCATCCGGAGCTGACGTTCCGCGGCGCGCGGTCCTTCGGCCGTGACCGCTGGCTCTACGACGTCGCGGTCGTGCAGCCGCTGATCGACTCGCGGCTGCTGGACGTCGGCGTGCGTGTCTTCCGCGTGACCGACACGCCGGACCGGGACCGCATGGGCGAGACCGAGAACTCGCTCGCGACGTTCTTCTTCCGCGAGGACTGGCGGGATTACCACGAGGCCGAAGGGACGGCCCTGCACGCCACAGCGTACCTCGGCCGGTCGCTCGAGCTGACCGCGCGCTGGCGGGGCGAAGACCATCGCTCGCTCTCCAAGACCACGGACTGGGGGCTCTTCGGCGGCGAGAAGCGAATGAGAGTGAACCCCGCCGTCGACGACGGCGAGCTGCGCATCTTCACCGCGGAAACCGACCTGGACACGCGCAACTCCAAGCGCAATCCGACGCGCGGCCTCCGCGCGCTGGGCTCGTACGAGCTGGCCGGAGGTGAGTTCGGCGGAGACTTCGAGTTCCGACGCGGCACCCTCGAGCTTCGCCGCTACCTCAAGCTGTCCCGCGGGCACTACTTCGACTTCCGCGTGATGGGCGGGCGCATCGACGGAGCCAAGCGAGGAGCCGGGACCGACCAGGTCGAAGGATTCGCCGCCGTTCCCGTGCAGGAGCGCTTCTACCTCGGAGGCACCGGGACTCTTCGCGGGACGCAGTTCAAGTCCGTCACCGGGGACCGGTTGCTCCTGGCCAACGCGGAGATGCGCGTCGAGATCTTCCCGGAGCTGCAGGCCGTCGCGTTCGTGGACGTCGGCGACGCCTGGATCGAGTCCGCCACCGACCTCGACCTCAAGACCGACGCGGGCGTGGGCATCCAGGACTCCGATTCGTCGTTCCGCGTGAACCTCGCCAAGAAAGTCGACGGCCGCGACGACCCCGAAGGGTTCATCGTCTCCGCGCGCATCCAGCGAATGTTCTAAGGCCCGCCGCGCACGTCCAGGTGGACGAGGAACGACATGCGCCATCCCGCTCCGATGGGATGGAGCCGGACCTCGTCGTCCAGGACGTTGCGGAACGTGGCGCCGGCGTTCGCCCGGCGGCCGAGCAGGCTCTTGCGCAGCGAGAGGTCCAGCTCCCAGCGCTCGCCGATCCGCTCCGTGTACTGGCCTCCCGACAGGCGCGCCATTCCGGTGTACTCGGTCCAGGTCGTCGCCGCGGTCCAGCGCAGCATCGCGCGGAGCGTGAACGGGACGGACGGCGTCCAGTCGACGAGAGCGCGCGCCTGGTGCCGCGGCTCCGCCCGGCGCAGCTCGCGGAACGCGCCATCGCCGGAGAGCGTCTCCTGCCAGTGCCAGGAAGCCCGGGCGGTCGCGGCGGGACCGAGACGGCGCTCCACCGCGATCGCCCCTCCCCCGACCCAGCCGCCGCGACCGCCCAGCACCGTGATCGGCGTCCGGACCGTGCCGCCCGCGGGGTCGGGGCCGAAGTGCTGCGCGGCGATGGTAATCCCCTGCTGCCGTCGCGCGAAGCCGGAGGCGGACACCGACAGAGCGCGCACGCCGCCGCGCCAACGCAGGTCCGCCGAGGTCGTCCGCACCGGCTCGATCGAGCCGTCGAAGGTGACCGCGACCCCCGCATCGTCCAGCAGCTCGGACCCGCGCTCGATCCGGAACCACGGACCCGCCTCTTCGGCTCGCCGCCGCTCGGAGCGCGAGAGGGAGAGCTCCAGCCGCCCGGCGGCCGGCGTGGCGAGTGATCCGGCGACGCTCGCGCTCGCCGCGAAGTCGCGCCGGTCCCGTTCGAGCAGCAGCGCGGCGCTTCGCCCCCAACCGCCCCACAGCCGCAGCGCCGTGGTCGTCTCCTCGACGATCCGCCGCTGCTCGGTGCCCGCGCCGAACTCCAGGTTCCCGGAGCGTCCGGCGAGCTCGGCGCGGTCGATGCGTCGGCCCTCGCCGGGATCGAGGCCGAAGGAGTTGGCGCGGCCGTGCGGATCGTCCCGCGTGGACGCGAGCTCGACCCCGATCTCCCGCTCACCGGCCAGCGCGAGCGTCGAGCGGACGCAGACGTCGGTGAAGCGCGAATCGACCGGCAGCTCCGAGCCGATCCCCTCGACGAACGCCGTCTCGAAGATCCGGGAGTGCCCGGCGGCGATCTCCCACGAGAGGCGCTCTCCGCGGAAGCCGGCGTGCAGCGACGGCGCCACCGCGTCGAACACGCGGGGGTCGTCGGTGGAGAGCCCCGCGTACCGCCCGGCGAGCAGCGCGTCCCCGGCGAAGTGACGCTGCACGACGAGCCCGGCTTCGGCCCAGGCCGCCTCCCCCGCCGCCGCCGCCGAGAGATTCGCCTCGTGGCCCAGCCGCTCCGCGTTGGGCGTGCCCAGCGGCGTGAACTCGAAAGGACCGGGATCGCCGGTCTCGCTTCCGGTCGCGTAGCGGGCCCGCAGACCGGCGCCGCGGGCGGGGCGGCGGGTTCGCACGACGACTCCGCCGCCGTCGAGGAAGCGCCCGTGGCGGAGCTGCGGCAGGTCCACGAGCTCGACGGACTCGATGCGTTCCAGCGAGAGCGGGACCCGGTGGAGCCCGCCGTTGCCGAACGGGTCGCTGCCGCTCAGCGGGCGCGCGTCGACGATCAGTTCCCACGCGGGGCGGTCCAGGGTCCCGAGGCCCGGCGGCGTCGCGCGCCACGACCAGTTCTCGATCGTCGAGACCGACCACCCCTCGGCGAGCAGGAACACGTCGGAGAGCCGCACGAGCCCGGCGCGGAGCAGCGTGTCGCCGTCGAGGAGCTGTCCCTCGAGCAGCGGGGGCTCTTCCGAGGCGGCCGACGGAGCCGCCGCGGAGTCCGCCGGCGCCGCGACCGCCGCCACGACCCCGGTCACGAGGGCCGCCGCGCCTGATCGCCCCGCCCTCACTCCAGCACCGCGCGCAGCCACGCGGGCGTCCCGAACGTGCGGGAGAGCTCGGCGGCGAGAACGTGCTGCTGGAGCCGCTCGTGCGTGAGGATGCGGCGCTCGCGCGCGGCGACTCCCACCGACCAGCCCGCGCCGACGTCGACGGAGAGCGCCGCGCCAGCTCCCAGCGCGAACTCGCTCTCGGACTTGCCGGAGCCGGGAAAGGCGACCGACCGGCGGAAGCGGAAGAACGCGATGCCCGGGCGAATGCCGACCTGCGCACGCACGCGCGGGCCGAGCTGGAGCTCGCCGCCCCATCCGAAGAAGACGAACCAGGTGCCGTAGTCCGGGAGCGGCCGGCTTCGCGCCTCGGTCGGGTGGTGGCTCACTCCGGCCTCGAGCGAACCGGCGTGGAAGGGAGTGGCCACGGCGAGCTCCAGGCCGCGCCCCGGATCGAACCACGCCTCGGACTCGTCGTGCGCGGAGACGAGCAGCCCCGCGATGGTGACGCGCAGGGTGGAGTACGGCGCGGCCGGGGCGGCCTTCGCCCCGAAGGCCACGCTCGGGGCGAGCAGAAGGAGAACGGGGAGACCTCGCACGACGCGCGGGACGATACGCGGCCCGGAGCGGGCCGTCGAGATCAGGCCGAGCGATCCCGAGGCAGGGGAACGATGTTGTCCTGCCCGCCGCCGCCGTGCCGGATGACTTCGCCCTCGACCAGGAAGACCACGTCCTCCGCGATGTTCGTGGTCTGGTCGGCGATCCGCTCAAGGTAGCGGGCCACCGAGAGCGTCGCGATGAACAATCGGACGTTCTGCGGATCCTGTATGATGGCCTTCGAGACCGCGTCGAAGATCTCCTTGAGGAGCAGGTCCACCTCGTCGTCGTCGCGGCAGACCGACCGCGCGAGCTGCGGGTCGAGCCGCACGAGTGCGTCCAGACTGCGGGTCAGCATGGACTGCACGCGCTGCATCATCCGGCGCAGTTCCTTCGACGGAGCCTGCGTCCAGCCGGCGCGGGCCAGGTCGAGCGCGCGCTCGGCGATGTTCTTGGCCAGGTCGCCGACGCGTTCGAGGTCGTTGTTCACCTTGAGAACCGCCACCAGGAAGCGCAGGTCGGCCGCGACCGGCTGGTGGAGCGCGAGGATCTTGAGGCACTCGGCCTCCACCTCCACTTCCTTGGTGTCCAGGATCTCGTCGCCCTGGATGACCCGCTCGGCCGTGGCGACGCGGCGGTCGAACACCGCGTCGACGGCGGCGGCCATCGCCTCCTCGGCCAGGCGCCCCATCTCCAGGATGTCGCGCTTCAGGTAGTCCAGGTCGCGTTGCAGGTGCTTCGACATCGTTCCCCCTTACCCGAACCTGCCGGTGACATACTCCTCGGTGCGCTTCTTCTTCGGACGCGTGAACACCTCGTCGGTCTCCCCGAACTCCACGAGCACGCCGGCCTCCAGGAACGCGGTGTAGTCGGAGACGCGCGCCGCCTGCTGCATGTTATGGGTCACGATGACGATCGTGTACTTCTGCTTGAGCTCGAACAGCAGGTCCTCGATCCGCGCCGTCGAGACCGGATCGAGCGCGGAGCAGGGCTCGTCGAGCAGGATGACGTCCGGCTCCAGCGCCAGGGCCCGCGCGATGCACAGCCGCTGCTGCTGTCCGCCGGAGAGGGAGAAGCCGTTGTCGCTCAGGCGGTCGCGGACCTCCTCCCACAGGCCGGCCTGGCGGAGGGAGCGCTCCACCAGGGCCGGTACCTCCGACTTCTGCACCAAGCCGTTGATGGACGGACCCCAGGCCACGTTCTGGAAGATGGAGCGAGGGAACGGGTTCGGCTTCTGGAAGACCATGCCGATGCGCCGGCGCACCTCCGCCACGTCGACCTCCTTCGCGTAGAGGTCCTCTCCGCGGTAGAGGATCCGCCCCTCCATCCCGACGTCGGCGATGAACTCGTTCATGCGGTTGAACGCGCGGATCAGCGTGCTCTTGCCGCATCCCGACGGCCCGATGACCGCGGTGATGCGGTTCTCCGGGATCGCCAGGGAGACTCCGTTGATCGCGGGCTTCTCGCCGTAGCGGATCACGACGGACTCCGCCTCCAGCACGGGCCGCAGGCGCGCGGAGACGGCCTCGGCGAAACGGTTCGGCCGGTCCTCGGCAGCGGTCGCTACCACGGTCGGTTCTTCCTCGCCCGATGGCGGATCCATACGGCGGTGGCGTTCATGAGCAGGAGCACGGCGAGCAGCACGATGATCGCTGCGGCGGCGAGCTGGTGGAACTCCTCCTGCGGCCGGGACGCCCAGGTGAAGATCTGGATGGGGAGCACGGTGAAGTCGTCCATCGGGCCTTCGGGCACGAACGCCACGTACGCGAACGCGCCGATCAGGACGAGCGGAGCGGTCTCGCCGATGGCCCGGGAGAGCGCCAGGATCACCCCGGTCAGGATCCCGGGCAACGCCGCCGGCACCACGTGATCCCGCACGGTCTTCCACTGGGTGGCGCCGAGCGCGTAGGCAGCGTGCCGGAACGACATCGGCACGACACGGATCGCCTCGCGGGACGAGACGACGATCACCGGCAGAACCAGCAGGCTCATGGTGAGCGCTCCGGAGAGGATGCTCCGCTCGAGCGCCAGGGCGCGCACGAACAGCGTCAGCCCCAGCATCCCGTAGATGATGGAGGGTACCCCGGCGAGGTTCGACAGGTTCACCTCCAGGATTCGGGCGAACCGGCTCCTCCCGGCGAACTCCTCCAGGTACAGGGCCGCCCCGACGCCCACCGGCACCGAGATCAACGCTGTCAGGGAGACCAGCCAGAGCGTCCCGACGAGCGCGGACAGGATACCCGCCTTCTCCGGGAAGCGCGACGGGAAGGACGACAGGAACTGCCAGTCGAGGCTGCCCAGGCCTTCGCCGGCGATTCTCGCCAGGAGAACGACCAGGAGAACGACTCCGAGGCCGGTCATCGCCCCGCAGAACAGGCGAAACGTCGCGGCGCGCGCGCGGCGACGGGACAGGTGCAGCGACGACCCGGTGAGCAGGCTCATTCCGCGGCCAGCCGGAAGCGCTCGACGATGCGGCGCGCGAGGATGTTCATGGCCAGGGTGATCAGGAAGAGGAGAGCGCCCACGGCGTAGATGGTGCGGTGCTCGATGGTGCCCTGCGGCGTGTCACCCAGACTGATCTGCACGATGTACGCGCCCATGGTCTGGATGCTCTCGAAGGGATTCAGCGTCAGTTTCGGCGTGGCGCCCGCGGCCAGCGTCACCGCCATCGTCTCCCCAATGGCCCGCGAGAGAGCCAGCACGAACGACGCCATGATCCCGGAGAGCGCCGAGGGTACGACGACGTGCACGGTCACCTCCGCGCGGGTCGCCCCGAGGGCGAACCCACCCCGACGCAGCGCCTCCGGCACCGCGGAGAGCGCGTCCTCGCACAGGGATGCGACCATCGGCAGGATCATGATGCCCACCACGATGGCCGCGCTGGCGGCGTTGAAGACCTCGGTGGAGGGAATGACGGCCTGCAGGAGCGGCGTCACGGAAGTCAAGGCGAAGTAGCCGTACACGACCGTGGGGATCCCGGCGAGGATCTCCAGCACCGGCTTGACGATGCCGCGGAACTGCGGGGAGGAGTACTCCGAGAGGTAGATCGCGGTGGCGAGGCCCGTCGGGATGGCGACGAGGCCGGCGCCCACCACGATCATCATCGTGCCGGCGAAGAGCGGCAGCACCCCGAAGGAGCGTGGTTCGAGCAGCGGCGCCCACTTCGTCCCGGCGAAGAACTCGAGGATCGGCACGTCGCCGAAGAAGGGCAGCGCCTCGACGGCCAGGACGGCGATGATCCCGCCGGTGGTGAGTACCGAGACTCCGGCGCACAGGAGCAGCGCAGCCCGGACCAGGCTCTCACGAACGTCGAGCCCCCGCCGGGCCAGTCCCGGCAGGGGCTCGGTGCGGACGCCCGCTCCGGTCACGTTCGCTCGGCGCCCAGGGCGAAGAGCTCGGCAAGGGTCTTGCCGCGGGCGCCTTCCCCGTAGACGGTCCCGGGCACGCGCGCCTCGAAACGCTTGGCGGCCAGCTCGTACACGGCGTCCGGAAGCGGAACGTAGCCGACCTCGGAGACCAGCTGCGGGGCGCTCTCGAGATAGAAGCTCACGAACGAGCTGACTTCGGGACGTGCCGCCGCGGTCGTCGTGACGTAGATGAAGATCGGCCGCGAGAGCGGGGCGTACGTGCCGTTGTTGATCGTCTCGCTGGTCGGGCTCACCGGGCCGGCACCGCCGTCGACCGGCACGGCCCTCACCTTGTCGCGGTTCTCCGCGTAGTAGGCGTAGCCGAAGAACCCGAGCGACCACCGGTCGCCCGCGATCCCCTGCACCAGCACGTTGTCGTCCTCGCTGGCGGTGAAGTCGGACCGGCAAGACTGCGCCTTGCCGTTGATCACCTCGGTGAAGTAGTCGAACGTGCCCGAGTCGGTGCCGGCTCCGTACAGGGAGATCTTCTCCGCCGGCCACTCCGGACGCACGTCCTTCCAGGTCTTCACCTGGCTCTCCGCCATCCAGATGCGGTGGAGCTCCTCGACGGTGAGGTGATCCACGAAGTCGTTCTTCGGATTCACGACGACCGAGAGACCGTCGTACGCGACGGGGAGCTCGATGAACCCGATGCCGTGCTCGGCCGCCTTGGCCATCTCCTCGGCCTTGATCGGGCGGGACGCATCGTTGATATCGGTCTCGCCGACGGCGAACTTCTTGAAGCCGCCGCCCGTTCCGGAGAAGCCGACCGACACGCGCACGTTGGGCTGAACGCCGCGGAACTCCTCGGCCACGGCCTCGGTGATCGGGAACACCGTGCTGGAGCCGTCGACGTGGATCGAACCGCTGAGCTTCCCGCCCGCGCACGCGGCTCCTGCTGCCGCGCCGAGCGCTGCGGCGATCGTGAGGGTCCCGAGGACCCGGTGGGTTCTTCGCATGGTCATCTCCTTGGTCATCGCGTGGCTCCGGACATCAGTACGCGCCACGAGTGAAGGCGCCGTGAAGAACGCGTGAAAAGGGCGCCCGCGCTCAGAAGTCCGCCTGGAAACGGGTCAGCAGGGCGTGCGACACCCCGACGTCGGACAGGTCCGCCCGCACGTAGTCGAGCATCCAGCGCAGGTTCGCGTTCGGGTACCAGTTGAGCGCCGCGGTGACGTCGTCCAGCTCCCCACCCGCGATCGCCTCGTCCTCGAGGTCCATCCGCGAGAACCGCGCCGCGACCTCCCACGCCCCCGCCCCGCCCTTCCCATCGTACGGGCGCCTGGGCTTCACGCGGTCGAAGGTGGCGGTCTGCGGCTTGAAGGGGCGATGCTCGCCGGTCAGGAAGACCGAACCGACGACGTAGAACGAGCGGAAGGAAGGATCCGTGTTGTCCGCCGAGGAGACTCGCGACTGCATGAATTCGCCCTGAACCGAGACCGGACCCTGGACCGTCGCGGCCTCTAGGCCGACGAGCCGCACCCGGTCCGCGGCGAGCGTGCCGGTGCTCACGTACTTCGGGGCGAGGTGGTTCTCCGGCGTCTGCGAGTACTGCACGGTGTCCCCGGGCGGGTGGCGAAGGCTGCCGGCGACCCCGACGTGCACGAGCTTGCGTCCTTCGTCCGCGTTCTGCAGCCGCACCGCCACGCGGCCGGTGCCGGCGTACTCGCCGTCGCCCGTGCTCGTCCCGAAGCCGTCGGTCTCGCGGAAGATGCCGAGCGCCCACGTCGCGCGGTCCGACCAGTTCGTGGCGAGGATGCCGCTGTTCCGCTCCGGTGCGAGCCCGTTCGCGAGGCTCCGCTCCAGGAACGTGATGTAGCGACTGCTCGTCTGGGTCTCCAGGCCGAACGGTTCGTACTGGTCCCCGACCAGGATTGACCCCACGCCCGGGATCTTCTGGATTCCGGCGTAGGCGTCCTTGACCTGCGGCTTCCCGCCGGCGAAGTCGAGCTGCAGCTTGAAGACGCCGGTGTGCTGGATGGTGCCCGACGTGACCAGCCGCAGGCGGCGGAACTCAGTGCCGTCCTGCGGATCGACGCCGGTGGCGGCGACGACCTCGTCGTCCGCGCGGTGGAAGATCCAGTCGTTCTGGATCTGCAATCCGATCTTGATCTTCGTCGAGCCGTCCTCGGTCGCGAGACCGAGGCCGTGACTCCACGAGGCCTCGAAGTCGAGGTCATCCGCCTGCGCGGGAACGGCCAGCATGAAACCGAGCGCCAGCGCCGCCGCCGCGTTTCGCTTGATCGTCTGCAAGTCTGGTCCCCCTGGTTGAGCGCCCGTGCAGGAAAGCCGGCGCGCATGAAGACAGCGTCAAGACCAGATCAAAAGTGAAGACGCGGAGAAGGTCTCGTCAAGTGGGCGTGGCCGGCTCGTCGAGCGGAATGCGGAAGCGGAACGCCGAGCCGCGGCCTGGCTCGCTCTCGTACTCGACGCGGCCGCCGTGCGCCTCCACGGCGTTGCGGACGATGGACAGCCCGAGACCCGTCCCGCCCAGATCCCGGGATCGCCCGCGGTCCACGCGGTAGAAGCGCTCGAAGATCCGATCGCCGTGCAGGGGGTCGATGCCGATGCCGGTGTCGCGCACCTCGACGGAAGCGGCGCCGGCGTCCACGGAGAGACGCAGCGCGACGCTCCCTCCGCGAGGCGTGTATTTCACGGCGTTGTCCAGCAGGTTGTCGATGGCCAGGCGCAGCGAGCTCCGGTCGCCGCGCACGACGGCGGGCTCGTCCGAGACCGCCGCCGACAGGAGCACCCCCCGCGACTCGGCCGACGGCGCGAGCGCGCGCACCGACTCGCGCACGGGATCCCGCAGGTCCATTCGCTCCCGGCCGGCCGCTGGATCCTGCTGCTCGATCCGGGCCAGCGTCAGGAGATCGGAGACGATGGAGCTGAGCCGCTCCGCTTGCAGGCGCACCTTGTCGAGGAACCGGCGCCGGGTGTCCTCGTCCATGTCCCGATCGTCGAGCAGCGTCTCCACGATTCCGCGAACCACGGTGAGCGGCGTCTTGAGCTCGTGCGACACGTTCGCCACGAAGTCGCGGCGCACCCCTTCCAGCCGGCGAAGCTCGGTCACGTCGTGCAGGACGACGATCGCTCCCGATCCGACGGGACCGCTGCCCCGGATCGGAGCGGAGTGGATCTCCAGCACGCGGTGTCCTTCCGGCGCCGGCAACAGCGTCTCGCGGGTGCGCTCCACACCGCTGGCCAGCGTCTCGCGCAGGGACTCCACGATCTCCCGCATGCGCGTCACGGAAGCGAACGGCCTGCCCAGCGCTTCACGCGGATCGCTGCCGGTGATCTGCCCCGCCGGCTCGTTCATGTGGATCACCCGCTCCTCCGCGTCGACGGCGACGACGCCCTCGACCATTCCGGAGAGGACGGCGGAAGCGCGGTTGCGCTCCTCGGTGAGCGTCTCGATCCGCTCCTGCAACGTTCCCGCCATTACGTTGAACGAGTGGGCGAACGCGCCGATCTCGTCGCTCCGGTCGATCGCCAGGCGCCTCTGGTACTCGCCGGCGGCGATGGAGCGCGCCGTCTGGCTCATCCGCGCGAACGGGGCGGAGAGACGCCGGCTCACGGGGACGGCCAGCAGAAGAGCGATGCCCGCCGCCAGCGCCGTGCCTGCGGCCACCGCGCGCTGCAGGCCCGCGCGGCGACCCTCGGCGGCGTCGAGAGGCAGCGCCGCGACGACGAACCCCGAGCGAGCGGACGTGCGGCGGGCCAGATGCATCACCCGCGAGCCCGGCGCCGTACCCGGACGAACCGACACGCCCACTCCGGACTGGGCGGCCTGTTCCAGCTCGGGACGAATCTCGCCGTCCGATGCAGCAGGCCGCTCTGATTCCGAGTCCGCCAGCACCGTCCGATCCCGGGCGAAGAGCGAGAGGCGCGCGCCGCTCGCGCGGGAGCCGCGAACGAGGATCTCCCGCTGCCGCGCGAGCTCCTCGCGCCCCGGGCTCGAGGGGACCTCGCCGACGGCCTCGAGCGCGAGCGTGAGCGCGCGTTCGAGGCTCAGCCGCGTCTCCTCCCGGACCTCGCTCTCGATCTCCCGCGCAGCGAGAACGCCGACGAGACCGGCGCTGACCAGGACGAGGACGACGTAGCCGAGATAGATCTGCCAGAAGAGGCGGGACCCGAGCATCCCGCCGATCCTATCACCGCTCGTCGAGGAAGCGGTACCCGACGCCGCGGACGGTCTCGATGTGAGTTCTGAGCTTGCCGAGCTTCTTGCGGATGGTGCGAACGTGCACGTCGATGTTGCGATCCGTCACCGCGGCGGCCTCGCCGATCACGCGGGAGAGGAGCTGCTCGCGGGTGAAGGCGCGACCCGGATGCGAAGCCAGTACGTGCAGCAGTCGGAACTCGGTCGCGGTGAAGGGCACGTCACGCCCGTCCACGGTCACCTGGTGCCGGACCGAGTCGACGGTCAGGCCGTTGCGGACGATCCGTTCGCGGCCGGAGACGTCGGGCCGGAGCTTCCCGCGGCGCAGCACGGCGCGCACTCTCGCGACGAGCTCGCGCGGACTGAACGGCTTCGGCACGTAGTCGTCGGCGCCGACCCCGAGCCCGACGATGACGTCGGCCTCTTCGCTCTTCGCCGTCACCATGATGATGGGGATCGGCCGCGTGACCGGATCCTCCTTGAACCGCCGGCACAGCTCCAGGCCGTCCGTGCCGGGGAGCATGAGGTCCAGGATGACGAGATCCGGCGATTCGCTGAGGACGCGATCGAAACCTTCCTCGCTGTCGCCGATCACGCTGACCCAGTACCCCTCCCGGGCGAGGTTGTACTGGATGAGCTCGCCGATGTCGGCTTCGTCCTCGATGACCAGGATCCGCTCTTTCGCCATGCTCGGCTCCTCCCGCGGAGCTTCAGGGCCCAACATGAGGGATCCGTGAAGACCACGTCAAATATGGGGAGGCGGGGGCGAATCCGCGGAAACCGTGTATTGTCCGCGGCGCGAACCGCACCTACCCCTCGGCGCCGATGACCAATCCCCGGGTCGTAACCGCGTTCCTGGTGGCCGCGCTCTCGATGACCGCGGCGTCGCCCACCCGGGCGGACGACCAGCTCGTTCTCGAAGACCTCGGCCTGCGCGACGGAATGGTCGCGGTGGTGGCCCGACTGCACTCCGGATTCGACCCGCGGACGCGGAACTCGATCCAGAGCGGCCTGCCGATCACGGTCCGGTACACGGTCGAGCTCTGGCGCAAGCGAAAGCTCTGGTTCGACAAGCAGATCGACTCCCGCGTACGTCGCTTCCGCGTGGGCTACGACCCCGGGGAGAAGCTCTACACGCTCGTCGGCGACGGAGGGCGGAACCGCGCCGAGACGTTCGATACGCTGGACGCGGCGCTCGAACGGCTCTCGCCCCGGACCCTGGAGGTCCACCCTCGGGGTGACTTGAACTCGGATCAAAGCTACTTCGTGACAGTGGAGATGGCGATCCAGCCGCTGACCCTCGAGGAGTTCCGGGAGCTGGACGGCTGGATCAGCGGGCGCCTTCGCGGCGATTCCCCGGGGGACTCCCTCCCTCCAGCCGACGGCCAGGGGGTCTCGGGAGCGGTTTTCGACTTCCTGATGGACATGGCGGGATTCGGAGACGAGATCCACGAGGCCGAGACGCCGCCCTTCCGGCCCGCTCTGCTCGAGGAACTCGAGGCTCCGCCGGGGTCCTGAGGGGTCAAGTCCGGACCCACCCCGCCCGATCCTACCGAGAGCGAAAGGTGGGCGCGGCCGCGCCCTCCCCCTCAACCCGGAAGCGAAACGGATCGGACCACGATGGACGACATCCTCTACTACGTCGAGAGCCCGGACGGACAGGTCCTCGGCCCCATGAGCATGATGCACATCATGGAGGGGATCGCCGAAGGGGCGATCCTCGAAAGCGCGCTCGTCTGCGAGGTCGGCGCGCCGGAGTGGATCCCGCTCTCCGATCTCGCGTTTGCGCGGGAGGACGGGTCGGCGCCCCAGGAACCCGAGGAAGTGATCGAGCACTTCATCCGCGATCAGCCCATCCTGGACGCGCTCTCCGAAGCCGAGGAGCAGCCCCCGTCGACCATGCCCATCGCGCCGGCGCCCGAGCCGGCCCTCTCGCGCGCCGAGCGCTTCGACTTGCGCCCCGAGCCGCCCGCGCCGCCGTCGCGGCCCGTGCCGCAGGAGCCGCGGTTCGTGCAAGCGTTCGAAGAGACGCGCGAGCCGGCGCACGAGGAGCGCGGCTTCGATTTGCCGGCCGAGGATCCCTTCGAGAGCGAGGCTCCGTCCCGCGCGGGCGAGTGGTCGTCCGAGGCCGAGGAGGATCTCGTGCCCGCAGGGCAGAGC
>JBQTGV010000013.1:0-15974 GCA_052390515.1 Candidatus Eiseniibacteriota bacterium | reverse complement strand
GGGAATCCGCGCGAAGGTGGACCCGGGTGGATCGCCCGTTCCAACGGTAGTCCGCCGCTGTAATGGCTCCCACCCGCAGCCGGCACTGCGGGAGTGGGGAATGTTCGGGAGCGAAACGGCCCGGGGTCCACGTTCGCGGCCGCCCGGTGAGCCCGGACGGTCGCGCCCATATGGGAATCGGCGAGGGGGCATGGCACTTTGAACGAAAAGATCCCGCCGGTCGGGTCGGGGGGCGCCGGGGGCTCCACGGAGACGAGCGATGGGCTCTCCCGGGTTCTCGGCGGAGTGGACGCCTGGGCCATCGCCGTGGGCATCGTAGTCGGCACCGGAATCTTCGCGGTTCCCGGGTTCGTCGCCGCGGAGCTCCGCGCTCCGGGGCCGATCCTCCTCGCCTGGCTGGCCGGCGGGATCATCGCGCTGTGCGGGGCGCTGTCCTATGCCGAGATCGGCGCGCAGTATCCGCGCCAGGGCGGCGGCTTCCTCTTCGTGCTGCACGCCTGGGGTCCGTTCGCGGCATTCTTCAAGGGCTGGGGCTCGTTCCTGGTCGGCTACCCTGCCTCCTCCGCCGCGATCGCCACGATCCTCGCCACTTATCTGGCTCAGGCCGCCGGCGCCGGCGACGCTCTCGTGAAGCCCTTCGCGATCGGCGCCGCGGCGGTCGTCTGGCTGCTGAACCTGCGCGGCACGCGCTTCTCCGCGGGCGTGCAGACGACGCTCACGCTGGCGAAGGTCGGGGCGATCGGTCTCCTCGCGGTCCTCGCCGTGGCGGTCGGCCCGGCGAACTGGGCGCGGCTCAGCGGCGGCGGCGATGCCGGCTGGCCCCCCGTCGGAGCCTTCGCCGCGGCGCTCGTCGGCGTGCTCTGGACGTTCGACGGGTGGGAGAACCTCACCGTCGTCGGGGGCGAGATCGGGGATCCACGGCGCCGCATCGTGCGCGGGCTGCTGCTCACCATCGGGGCCGTCTCCGCGCTCTACCTTGCCGTGAACGTCGGCTACCTCGTCTTGGTGCCTCTCGACGAGCTCATGGGCGCCGAGTCGGCAGCGTCCGCGGCCGCCGAAGCCGTGCTCGGGCCCGCCGGGGGCCGGCTGATCGCCCTGCTCGTCGTCGTCTCCGCGTTCGGCGCGCTGTTCGGGATAGGCATCGCCGGTCCGCGCTACTTCTGGTCGATGGCTCGCCACGGGCTCTTCTTCGAAAGCGCGGCGCGCCTGTCCCCCGGAACGCAAGCACCCCGCTGGGGAGCCACCGCGCTCTTCGCCGTCACCACGATCTACGTGCTGACCGGGACGTTCGAGCAGCTGCTCGGCTACTATGTGGCGGTGTCGCTGCTGTACAACGTGCTCACGGTCACGTCTCTGTTCCGCCTGCGGGCGAAGTTCCCGGACCGGGAGCGGCCGTTCCGCGTTCCGTGGTATCCCGTCGTCCCCGCGGTCTTCGTGCTGGCCGCGCTCGGCGTGACCGCGAGCGAGATCGCGAGGAGCCCGGTGCGGAGCGGCATCGGGATCCTCGTGCTGCTCTCCTCGGCGCCGGCCTACCGGCTGTGGCGCCGGCACAAGGCAGCGTCCGCGGCATGACTGGACTGCGCACCTCCCGGGTGCTCCGCGTGCTGGCCAAGGAGCTGCGCGAGACGCTCCGCGACCGCAACCTCGTCGTGCACGTCGTGCTCGTGCCGCTCTTCCTGTACCCGGTGCTGGGCTTCGCGCTGTTCCAGGTCCTCTTGGTGATGCGGGGAATGTCCGAGGACGAGGTGACGCGCATCGCCACGGGATCCGGCGTGCCGGAGAGCCTGGTCGACTCGCTCGCCGCGCGGGAAGGGGTCGAGGTCGTTCGCCGCACCGATCTCTTCTCCGCGAACGAGTTCCGGAACCGCAGCGCCGCGGAGACCGAGGGCGAGGGCCTGGCCGCGGCCCTGGTGTGGAGGCGGGGCGAGGGCGGAGAGGGCGACTCCGCCGTGGTGTACTGGGACCGCTCCCGCGAGCGCTCGGCGAAGGCGCGCGAGGACGTGGAAGCGGCGGTCGAGACCTGGCGGCGTGAACGGACCCTGGCGGCGCTCGGCGCCGTCGGCCTCGGCGAGGCGGAGGTCGACCTGTGGAGCGTCGAGGAGGAGAACACGGCTTCCGCGGAACAGCGCGGCCGGAGGCTCCTGGCGGTCGCGCTGCCGCTCGTGCTGCTGCTGATGCTCGGGCAGGGAGCGTTCTACTCCACGCTGGACACCATCGTCGGCGAACGCGAGCGCGGCACGCTGGAGACGCTGCTCACCGCGCCGCTCGGCCGGGGGGAGCTGCTCCTCGGCAAGTTCCTGATGGTTGTCCTCTCCAGCGTCGTCGCACTCGTGCTCAACCTGGCCAGCCTCACGCTGTTCCTGGGTTTCTTGCTGGATCAGGTGGACGCCAGCGGCGAGATCCGCATCGTGCTCGCGCCGCAAGCGCTGCTGGCCATCGTGCCGGCGGCGTTCCTCACCGCCGCGTTCCTCGCCGCCGTCTTCATGGTCATCGCCGCCTTCTCCAGGAACTACCGAGAAGGCCAGGCCATGCTGACCCCGGTGTACGTGCTGATCCTGATCCCCGGGATGCTCGTGTCGTTCGACGACCAGCCCTTCTCGCTCGCGCACGCGACCGTTCCCGTGCTGAACGCGGTGGCGCTGTTCGAGAGCGCTCTCGAGGGCGAGCTGCCGCCGGGGCCGATCGCGGTCACGCTGGTGGTGCTCGCGGTGACGGCGGCGGCGGCGCTCGCCTTGGCGGCCCGCATCGCCACGCGCGAGGAGACCTACCTCGATCCGGGGCGTGCGCTCCGGCGACTCATCCCCGGGCGGTGGAGGGGGAAAGCGTGAGCGGACGCGTGCTGGTGGAGGTCGCCGGACTGACCAAGGTCTTCGCCGGTCACGACGGGGGCGAGGTCCGCGCCGTGGACGGCGTCTCGTTCGAGTGCCGTGCCGGCGAGATCTTCGGTCTTCTCGGTCTCAACGGGGCGGGGAAGACGACGACGCTGCGCATGCTCTCGACGGTGCTGACGCCCACCGCGGGCACGGCGCGCGTCGCCGGTCACGACGTGCGCGCGGAGTCGACCCGCGTGCGCGAGTCCATCGGCTTCCTGTCGGGCACGACCGGGCTCTATCACCGGCTCACCCCGCGCGAGACCTTGCGGTTCTTCGGTCAGTTCCACGGCCTGGAGGGCGCCGCGCTGGAGGCGCGGGTGACGCACGTGCTGGAGACCTTCGGCATCGCCGGCTTCGCCGATCAGCGCTGCGAGAAGCTGTCCACCGGCATGAAGCAGAAGACGAACATCGGGCGGACGGTGGTGCACGATCCCCCGGTGCTGGTGCTCGACGAGCCCACGTCCGGGCTCGACGTGCTCGCCGCGCAGTCCACGCTGTCCTTCGTCGAGCAGTGCCGGGACGCGGGCAAGTGCGTGCTGTTCAGCACTCACATCATGAGCGAGGCGGAGCGGCTGTGCGACCGCATCGCGGTGATCCACCAGGGGACGATCCGCGCTTCGGGCACGCTGCCCGAGCTGCGCGAGCGGACCGCCCGGCACTACCTCGAGGATGTGTTCCGCGAGATCGTGGCGCCGGAGGGGGTGGGGACGGCGTGATCCGCCGCTGGTGGGGGCGAAGCGGCGCCTTCGTGGCGAAAGAGGTCGCGGAGCTTCGCCGCGACCGGCGCATGCTGTTCGCCTCCGTGGTGCTGCCCATCCTGATCTACCCGGCGACGTTCACCTTCCAGACCTGGCTCGAGCGGCGGCAGGCGGAGCGCTCGGAGGACAGCGCCTTCCGCGTGGCCGTCACCGGCGAGGCGGAGCCGCTGCGCGAGGTGCTGCGACGCACGAGCGGTCTCGTCCTGGTCGGCGATTCGGACGCGGAGCTCCTGCTCGAGCGCGTGCGCGAAGGACGGTTGGAGGTCTGGGTGGACGCGGCGAAGGGCCCGGCGAAGGTCCGGCTCGTGCACCAGGGGACCGAACCGAACGCGGCGGCCGCGCTCGAGCGCGTGCGCTCGGCCGTCGACGAGGCCAGGGAGCGGGAGCGGGAGCGCCGCTACCGCGAGGCCGGAGGTCGCGAGGACCTCGACGCCCTCGTGGCCGTCACCGAGATCGATGTCGCCACCGCCGAGGAGGCCGGCGGCGCCGAGGCGGGACGGCTGGTGCCGTTCCTGGTGATCCTCACGCTGTTCCTCGGCGCGGCGCCGCTCGCCGTGGACGTCGTCGCCGGCGAGAAGGAGCGTGCCACGCTGGAGACGCTGTACCTCGCACCGGTACGCCGCGCGGAGATCGCCAGGGCCAAGTTCGTCGTCGTGGCGGCGGGGACGCTGCTCACCGGAGCACTCAGCCTCGCGAGCCTGGTGCTGTGCTACCGGTTCGGGCTGATCAGCGAGGGCGGCGCCGAGGCGACGGCCCTCTCCCCGAGCGGCATCCTGCTGTGCTTCGTGCTGGTCGCTCCGCTGTCCGCGCTCGTCGGCGGCCTGCTGCTCGGCATCTCCGCGTTCGCGCGCAGCCAGAAGGAAGCGCAGTACTACGTCCTTCCCGCGATGCTGCTCGCCTTCGTCCCGGCGATCCTCTCGCGGACGCAGGACGTGCGCCTGGATCCGTTCGTGGCGCTGCTGCCGGTGGCCAACGTCGCCGTCGCGCTGCGCGACGTGCTGCTCGGCGACGTGCCGCTGATGCGCATCGCCTTGGTGGCGGCGTCGTCCCTGGCCTGGGCGGCGCTCGTGGTGCGCTGGACCGCCGGCGTGCTCTCCCGCGAGGACACGATCCTGGGGTTCGCTCCGGAGCCGCTCTTCGGAGGGACGCCCGCGGGGCGCCGCCGCGCCGCCTGGCTGGGGATGGCCGGCACGGTGCTCGGCTTCTTCTACGTGGGCCAGCAGCTGCAGTCCCGTGACCTGCAGGCCGGCCTAGCCCAGAGCTTGTGGATCGTGCTCCCGGTGCTGGGCGCGCTCGCGCTGCGGTTCGCGTGGGCCGGCGGGCGGCTCGCCGAAGTGCTCGCGCTCCGCCGCCCGAGGCTCCCCGAGCTGCTCGGCGCCGCGACGCTCGGTGCTGGCGCGGTCCTACCCATGGTGGACGGACTGGCGCGCATTCAGTCTCTCTTCCTGCCGATGCCGGAGGACGCGCTTCGCCCGGTGCAGGAGGGACTCGCCGAGCTGAGCACCGGCCGGCTGCTGTTCCTCGTCGCGCTGAGCCCGGGCGTCTGCGAGGAGCTGGTGTTCCGCGGCGTGTTCCTCGGGCTGCTCCGCCGGACCGGAACCGCTCGCGCCGCGGTGCTGGCGTCGTCGGCGATGTTCGCGGCTATCCACCTGAACGTCTTCCGCCTCGCCCCGACGTTCCTGTTGGGCGCCGTGCTCGGCACGATCGTGGTGCGAACCGGCTCGCTTTTTCCGGCGATGGTCTTCCACGCGACCTACAACGGCATCGCCATCCTCGCCGGCCGCTCGGGCACGCTGCCGCCCTGGCTCTCGGGTCCGGCGGGCTGGACGGGAAGCGCCGTGCTGATCGCCCTCGGGATCACGCTGCTCCGGCGCCGGGCCAATGTTCCGAGACGGAACACTAGGCAGGAGCGCTGAGCTCCGGAACGCGCAGGTCACCGCCGCACCACTTCTCGATGGCCTCGCGGACGGCGGCGATGCGCACCGGCTTCGCCACGTAGTCGCTCATCCCGGCCTCGAGGCACTTCTCCCGGTCGCCGGCCATGGCGTGCGCGGTCATGGCGATGATGGGGACGTCGCGCGCGGGCGCTTGGAGTCGGCGGATCTCTCGCGCGGCCGCGTACCCGTCCATGACCGGCATCTGACAGTCCATGAACACGAGGTCCGGGCACTCCGCCGCCACGCGGGCGAGCGCCTCGCGTCCGTCCCCGGCGATCTCCACGCGGCAGCCCATCTTCTCCAGCATTCCCTGGGCCACGCGTTGATTCACCACGTTGTCCTCGGCGACAAGGATGCGGATCTGACGGGCCGTGCCGGAGGGCGGGCGGCTGAGCGACGTGCTGGGGTGCGGCCGGCGGGAGACCTTGGGCACCTCGAGCGCGCCGCCGCGTGCCTTCTCCAGCAGATCGGGGAGGCGCGACGGGCGCACCGGCTTCATGATGAGCCCCTGGAAGCCGTGCTCCAGGAGCTGCAGCCGGTCGGCGCCGGAGCCGAGCCGGGTCACGGCGATGAGCGTCGGAGCGATCTCGCCGTAGCGCTCCCGCACCGAACCGGCGATCTCCGAGGCCGCGTTCGCGTCCGTGATCTCGGCGAGGATCCATCGCCAGGCCGGCGTGTGCGCCGAGGCCAGGATCCGCACGAGGTCCTCGGCCGACGCTGCCTCGTCCACGGCGACGCCCAGCTGCCCCAGGAGCTCGGCCAGCACGGTGCGAGAGAGCGGCGAGGGATCGAGCACGAGCGCACGCCCGCCGGCATGGGGAGTCGGGACCGCAGCCGGGGCCGCCTCGACGATCGGCAGCGCGATCCGCAGCCGGAACGTGGAACCTTCGCCGCGGCGGCTCTCCGCCGTCAGCGTGCCGCCCATCATCTCGGCGAGCTCGCGGCTGATGGACAGGCCGAGCCCGGTCCCGCCGTAGAGCCTGGTCGTGGAGCCGTCCGCCTGGGTGAACTTCTCGAAGATCATCTCCAGCTTGTCGGCGTCGATGCCGATGCCGGTGTCCTTCACCTCGAGCACGAGGTGGGCGCGCCCTTCCTCGGTCCGGTCGCAGGCGGCCTGGAGGAGGACGTGCCCGGCCGGCGTGAACTTCACCGCGTTGCCGAGGAGGTTCACGAGGACTTGGCGAAGGCGATCGGGGTCGCCGCGCAGCACGCCGGGAAGTCCGGAGCCGTAGCGCACGATCAGATCCACGTCCTTCTCGTGCGCGCGCATGGCCAGGAGATCGCCGACGTTCTCGATCGTCTCGACGAGGTCGAACGGGATCTCCTCGATCTCCATCCCCCCGGCCTCGATCTTGGAGAGATCCAGGATGTCGTTAATGAGCGCGAGCAGCGCGTCGGCCGACGTGCGCACCGTTTCGAGGTACTGGTGCTGCACGCCGGAGAGCATGGTCGTCTCCAGCAGCTGCACCATGCCGAGGATGCCGTTCATCGGCGTGCGGATCTCGTGGCTCATGTTCGCCAGGAATTCCGCCTTGGTGCGGGCCGCGACCTCCGCGGCCTGCCGCAGCCGCTCGGACTCGTCCAGCGCGAAGCGCAGTCCGTCCGTCGCCACCTCGGCGCGGTCGCGAGCCTCGCGCAGGTGGCCCTCGGCCTTCTGCCGCTCGGCCACCTCGGACTGCAGCAGTAGGTTCGCTTCCTGCAGCGCGCGCGTGCGCTCGGCCACGCGGGCGTCCAGCTCCTCGTCCGCGCGCTGCAGGCTCTGGTAGGTGTCCAGCAGCTCGCGGCTCTTCTCGGAGAGGCGGCTCTCCGCCGCCCGCCGCTGCGACCGCTCACGCTCCAGGCAGCGGCGCAGCGCAGGGGGGTCGTCGTCGGAGTGAGGGTCGGTCAAGAGGTCGTTCCGGGAGGCTCGGGGCGCGCGATGCCCTACTCATCGGCCTCGACCCCGGCGACCTTGCGCGCCCTTTCTCAATCCCCGTCGATGAGACGGCCCAGACCACCGACGTGGTCGAGCAGCGAACCCTCCTCGCGGCGGCGGCCGGTGCGCGACGCCGCGGCCATCACCCGGCTGGCGAGCCGGCTGAAGGGCAGCGACTGCACGAACACGCGCCCCGGTCCGGTCAGGGTGGCGAAGAAGAGACCTTCGCCGCCGAACAGCGCCGTCTTGATCCCGCCGACGAACTGGATGTCGTAGCTCACGTGCTGTTCGAACGCGACGAGGCAGCCGGTGTCCAGCCGCAGCGTCTCTCCGGGGGCGAGTTCGCGCTGCACGACGTGGCCCCCCGCGTGCACGAAGGCGATGCCGTCGCCCTCGAGCTTCTGCAGGATGAAGCCTTCGCCACCGAAGAGGCCGGCGCCCAGCCGCTTCTGGAACGCGATGCCGACCGACACGCCCTTCGCGGCACAGAGGAACGAGTCCTTCTGGCAGAGCATCGTGCCTCCGTGCGATGGCAGGTCGATGGCGAGGATGCGGCCGGGATACGGAGAGGCGAAGGCCACTTTCTGCCGCGTCGCGCCGGCGTTTCCGAAGAGCGTCATGAACAGGGACTCTCCGGTGAGCACGCGCTTGCCGGCGGACAGCATCTTGTCCAGGAAGCCCTGGCTCTGCGCGCGGTGACTTCCGTCGCCGAAGATCGTCTCCATCTGGATGGCCGGATCCATGTACATGAAGGAACCGGCCTCGGCGACGGTTGCCTCGCCGGGATCGAGCGTGATCTCCACGAACTGCATCTCCTCGCCGAAGATCTCGTAGTCGATCTCGTCCGAGCGCTTCCCGGTCAGGGCGGCGGGCGGCTGGGGCGGCGGCGCCCCGTTCCCGCCGCGGAGCGCTCCGACCCTCTTGATCGGCTCCCAGCCAGCCATTCCCGCGGTGTACACGAAGGTCTCCTCCGTGATCTGTCCCGCGGCGAGCTTCGCCGCGATCTCGTCCCGAGTGAACGGGCCCTCGTTCTTGCCCTGCACGGCGATGTACCAAGCGGCCTGCGCGTCCATGTCGGTTCCTCCAGGAAGCAGGATCGGCGCGAATGTGCGGATTGTATGACGGATTCGCCGGTGGGTGGGTTGCCCAGCGGCTCGAAGCAGCCCGCCGGTGGGTTGCGCCACGGCTCGAACCCGCCGCCCTCCCGGCCGACAAGGGAACGACGGCTCCCGGCAGCCGTGATAGGGTTCGGGGCTCATGGACTGGCAGGTCACCTTCGTCCTCGGACTGGCTCTCGCCACGCTGGCGATGCTGGTCGCCGGTCGCGTGCGGATCGACGCCATCGGCATCCTGCTGATGGTGGCGCCGGTACTCGCCGGGATCCTGTCCTACGGCGAGGCCGTCGCCGGCTTCGGCAACAAGGCCATCCTGACCATCGCCGGGCTGTACGTCGTGGGCGAAGGGCTCACGCGCACCGGGTCCCTCGAGTTCGTGGCGCGGACCCTGCTGCGGGTCTCGCTGGGGCGCACGCGGCGCATGATCCTCCTGGCCGGGGGCGTCGCGGCGTTCGTCTCCAGCTTCCTGAACGACACCGCCGTGGTCGTGGTCTTCCTGCCGATCATGGTGGAGATGGCCCGGACGACGGGCTCGCCGGTGTCGCACCTGCTGATGCCGCTCTCGTTCTGCGCACTGCTCGGCGGGATGAACACGCTGATCGGAACGTCCACGAACCTGATCGTGAGCGGCGTCGCCGAGGAGTGGGGGCAGGCGCCGATCGGCATGTTCGAGATGACGCCGGTGGCCATCTTCCTGACGATGAGCGGGCTCCTGTACCTGACGCTCTTCGCCCGCAAGATCCTGCCGGACCGCAAGAGCCTGACCGTGCTCATGGGCGGCGGCCGGGGGCACCGCCGGTACGTGACCGAGCTCGTGATCGGGCCGACGTCGACGCTCATCGGCCGCCCGTACGACGACGTCTTCGGCAAGGTCAAGGCCGAGCTGGTCTTCTACGTGCGGGAGGAGGAGATGGTCTTCGGCCCGTTCCCGGGTCATACCGTGACCAAGGGCGACGTCGTCATGCTTCGCGGCGGGGTGGACGAGATCGTGGACTTGCAGCGCGAGCTCGGCCTGCGCTACGCCGCCGGCACGCGCTCCACCGACAAGGAGATGTCCTTCTTCGAAGTGGCCATAGCCCCGCACTCGCCGCTGGTGGGACGCTCCGCGCAGGAGCTGGAGCTGTGGCGGGATTACGGTGCCGTCACCGTCGCCGTGCTGCGCGCCGGCCAGCACATCCGCGAGCGCGTGAGCAAGCTGCACCTGCGCGCCGGGGACCTGCTGCTCGTACTCGGCGACGAGGAGGCGGAGACGCGCCTCGCCGCGAGCGACGACTTCTACGTGCTGACCGGCGCGGACGGGGCGGTCCGGCTCCGGCAGCGGGGGAGGCGCGCACTCACCATCGCGGGGTCGGTGGTCGTGCTGTTCGCTACCAGCGCCGTGTGGGACACGCCGTGGCTGCCCTTGCCGTTCGTGGCGATGATGGGAGCGCTGGCCATGATCGGGACCGGCTGCGTCACACCCCGGCGCGTGTATCACACCATCGACTGGCCGGTGCTGCTGTTCATCGTCGGAACGCTCTCGCTGGGGACGGCGATGGAGAGGACCGGAGCCGCGTCTCTCGTGGCCGGCGCGATCGTCGGAGTGGCCGCCGGTTGGGGCGCGGCGGCGCTCATCTCCGGATTCGTGCTGCTCTGCATCCTGCTGAACATGCTCATCGCGCACGCGGCGGTGGCCGTGCTGCTCACGCCGATCGCGGTGCTGACCGCGCAAACCTACGCGGCCGCGCAGGGGCTCGCGCCAGGGGATCCGCACGCGCAGGCGCTGGTCCGCGGGTGCGTGCTGGCCATCGCCTTCGGCGGGTCGATGTGCTTCGCCACGCCGGCGGGCCACCAGGTGAATCTGATGGTCATGGGGCCCGGCGGCTACCGCTACTCGGACTACCTGCGCTTGGGGCTGCCGCTCACGGTGATCGCCTGGATCATCGTGTCGATCGGGATCCCGCTGAAGGTCGGCCTGTTCTGATCGAGTGATCCGTCTCGAGAGAGACGGATCAGATCGCCGCGCTCACGCTCGCTCGGCATCCGTGCCTCGCTCGCTTCGTGGGAGCCTTCCTCCGTCGTCCGTGTCTCCGGACACGGCGGCTACGACGCTCGGCCATCTGATCCTCCGAGACGGCATCAAACCAGCTCGAGATCCGGGATGCGGTCGAGCAGGCTCTTCTCCTTCGCACGCGCGTACAGATGGCGCAGCGCGGCGAGCCCTTCCTCGCCCATGTCCAGCGTGTCCTCGTTGACGTACATGCGCACGAAACGGCGCCCGACGTCGCGGCTGATCCCACGGCCGAACCCGAGCGCGTACGTGAGCGCGTCGTCCTCGTGTGCCAGCGCGTGCTCGATGGAGCGGCGGAGCGTGGCGGAGATGCGCGAGGCCGTCTCGCGGCCGAGGTCCTTGCGGACGAGGTCCAGCCCGAGGGGAAGCGGCAGCCCGCCAGTCTCCTCCTGCCAGACCACACCGAAGTCCAGGATCTTGCGCAGGCCGAGGTCCGCGTAGGTGAGCTGCCCCTCGTGGATGAGCAGTCCGACGTCGCAGCGGCCGTCGAGCACGTGGTCCGGGATGGCGTCGAAGGCGACGACCTCGCGCTCGACTCCGGGACAGTGGATGCCGAGCAGCAGGTTCGCGGTGGTCTGCAGGCCGGGAACGGCGACCGTCCGGCCGGCCAGATCCGCGGGGTCCATCTCCTCCCGCGCGACGAGGATCGGACCGTAGCCGCGCCCCATGCTCGCCCCCGAGCGCATGATCCAGTACAGGTCCGCCAGCCCCGGATACGCGGCAGCAGACACGGCCGTGACCTCGAGCTCCCCGGTTGCAGCGCGACGGTTCAGCGACTCGATGTCCTCGAGCACGTGCTCCACCTCGATGCCGCCATCCTCGCCCTCGACCTCCCGGGCCAGCGCGTAGAACATGAAGGCGTCGTCGGGGTCGGGGCTGTGGCCGATCCGGAGCGTCAGGGTGTGCGGGCGCATGCGCCGGAGTCTAGCGGCCGGAGCGCCCGCGGGCAAGACGACCGGGGGCCGGAATCGTGCTACTTTCCGGCCATGTCGCCGCCGCGTCCTCTCTACTACTCGGACTACCTCTGCCTGGACAAGCTGCTCTCCGCCCAGGAGCTGGAGAGCGCGAAGCGCGGTAAGGCCGTGCACGACGAGCACCTCTTCATCGTCGTGCACCAAGCCTACGAGCTGTGGTTCAAGCAGATCCTCTTCGAGCTGGACGCGGTGCTCGCGCTCTTCCGCGCGCCGTCCATCGACGAGCGGGACATGGGCAAGGTCGAGGCTCACCTGCGGCGTATCGTTTCGATCGAGCGCGTGCTGCTGGGCCAGATCGAGGTGCTGGAGACCATGACTCCGCTCGACTTCCTGGACTTCCGCAGCCTGCTCGTGCCCGCGTCCGGCTTCCAGAGCGCGCAGTTCCGCCTGCTCGAGAACCGGCTGGGCCTGCCGCCGGAAGTGCGCATGACCATCGAGGGTGCGGCATACACGTCGCGGCTGTCGGACACGGACCGGAAGGCGGTGGAGCAGTCCGTCATCGAGCCCTCGCTGCTGGCGCTCGTGGACCGCTGGCTCGCTCGGACGCCGTTCCTGCAGCTCGGCGCGTACGACTTCTGGCGGGAGTACGAGCGGGCCGTGCGCGCCACGCTGGAGCGGGACAAGGCGCAGATCCGCGAGAACGCGGCGCTCACCGAGCCGGAACGGACCGCGCTGCTCGACCGCTTCCGGCGCACCGAGGCGAACTTCGAGACGCTGCTCGAGCGCGGGAAGCACGACGAACTGCTCCGCGCCGGACGTCGCCGCCTTTCCCATCCTGCGCTGCTCGCCGCGCTGCTGATCAACCTGTACCGCGACGAGCCGATCCTGCAGCTGCCCTTCCGGCTGTTGCAGCTGCTCATGGACGTGGACGAGGGTCTCACCAGCTGGCGCCATCGCCATGCGCTGATGGCCTGGCGCATGATCGGCGGCAAGGTCGGCACGGGCGGCACCTCCGGCACCGACTACCTGCGGGAGGCGGCCGAGCGCTACAAGATCTTCACCGACCTGTTCGACCTGTCCACGTTCTTCCTGCCGCGTTCCGCGCTGCCCAAGCTGCCCCCGGAGGTCGCGCGGAAGATGAGCTTCCAGCTCTGAAGCGGCACTTCTCGCGCACGTTGGCGGCGGCGCCGGGACGGCTGCACTTCGCCGCGCACAGCCACCACCCCTGGCCCGACGTGTCCTTCGAGGCGCAGCAGCGCGCCTGGCTCGACGCCGCGGCCTCGCTCGATTTCAAGTGGGAGCGGATCTTCGGGGAGCTGGTTCCACGCGCACAGGAGCACGTGGCACGCGTTCTCTCGCTCTCCGATCCCGCGACGATCGCGTTCGGGCCGAACACGCACGACTTCTTGATGCGCATCGTGTCCTGCCTGCCGCCCGGCACGATCCGGGTGCTGACGACCGATTCGGAATTCCACAGCTTCGAGCGGCAGAGCCGCCGTTTCGAGGAGGCCGGACGCATGGCCGTCGAGCGCGTGAAGACGGAGCCGTTCCCGAGCTTCGCCCAGCGTTTCCTCGAACGCGCCGCCTCCCGCGAGCACGACCTCGTCTACGTGAGCCAAGTGTTCTTCAATTCGGGGTTCCTGTTCGAGGACTTTCGGGACGTGGCGGACGCTGCCCGGGACGACGCGCTCGTCGTGATCGACGGCTATCACGGCTTCTTCGCCGTGCCCACGGATCTCTCGGGCGTCGAGCACCGCGTCTTCTACCTCGCCGGCGGGTACAAGTACGCGATGAGCGGCGAAGGGGTGTGCTTGCTGCACTGCCCGCCGGGGTTCGGCGAGCGGCCGGTCGACACCGGCTGGTACGCGGGCTTCGGGAAGCTCGAGTCGGGCGAGGGGCGCGGCGCGGTCGAGTACGCGAAGGACGGGACGCGCTTCGTCGGCGCGACATTCGATCCCAGCGGGCTCTACCGGTTCGACGCGGTCATGGAGCTCTGGCTTAGCGAGGGAGTCGACGTCCCCGCCATCCACGCGCACGCGCTCGCGTTGGAGCGCCGCTTCCTGGAGCGCCTCGACGGACTCGGCGCGCGGGAGCTGCACTCCGGTCGCCTGGTGCCCGACCGCTCCTTCGCCGAGCGCGGTCACTTCCTCACCTTCCGGCAGTCGGACGCGGAGCGCCTGCATGCGCGCCTCCGCGAGAAGGGCGTCGTCACCGATTGGCGCGGGGAGCGGATCCGCTTCGGGTTCGGCGTCTATCAGGACGAGGCGGACGTCGACGAGCTGGGCGAGAGGCTCGGCGATCTACTCGGCTGATCCGGCGAGCGCGCGGAGCTTCCCGCGGTCGACCTTGCCCAGGTGCGTTCGGGGGAACTCGGTCAGGAAGCGCACCTCGCGCGGGTACTTGTACGGCTCGAGCTGCTCCCGCACGAAGGACTTCAGCTCCTCGCCGAGCTCGGGTCGTCCTTCGCCCTCGGCCACCACGAAAGCGTGCGGCTTGGTCAGCCCCGCCGCGTCGGCCACGCCCACCACCGCCGCCTCGCGCACGGCGGGATGCCGCAGCAGGCAGCTCTCCACTTCCTTGGGCGAGAGCCACTTCCCGGAGACCTTCAGCATGTCGTCGCCGCGGCCGCAGTAGGTGAACGTCCCGTCGGCGTCGCGCACCACCATGTCGCCGGTCACGTACCACTCGCCCTGGAAGGCCTCGGCGGTCTTCTCCATCTGCTGCCAGTAGCCGAGCGCCCGGGAATCTCCGCGGACGCGGAGCCAGCCGGTCTCGCCGTCGGGCAGGCATCGGCCGTCGTCGTCGCAGACGCGGACGTCGAATCCGGGAACGGCCTTGCCCAGCGTCCCCGGGCGAACATCGCCGGGGCGGTTGGAGAGGAAGATGTGCCACATCTCCGCCGTGCCCAGACCGTCGAGGAGCTCCACGCCGAACGTGTCCATCCATCGCCGGTGCAGCTCCGCCGGCAGCGCCTCACCCGCGGAGGTCGCCAGGCGCAGGCAGGAGAGGTCCTGACGCGCGGCGTCGGGATGGCTCACCATGCGATGGATCAGGGTCGGCACGTTCACGAGGATCGTGGGTCGGAAGCGCGCGACGTGCGCGAACAGCGCCTCGGGCGTGGCCGGCTCCGGAAAGAGCACGGCGCGCGCGCCGGCCGCGAACGGAAAGAAGAGGTTCGATCCCGTGGCATAGCCGAAGTAGAGCTTCGGCACGGAGAGCGTCACGTCGTCGGCGGAGTAGCCGATCACTCCCTTGGCGTAGCACTCCGTGGTGTTGGCGAAGGAGCGGTGCGTCTGCACCACGGCCTTGGGCCGCCCCGTCGTGCCGCCGGAGAAGAGCCAGACGGCCGCGTCGTCCTTGTGCGACGGGAAGTTCTCGAGCTGCGGCGAAGCGGCATCGAGCGCCTTCGCGAAGGCCGGCGAGCCGGCTGTCAGGACCGTCCGCAGGTGCATTGCGCCGCGCGCGGCGGCGCCGAACTCGGCCGCCGAGGACTCGTGCACGACGAGCGCGGAGGCGCGCGTGTAGTCCAGGAAGTACGCCACCGCGTCGGCACGAAGCTCCGGATTCACCATGACGACGACCGCGCCGATCTTGAGCGTTCCGAAGAGCGCTCCGACGTAGTCCGCGCCGTCCGGCATGGCGATCAGCACGCGCTCCTCGGGCCGGACCCCGGCTGCACGGAGGGCGTTGCCGAAGCGGTTGGCCAGGTGCTGCACGTCGGAATAGGTCCAGGCGCGCTCAGCGGTGAGCAGCGCCGGCCGATCGCCGCGGCCCTCCCGGATGCGGTCGTCGAGGAAGTAGTCGGCGATGCAGAAGCGTTCCGGCGGCTTGAAGGACATGGCGCGTCATGATACGAACGAGCGCGAAACGCGGTCAACGACCGCCTGGGAGACGCCGCGCGCATGTCGCAGCTCGAGCTCATGACCTGGGAGGAAGCCGCCGCTCTCGCCGCCGGCAAGTGGATCGCGGTGCTGCCCGTCGGCGCCGTCGAAGCCCACGGCCCGCACCTCCCGCTCGGCACCGACGTCATCATCGCGCGGGCGATGGCTCGTGCGGGTGCGGCGAAGCTCGTCGAGCGAGGAGCCGAGGTCGTCTTGCTTCCGCCGCTGGCCTTCACCGCGGCGCCGTTCGCCGAGGGCTTTGCCGGCACGCTGTCGCTCGATCCGGAGCGAGTGGCCGCGTACGTCGTCGAGCTGGGCCGCGCGCTGCGGCGCAACGGGGCCCGCGCGCTGGTCCTCGCCAACTCGCACCTCGACCCCGCGCACCTCGGAGCGCTGTCCGCCGCGGCGGAGACGCTGCGCGGGAGCGACGGTCTGGCGACGATCTTCCCGGATCTCACGCGGAAGCCCTGGGCGCTTCGCCTCGGGGAGGAGTTCCGGTCCGGGGCCTGTCACGCCGGCCGCTTCGAGACG
>JBQTGV010000012.1:0-9599 GCA_052390515.1 Candidatus Eiseniibacteriota bacterium | reverse complement strand
TCGCCGTCCGCGTGTCCGCTCCCTCGTTCGTGCGCTTCGACTTCGACTCCAACGTGGAGACGCGAATCGAGTGGGCGACCGGCGGCGGGATCTATTCCGACCGATCGCAATTCGCCGTCGACGCGTGCCGCTTCCGTGGGAACACCGCGACCGCCGTGCAGCTTCCCGGCGACGGCGGAGCCATCTTCTCGGACCAGTCGGTGATCGTGGTGACGGAGAGCACCTTCGAGGGGAACGCCTCGGGCGCCGGCGCCGGCGCGTTCTACTCCTTCGCCGCCGATCGCTCGTCCCTCATCGGGTGCACGTTCCGCGACAACACGTCCGCGGCCGGCGGTGCGATGTACGTGGAGGGGTCGTACCCCTTCGTCAAGGACTGCGACTTCGTGTCCAACACCGCGGCGAACGGCGGCGCGGTGTTCCTCGGGGAGTTCTCCTCTCCCACGTTCCAGGACTGCCGCTTCGACTCCAACACGGCCGTACCCAACTCGGGCGGCGCGGTGGACTGCTGGCATTCCACCGGCACGTTCCTGCGCTGCGACTTCGTCGGCAACGACGCGGCCCTTCGCGGCGGCGCATTCAGCGTGAACGTGGTGTCTGGCCCTTCGTTCACCGACTGCGTGTTCGCCCGCAATGCCGCGCCGACGGGCGGAGCCGTGCGCCTGGCCGGCAGCGGCACGGCCGTCCTCGTGGGATGCGCGATGATCGAGAACACCGCGACCGTCCAGGGGGCCGGGATCTACGGCGACGGTGTGTCCGCCGCCATCCTCGACCGTACGCTGATCGCGTTCGGGAACGGCGCGGCCGTCGTGTGCGCGGGCAGCGCCTGGGCAGACATCACCTGCACCGACGTCTTCGGGAACACGGGCGGCGACTGGACCGGCTGCATCGCGGCCGAGCTCGGAGCCGACGGGAACTTCTCGGCGGACCCGGAGCTGTGCGACATGGCGGGAGGCGACTACCGCGTGTCGCTCCCCACTTCTCCGTGCCTGCCCGCCAACAACCCCTGCGGGCAGCTCGTCGGCAGTCTGGCCGGAGGTTGCGGCTGCCCGACCGGCACCACGATGAAGGTTCCCGGGGATCACGCGACGATCGCCGCCGCGCTGGCCGCCGCGCTTCCCGGGGACGTCATCGGCGTGTGCAGCGGGACGTACGCGGAGACGCTGGAGCTGCTCGAGGGCGTGCACATCCTCGGCGTGCGCAGCGACCTCGTCACGGTGATCCCGGGTGTGTCGGCCGATGCAGTGGTCGTCGCGCGACACGTGGCGGACTCGACCGTCGTCGAGGCGATGACGCTCGACGGGGCGGGCCTCGTGCCTCAGGTGGTGCTGGCCGAGTCGACCAGCACGGGCCTGCACCTGCGCGGCAACCGGATCACCGGAGGATCGGTCACCGGCGTGCGCAACGGGCCGGATTCGCGTCTTCGCCTGGGCGGAGCGCTCGCCTCCGCGAACGACCTGTTCGGGAACGGCGGCTCCCTGCCGCTGCACCTCGTCAACGAGAACACCACCGCGGACTCGCTGGACGCCACGCTGAACTGGTGGGGCACGACGAGCTACGACTCGGTCCTCGCCGCGATCCAGGGTCCGGTGCGGAGCTGTCCCATCACCAATGCCGCCCACTCCGACAGCCTGTGCGCGCCGCTGTCCGCGCTGGCAGCCACATCCGGAGCCGGCACACCCGCGGTGCTCTCGCTGGGGTTCGCGCCGAACCCCTTCGCCTCCGCGGGCGCCGCCGCGTTCACGCTCCCCGCCGGTTCGCCGGTGGCGCTGACCGTGTACGACGTCCTCGGCCGGCGGGTGCGGACGCTCGTCAAGGCCGCCCTCCCGGCAGGCACCCACCGGGTGGCCTGGTCGGGGCGGGACGAGGCCGGCCGGCCGGTCGCTCCGGGCGTCTACTTCCTGCGGCTGGAGGCCCTCGGGGAAACCCGGACCGGGAAAGTGGTTCGCCTGCGCTGAGCCCGGGCCAGGCCCTCGACATCGCGCGGGGAGCACGTTCCAAACCGACCCACTACCCGCCGGCCGGCCGCCCTTGACGGGCCGCCTCGGGTCCGGTCTCCTCGGGGTTTCCTCGGAGGGAGGACGGCCGTGCCAGGCCCCGATCCGCTTGAACAATTTCCCCCGGCGCGGCGTCCTACGACCGAAACGCGCATGGAACGGGCTGGAATGGAGAACCTGAGAGCCATGAGCGACGCCGAGCTGGTGGCCCTCTCGCAGGAGGGCAACCTGAGTGCATTCAACCACCTGGCGGGGCGCTGGGAGCAGGCCCTCTACGGGTTCGTGAGGCGGACCCTGGGGGACGCCGAGGACGCCCGCGACGTCTGCCAGGAGGCGATGGTCAAGGCTTTCCAGAACATCGCGAGGCTCCGGGACGGAGGGAAGTTCAAGTCGTGGATTCACTACATCGCGCTCAACCTGTGTCGCGACCGGTTCCGCTCCCCGCGGGCGAAGGCGGAGATGCTGTCGTACGAGGAGGGCAGCTTCGAGGGCGAGCTCGCGACGGACGCAGCCGCCGAGCACACGGCGCTCTCCGATGTGCTGCAATCCGTGCTCTCCGAGCTGCCCGCGGAGCAGCGCTCCTCGATCCTGCTCCGCGAGTTCCAGGGGTTCACGTCCGAGGAGATCGGCGAGATGATGGGCGTCCCGGCGGCGACGGTCCGCACGCGGATCTACTACGGCCTGAAGGCGATGCGGCGCGTGCTCGAGGAACGGGGCATGCGAGTGTCGGACTTCTCCTGAGGAGGCGGGTTCGATGAAGGAAGAGAACCTGGATCCGAGGATCGACCGGATGATGGCGGCGCTCTACGGGGAGCTGTCGGAGTCGGAGGAACGCGCCTTCCACCGCCTGCTGGAGAAGGATGAGGCGCTCCGCACGGAGTGGGAAGAGCTCCGCGGTGCGCGCCGTGCGATCGCCGGATGGGAAGTGAAGGAGCGCGTGCCGCGCTTCGTACTGCTGGAGGACACCGTTCCGCGACGCGCGCAGGCCCGGTCGTCCGGAGGCGTTCTCGCCCGCTGGCTCGAGCCCTTCCGCGCGATGCGGATGAACTGGGGGTTCGCACTGGTCACCGCGGCGGTCGCCGGCGTGGCGTTCCTCGCTGCGGAGGCGCGGTTCGAGCGGCGGTTGGAGGCTCGACTGTCGACCGCGGGCGGCGAGCTCGCGCAGTCCCGGCCGGCGGAGACCAGCGGGCTCGACGCGCGTCCGGAGATGCCCATCGAGGACCTGCTGGGGAGACCCGGTTCGGATGCGGACGCAGGCCTCATCGTTCCGGCGTCGGGCACCTACGTGACCCGCGACGAGCTCGAGGCGAACCGCGAGGACCTGCTGCAGTCCCTCGCGATGCTGCTGAACCAGTACGATCAGCGCGAGGACCAGGAGACGCTCGATCTCCTGCAGGCGATGTACGAGAGGCTGAACCGGCAGCAGCTTTACGACTTCCGTCAGCTGGCCGGACGAGTGGACAACCTCGGCCGGGAGCTGATCGTGAACCGCAGCGTCGCGGAGCAGAGGATTGAGGAGCTGCTAGGTCCCGAGCAGCAGCCTCGCGAGAGCGGTGCGCAGCAAGCCCCGGTCCAGGAGGAGGAGTGATGTTCAGACGGCACAAAGGGGTGGCCCGGAGCTTGGCACGAGCCTGCAGGACCGGCGCGGTCGTGGCGATCCTGTGCGCCTTCGCCGGGGAAGAAGCCTCCGCGGTAGCGCCCCCTTCGTCGCGGAAGATGGCCCAGCAGATCGAGGTGATGGAGAAGATCCTGGATCAGGTGCTTCTCGACAGTCCGAACTTCCTGATACGCGGCACGCCCGTCGCGCGCGGCGTGTTCATCCCGAGCTTCGGCGCGCTCTTCTCGTTCGACGCATCGCTCACCGGGGAGGACTGGGAGCACCTCAAGAACTGGAGTTTCCCCGGCTTCAAGATCGAGGAGCACGACGGCAAGAAGGTGATCATCATCGACGAGGACGGGGACGTGGTGACCGAGGAGATCGAGGGACCGGAAGACTACGAGGCGGACGACGACAGGTCGCGCGATCCGCGGGACAGGCGGCGCGACCGTCAGGAGCGGACCTACGGCCGCGGCAAGACCGAGATCGTCGACGTTCTCCTGGACTACGGTGAGACGCTCTCCACCCTCGAGCCGAACCAGTGGGTGGCGGTGATGGCGCACATCACCGATGAGGAGTTCATCGACCGGGCACGGATGTCGCACCTGATTCTCAAGGCGAAGATGTCCGACCTGCGCGCCTACACCGCCGGAAGCCTCTCCGAGGAGGAGATGATCAAGCGCATCGTGCAGGAGGAGTACTAGAGTCCTCGGACGGTGGTGTCGCAGGCGCCGTCCGAGCGAAGCCGACCACGATCAGCGCAGCAGGACCACCTTGCGTTGCGCCGACTCTCCTCCGGCGCTGACCCGGACCACGTAGACTCCCGCCGCCAAGTCCTCGCGCTCCCAGGTCACCGTGTGCTCCCCCGCGTCGAGCGGCCGCTCGAGCAGACGGCGGGCCACGCGTCCGGAGACGTCGTACACGGTCACCGCCACCGAGGAACGCTCTCCGAGATCGAAGCGGATCGATGCGGAACCGGCCGAAGGGTTCGGATAGGCGGGGCGAAGGGCGAGGCCGCGCCCGGCTCGCGTCCCCGCGATCGGCGCCGACACCGCGTCGCCGCGGATCTCCGCCAGGAACCAGCCGGCGCTCTCCGGCGTGATCTCCACGTGTCCCTCGTTCGCCGCCGGCCAGTAGATCGCGTCGAACGGCGTCAGCGAGAGCGGGTCGGGTGCCGCGGACACGTCGAAGAAAAGGTCGCCGGTGGTGACTCCCAGCGCGCTGACCGTGGGCACGAAGCAGTGGTGGCTCCACAGCGCGATGATGTCGCCGTAGGGAGCGGCGGTGGAATCCATCTCCGCCATCGAGCCGCGCTGGCCGCCGGGCGCGTTGTCGAAGGGGGACGTGCCGGCCACCGTCACGGTCGTCACGTCCGCCGGCAGCAGGACGAAGTCGACGAGGCCGTCGAAGATGAGCGTGGTGGGCGACGCGTCAGGCACGGCCCAAACGTTGCCGACGATGTCGACGAGGAAGCTCTCGTACTCGTAGGAGATGAGCTGCGCACCCGGGGCGAAGCCCTGGCCGATCGCCGCGCCGCTGCCGTTCGCCACGGCGACCCGGCGTGCGACCGACGGCCAGTCGCCGACCGCGGCGAGGTCGGCCAGGAACGCGGCGCGCAGCGGGTCAGCCGCGGGTGCCGACGGCCCCTGGCCGTGATGGTACGCGAGCATCTGCCTCGCCGCCGGGGTGTCCAGGCGGCTCAGCAGGAAGGCGGCATCCGTGGATAGCGACGAGAAGAACGAAACCCAGTGCTGGATGCCGAGCGGGATGTTCGCGCCGGCGTGGGGTACGTCGAAGGAGATGAACGTCCGCACCCGCGGGTCGATCTGCTGCTGCTCCATCCAGGCCAGCGCGTAGCGCGTACAGAGCCCGCCCATGCTCGCTCCGACGACCGCGTGGGACGCGGGCGGTGGGACCATGGCCCCGACCTGCCCGATCAGCTCGGCCACGACGAAAGCGTTCTCCTGGATCGGCGCCGTGGCCTCCGTGAAGTCCAGGACGACGGCGTCGAATCCGTCGGCGCGCAGGGTCTCGACCAGGTTCTGCTGGTTCAACTGCGCGTAGAGCTCGTCCCAGCTCATCGTGTCGTCCAGGTCGAAGCCCTCCACGACGATCACCGGATTGGCGAGGACCGGGTTCGCGTCGGAGAGGTACACGTAGGCCGCGCCGCTGCCGAACTGGCCGAGCCAGGGGACCGTGGCGGTGACGGCGATCGTGTCGTGCGGCGCCGGCGTGACGAGCGCGCGCACGTCGAAGGCGAAGCTCGCGTGGCGGGTCTCGCCGGTTCCGCCGGTGGCGCGCACGCGGACGGTGCGAGAGCCGGGCCGGTTCCAGCGCACGTCGACCCGCTCGCCCGGGACGACGCCCCGGAATCCGCGGCCGTCGTCGAAGTCGATCGCCAGCCCCGGCACGACGCCGTCGGTGAAGATCAGGGCCTCCTCGAGAACGAAGCCGACCGCGGCGCCCCGGTAGGTGTGGTCCCGCAGGGCGGCGGCGGCGAATACGCGGCGCGGGATGAGCCCATCGGGGCCGACGCGCTCGTACGCGAGGTCCAGCAGGGCGATGGGCACCTCCGCGGTCCGGGCCCGCCGGCGGAGCACGTCGACCTCCGGGCCGATCGGTGACCGCGCGGCCCGGCGGATCTCGTCGTACATCTGCCGCCAGGCCGCGGCGGATGCGGCCGGCGCCTGCGGCGATCCGTCGAAGGAGTCGATGGCGGAGATGGGCAGCGCACGGTCGATGACGATTCCGGTGGCGGAAGCGGCGAGATGCGGCGCCAGCGCGGCGTCGATGTCCGCCCGGTCGGGCACCGCGGGCGAAGGTCCGGCCGCGAGCACGGCGAGGAGGCAGCCGGACAGGAGGGGAGTGCGCATCGCGGGACGATGCTACCCCATGCGAGAGGGGCGGTGGAACCGTGAACGAGACGGCGCGAACCATGGAAGAGAAACGAAGGGCCGGGGGAGTCTCTCGTCCCCCGGCCCGCAAGCGGCTTCGTTCTCGGCGTGGGGAAACTAGGGCAGCGACGCCTCCGGAGAGGAATACTTCACGCTGCAGCCGTAGGACTTGGTCTCCTTCGCCTTGGGATTCCCGCCGGCGAGGAGCTCGGCCACGCACTTCGAAACGTAGTTCGTTTCGCCGAGCGTGCCCGGCGAGGGGTTGTCGTCGATGGCGCCGCGGTACACGAGGGTTCCGGCGGCGTCGATCACGTACATGTGCGGCGTCGTCTTCGCCTCGTAGAGGCGCCCGACCGTGCCGGACTCGTCCAGCAGGATGGGGTAGGCGATGCCGTAGTCCTCGGCGGCCTTCTTGTTGCGGTCCAGTCCGTGTCCCTGCTTGCCGGGCGCTCCGGAGTTCACCGCGAGCCAGACGACGCCCTTGTCGTGGAACTCGGCCGACGTCGTGGCCATCGTCTTGTTCTTCTCGTGGTGCTTCTTCACGAAGGGGCAGTCGGGGTTGAACCACTCGAGCACGACCACCTTGCCGCGGTAGTCCGCCAGGTGATGCTCCTTCCCCTCGAGGTCGGTCAGCGTGAAGTCGGGCGCCGCTTCACCGACCTGCACGAGCTTCAGCTCCGCCTTCTCCTTCGATGCCTCTACCGCGTCCTTCACCGGATCCTTGCCGTGCGCCACGCCGCCCGCCAGCATGACGCAGACCGCGGCGATCCCGCTCTGAGTGAACACCTTTCGCATCGAGCCCCCCTCTCCGTGAGATGATCCTGCGCAGACCGGCCCGTACGGCCGGATCCCGCTCTCCTTACCGTCCCCGCTGTGCGCGGGTTCCCACCCTAGGAGCGTGCTGAAGAACAGCACGCTCCTAAGACATTGGAAGATGGACGCCACTGAAAACCCTTCCTCCTTCCCCTCTCGCCCCGCCGGGCGCGAGCGGAAGGCGTTCTTCAGTAGCCTCCTACAGTAGCCTCCTAGGCGTCCTCGCGGCCGAGGATCCCGGTCAAGAACAGCGTCCCCAGGGCGATCATCACGACGGCGCCGACCGCGAAGGCCATTCGGAGCACAGGCCGGGACCGCTCCGGCGCCCGAGGAGCCACGAGCCACCAGCCCACCAGCAGGTCGATCGCCCCGACGAGGACGAGGACGAGCCCGACGAGCGTTCCACCACTCACCCCTGCACCTCCTAGAGGCGGGTTCGGGGTCACGGTCCCTTCGACCGACTTGCGCCGTCCGATCGGCACCCATGCCGCACCATGCCGCGGAGTCTACACGGAATCCCCGCGGCGGGCCCCTCCGGGCCGCAGGACCTGGGCCGAGCGACGAGCGGGCCCGGACCGACTCCCTGGAGCGAGCGTCTTCCCGCCGCCCCCCAGGCTCGTGTAATCTCTTCCGAGTTCGCGGTCCTCAGCCAGGTCGAGCTCCCGGATGCCCCGACTCAACGCCCGGTCCAGCTTGGTCCCGCCCCTCGAGCTCCGCGGGGTCGTCCTCGCCCTTTTGGGGCACCTCGTGTTCCTGGCAGGCCCTTCGCCGGTCCCGGCCATCCAGCCCGGAGAGCAGGTTTACTCCGCACAACTGCATCTTCACGGAAGCCTCTCCGAGGGGCTCGGCAGCATGGAGTGGCATACGGACCGCGCCGTGCAGACCGGTGTCGCGGACATCCTGTGGTGGACCGATCACGACTGGCGTATCGAGCACTGGAACCACACGAAGCGCTACGACTTCGAGCTGGCGACGATCGACAGCCTCAACACGCGGGTCAAGGAGGCCGACGATGCGTACCTGAACGAGTGGCGGTACTGGGACCTGCGCTCGTTCAACGCCGCCACGTACGAGGTCTCGGTGGTGGACTCGCTCGTGTTCCAGGGCACGAAGGCGCTGCGCCTTTCCACCACGAAGGTGGGCGCCGGAAGCGCGTTCGTGGGCGTGCACTGGGCGCAGACCGGATCCCGGCTGCAGAACCGATACTCCCTGGCCAAGCGGGTGACGCTGCACTTCTCGGTCCATCCCTACCGGGTGAACAGCAACTCGAAGTTCGTCGTGGAGGCCACGTTGAGCCACCACCCCGGCCAAGCGCACGTGATCCGCTACGTTCTGGGCTCGTCCGCCGGCGAGGGCGCGAACACCATCATGCTGCCGTTCAACGACGCCACCTGGAACACCTACGACCTCGACATCACCGGGGACGCGATCAACCTGTTCACCTCCGGCGGAGGCGACACGCTTCGCGCCGAGGACAACGATCTGTACGAGGTGACGATCGGAGTCGAGACGCGCCGCTCCCTGACGCAGCCGATCGTGCACTTCGACGACTACCGTATCGACACCGACCTCACGCTCGGCGGACCGGCGATGCTGGCCAAGTCGCAGGACTTCGTCGACCTGTACGAGACGATGTATCCGACGATCTCGCAGTTCGTCGGGAGCGAGATCTCCCGATACAAGGCACAGCCGCACCTCAACTCGTTCACCCCGGGGCCGATGCTGGTCAACTACACGGGGACGGTGTTCTCCGACTCGATCTACTGGGCAGTAGATCAGGTGCACGCCCAGGACGGCGCGGTGTCGTACAACCACGCGTGGGGTACGAGCGTCTTCGGAGACACGACCGAGACGGAGCAGCACAAGAACTCGCGGATCCAGGCGAAGAAGCGGGATCTCATCGCCGCGCGGGTCTTCGGCTGCGACGTGATGGAGGTCGGGTACCGCGTGCGCGAGGGCATCGACCTTCCCGCGTTCCTGGAGACGTGGGACGCGGTGACCGGCAACGCGATCTTCGTGACCGGCAACGGGGTCACCGACAGCCACGGGACGGATCTGTTCGACGGGTGGGGACCTTGGGTCGAAGGCGACGCGAGCTTCGAGAACAATTTCGTCACCTGGCTGTACTCGACGTCTTTCGACGAGGCGGGATTGATCCGGGCGATGCGTTCCGGGCGGGCGTTCTTCGGGGATCCGTACGTGTTCGATCCGGACGGGACTCTGGACCTGTGGACTCCGGAAGGTTTTCCCATGGGTCGTGTGGTTCTGACCGATCGTTCCAGCCACCAGGTGATCGTGGAG
>JBQTGV010000011.1:0-129768 GCA_052390515.1 Candidatus Eiseniibacteriota bacterium | reverse complement strand
CCTTGTCGACGCTCCCGATGCGGACGGACGAGAGGATCGGGAGGTAGGAGCGGCGGTCGCGGTCCAGGAAGTCGAAGATGTTGTGCTTGCCGGGCTGCGTTCCGGTCGAGAACGACGACCAGGCCACCGGCGTGATCGAGGGATAGGTAGTCGCCAGCCTGTGGTACCCGCCTTCCTCGGCGAGCTTGGCGAGGTTCGGGAGCTTGCCCTCGGCGAGCAGCCGGTCGGTGACGCGCGGATCCTGGCCGTCCAGACCGACGACGACGAGCCGGCGGATCAGCGGCTTGGCCGGCCGCCGCCGGGTCATGGCGCGCCAAGCCATCCGGAACGGCCAGATCAGCAGGAGCGCCAGTCCGGCCAGGGCCGTCACGAAGACCACGAAGAAGGAAGATGCCAGCGCGAACCCCGCGCCCGGTCCGATGTACGCCTGCGCTGCTCCGGGGAGCACGAAGCTCGCCGCCGCGGCGGCGAGGAGGGCGGGGATCACGAGGCGAACGGCGGGGGCCGGTGGGGTCGGGGACTGGTTCACGATTCCCAAGGGTCCTCGGATCTGTGGTATAAGCGCCGGGCTGCCCGTGCCACTGATTCCGGGAATCCCGGGCTGGGCAGGCGTGGCCGGCCAGTCTAACGTATCCGAACCTCGCGTGGCGACCCCCTTTTGATCGGCGCGGTCGCCGGGCTGCCCGAGCCCCCTTTCGGAGGGGGCCAGGCCGGCCGAAAGAGAAGCATGCCCGCGTTCGTCGACCGCGTCGTCAAGAAGCTCAAGTACGGCGAGCCCATCGTGGTCGTCTCCGGGCTCCCCCGGTCCGGCACCTCCATGTGCATGAAGATGCTCGAGGCCGGCGGCGTCAAGCCGGTGCAAGACGGTGTGCGCAGCGCGGACGAGGACAATCCCAAGGGGTACTTCGAGTACGAGCGGGTCAAGGACCTGGACAAGCCCGGCGACAAGTCCTGGGTCCGCAACGCCCGAGGCCACGCAATCAAGGTGATCTCGTATCTCCTTCCGCACCTTCCGCCCGATAACCGCTACCTCGTGGTGTTCGTGCTCCGTGATTACGCGGAGGTGCTGGCCTCGCAACAGAAGATGCTCGACCGGCGCGGCCAGAAGAACGAGACCGACGACCGCCGGATGATCGAGATCTACGAGAAGCACCTCGCCGAGGTGAGGAGCACGCTCGCTCGCCGTGACTGCTTCGACGTGCTGTACCTCGACTACGCGAAGGTCCTGGAGGATCCGCGGACGCACGCGCGTCGTCTCGAGGAGTTCCTCGGCATGGGGCTCGACGTCGAGGCGATGGCCGCGGCGGTCGATCCCGAGCTCTGGCGCAACCGCGCCCGGGGGACCTGACCGCGCGCGGAGGAGCCGTGTACCGCGCCCTCGTCGTCGCGGCGCTCCTGGCCGGCGCGGTCCTGCGATGGGCATGGCCGCTCGCGGATCCGCCCGAGCGCCTCTCCTGGTCCAGCGGGATCTACACGGATCCGGCCTCCCAGACCCTGGCGGCGCGCGCGGCGGTCGAGGGCCGCACCGCGGCCGCCGAGGACCGGCTCTACTTGCACGCGTTTCCGCTCGCGAACGGACTCACCTGGACGGCCTTCCGCTTCCTCGGCCCCGGCCGCGAGGCCATGCAGTGGACCGCGGCTCTGATCGGGACGGCCATGCTGGCGGCCGTGGCGATGGCCGTGCGGCGCGTGGCCGGAGACCGGGCCATGGCGATCGCCGCGGCGCTCGGGTCCGTCTCCTACTGGGCCGTCATGTTCGGGAGAGTGCCGCTCACCGAGCATTGCGTGGCGATGGTGCTCGCGGTCTCGGCGTACTTCGCGCTGGGAAGCCGGAAGCGGGACGCGGCGATCGCGGGGGCGGTGGGAACGGCCGGGGTGCTCCTCGGCAAGTACCACGCCGCGCCGTACCTCCTGGCCCTCGCCGTGTTCCTGGCCTGGCGTTCGCGGCGAACCGGTGCGGCGTTGCCCGCGGTGCTCGGCGGTGCGTCCGTGTTCCTGGCCTGGCTCGCGGTGGTGTTCCTGCCGAACCGCGCCGAGCTGCTCGCCTACGTGGGGCGGGAGTCCACCGGCGCCCACGGGCCGATGCCCTTCACGCTGGATGCGGCGTCGCCGCTCACCGGCATCTTCCACAACGTGCGCGCGGCGTGGCTCTTCCATCACGCTCCCGTGGTCGGTACGGTCGGCGCGCTCGCCGCGCTCTGGACGCTCCTGCACCGCCCCGCGAGGCGGCGCGCGCTCGGCGAAGGCGCGGCGCTCTTCGCCCTCTGGTTCCTGGCGGGGTGGTCGTACCACGCCCTCCTCCCCTATCGCGCGCCGCGTTACTTCGTCGTGCTGGCGCCGCCGCTGCTGGCGTGCGCAGCGTTCGCGCTGGATCGGATGCTCGGCAGCCGCCGGCTGGCGGTGGGCCGCCTCGCACCGCGCCCGCTGTTCGCCGCCGCCCTGTGCGCGTACTTCGCCGCCTTCGTGCTGGTGGATCTGTTTCGCCACTACGCCTACCTGCTCCTGCTCCGCCGCGACATCGTCGGCGGGCAGACCACGGCGCTCGTCGATCTGCTGATCCGCGCGACCGGCGGGCTCACCGAGCTCGGCACCCACTTGCGCGCGGCGACGGCGGTGTTCACGCTCGCGGCTCTCGTGTATGCCGCGGCCACGGCCTTCCCGCGGCGCTCGCCCCTCTCTCTCAACGTCCGCAGGCTCGCCGTCGTGCTGCTCGCCGCCGGTGCTCTGTTCGACCTCGGGCGATTCGCCGCGTGGGCGACGCACCGCAGGTACGCCACCGAGGCGGTCGCGGGCGCGCTTCCCCGAATCGTCGGCGACGGCGCCGTGGTGCTCGGCTCGTTCGCGCCACTCGTCACGCTGGGCACGCGGGTCGTTCCGGTCTCGCTGATCGGGCGGCTCCCCGCCGGTGACGTCCTCGCCGACCGCGGCGTGACGCACCTGCTCCTCTCCGAGCCGGCCGACCACGCACAGCTCTCCGACCGCTACCCGGACCTCGACCGGCGCACCGTGTCGGTGGAGACCTGGGCGATGGGAGCACGCTTCGTGCGCACGCTGGAGCTTCGCCGGCTCCGGGAGCCGCGGGGAGCGGGAGCGGCGTACATCCCCACGCCGTTCGAGCGCGCCGCCGACGCGATGGCCGAGGGGCGCTGGCAGGAGGCGCTCGCAATGCTGGAGGAGCAGGCCGTGAGCCGGGGCGAAACGGCGGAGGTCCTCGCCAAGCGGGCCGCCTGCCGCTTCCAGCTCGGCGAGCGGGAGCAGGCCAAGAGCGATCTGCGAGCCGCCCTCCGACTCCGGCCCGACGATGCGTTGATCTTGCGGCACCTCGGCATGCTGGCGATCGCCGAGGGAGACGTGGCGGGCGCGCGCGAGTGGTGGTCCCGCGCGGCGCGGCTCGAGCCGGAGAACCCGGACCTGGCCGCCGTCATTCGCGAGGGTCTGGCGAGCGCTGCGGCGCCGGGCCGCTGAGCTCGGCGCTCTCGTCTTCGCCCCGCTCGCGGGCGAGCGTCGGACCGTAGGGGACCGGGCGGCTCCGCACCCACCACGCTCCGGTACGCTGCCGCTCCGCCGCGTCCGCGAAGCGGTAGTCCCAGATCACCGCACGCAGGAAGCGCGGAGGCGCATCGTGAAAGGGATTCGTTCCCAGCAGCGCGAGTACGGGGGGCGATCCGTCGAGCAATCTCTCCTGCAGGAGCAGGAACCAAGTGGGGCGCCGCTCGGAGAGCGCGGCGAACCACATCTGCCAGTCCAGGCGCGGCATGTGCGGCTGGACGAATCCCGGACGGTGGAGAGGATCGCCCGGCTTCCAGCGGAACTCGTACGGAAGCCACTCCTGGCCGTCGCTCGAGCCTTCGAGGATGATCTCGCGGCGAGCCGTCGTCATGTCGGCGAAGAGCCCGTACGCGTTCACCGACCGCCAGGGCGCGGCGGCCCTCATCCAGGCGAGCAGCGGCTCCGGGACGGCTTCCACGCCGAGGAGCCGGGCCTGCATGTGCCCGAGCGAGAGCGGCAGGACCGCCGCGGCCAGGACGAACGCGGGAACGCGGCGGAGCGGCGGCACCCACGCGTCCGTCGGCGGAGCGGGACCGGACCCGCCGCGCCGGGGAATCAGGCGGCGCAGCGCGGTGTCGTCCAGCGCGGTCACGCAGAGCACGAGCGAGAGCAGGTTGAAGAAGCCGTAGTTCCCGGTGGCGGCGATCCCCATCTGCAAGATCGCGAGCAGCGCGAACGCGGCGACGCGGAGACGCCGGACCGGCGCGAACACGAGGAACGGGACGAGGAGCTCGAGCGCGAACATGCCGGCGGCGGAGGCTCGGTCCACGGCCAGCGGCAGGCGGTGCGCCCACCAGCCGGTCCACGTCGGAAGGCAGGTGGTCCAGTAGTGGTAGTCCAGCGCGGTCAGGTCCCGCCACACGGGGTCGCGGCTCGCGAGCTTCACCGCGCCGGACAGGAACATCAGCTTGAAGAGCAGGAGCCGCAGCAGCAGGAGCACGGTGCGCGACGGCGGCCTGTCCCGGACGAGCCCGAACGCGCGGAGCTTCCACGGAGCGATGAACATGGCGAGGAGTCCGGTCTCGAGCAGCAGCGTGTCCCACTGGAAGCTGAGGAACTCCGTGCACGCGACGGCGACGGAGAGATAGAGCGCCCAGAGCAGCAGCGAGACGGGTCCCGCGAGGATCCCGGCGGCCAGCAGCGCCGCCAGGGCGACCCCCGCCGCGCACATCGCCTCGAGCGTTCCACCACCAGTCCCGAGCCACCAGCACAGCGTCGGTGCGGCGCCGGGTGCCACCCCGCCGTAGGCGTCGCGGACGGCGGCCAGGAACTGCCCCGCGGGGAGGACCCCCTCGGGACCGGCGAGCCCGCGGATCTGTACGCCGAGCGATGCGAACGCGACGGCCCAGACGAGCGCCAGTCCCCGCAGGAAGATCCAGCGCACGACGAAGGCGTCCGAGGCGCCGAGCCGCATCAGCGGGATCGACGCCGGGCGGCGGCGAGAGCGACGAGCGACGCCACGGCCGCGAGGCCCGAGACGCCCGCGGTCGCGAGGCGGAGGGGCGTGGCCACGTGCCGGCCTTCGAAGACGTGCCGCCCCTCCGGGCAGTCGAACTCGGCCAGGCCGGAGCCGGCTCGCGGCCGGATCTCGACGGGCATACCGTCCAGCGTCCCGCGCCAGTCCGGGAACCAGAACGCCTGCAGGACGACCGCTTGCGGGTGGTACGCCTCGACGGTGAAGCGCCACCGCGCGACCCCCCGGTCCACCTCCGACAGGCGGCCGCGCCCGGTGAGGGAGACCCCCTCCTCGAACCGGAGCGGCTCCCTCCGCTCGACCCAGATCGGCGTGAACTCGACCGCACCGATGGTGAGGTTCTGCTCGCGGTAGGTCGCCGGATCGAGCATCCAGTCCTCCACGTCGATCTCGGCGAAGGGCCGGGCGATCGCCCGGGTCTCGATCACGGCGAAGACGGCCAGAGCCGCCGCCGCGATGGCGGCGGCGCGACCACCGCAGCCGCGACCGAGCGCCGAGAGGCCGGCGGCCGCCGCCACCGCCCCCCCGAGCGAGGTGAGCGCGAGGAATCGCCACGGAAACTGGACGAAGCGCAGCAGCGGGAGCCGCTCGTAGAGAGGCGCCGCCGCCGGCACTGAGAGCACCAAGCCGCAAGCCGCAAGCACGAGCCCGAGCACCGCGAGCGGCCGCTCCTGGCGCGACCGCATCGCCGCAAGTCCGGCGAGCCCCGACGCGGCCGCCAGTCCGAGACCGAAGCCGAGAACTTCGGGTTGGCCGGGCACGAAGCGTCGCTCACTCTCCACCGGCGCGAAGATCTCCCGCGGCTCGAGGAAGTTCTGCTCCACGCCGAAGAAGCCCTGGCGCAATGCGTCGAGCCGCGTCCACTTCTTCTCTGCGAGCGCCGGAGTCCAGAAGAAGGCCGAGAGCAGCAACGCGAGGGCACCGGCGGTCGCCGCCGCCGCGAGCACTCTTCGCCGCGGTGCGATCGGCCACGTCGCCGCGACGAGTGCGGTCACGATCAGCGCCAGGCCGGCCAGGAGCGCGACGATGTTGTGCGAGAGGATCGTGGCCGCGCCCACCGCTCCCGCCGCGACGACGCCGCGGACGGTCGGACGGCCCCGCAAGCGCAGCGTCAGCGCGAGCGCCCACGGAAGCACTCCCAGCGCGAGCAGCTCGGCCAGATCCCCGCGCACCCAGAGGTCGCGCAGGCGATAGGGCGCGTACGTGTAGAGGGCGCACGCCAGGAGAGCGGGCACCCTGCCGGTCCCCTCGCGAGCGAGGCGGTACGCACCCGCCGCCCCGACCAGCGTGGCCAGCGCGATCGTGGCTTTCAGCGCGGCCACGACCGGCATGCCGGCGGCGCAGAACCCCGCGCTGATCCAGAACGTGAGCGGTGCGTAGAACGCGAGATACGGATACCCGAACCCGCCGGCGAGGTCGGGGAACCAGCGCGCGGAGATCATGCCGTCTTCCCAGCAGCGGTTCGTCTCGACGACGCGCGCGAGGTACATCGTCGTCTCGTGGTTCTCGAACCACTCCACGCCGAAGAGTGCGGCGAAGGAGGGCACGGCGAGAAGCAGCGGGAGGGCGGCCCAGGCGCGGGCTCCTCCGCGGGACACGTCCTAGCCGACCAGCTTCGACGCGCGGCGGCTCGCGGGCAGTACCTCGAGCACGTCCAGGGCCGCCTTCACGCTGTTGAACGGCGGCATGACGTACACGCCCTGGCAGAGGGGCAGGCTCTCCAGCAGCGCCTCCTGCGCGATCTCGACGCCCACGGCTCTCGCCCGCTCGGGAGACTCGGCCGCCCCGAGGCGCTCGAGAATGGAGGTGGGCACCTCCATGCCGGGAACCTCGTTGGACAGGAACTCGGCGTTTCGCACGTTGCGGAGTGGCAGAATGCCGACGAGCAGTGGGATGCGGCAGTGCTCGATCCGGCCGACGAATCTCTCCAGCACGCGCGGATCGTAGACCGGCTGGGTCATCACGAACTCCGCTCCGGCCTCGACCTTGTACTCGAAGCGTCGCACCTCCTCGTCCAGGTTCACCGCCCCCGGATTCGCGCCGCAACCCAGGTGCAGCGACGTGGGCTGGTCCATGGGGTTTCCCACCAAATCCTCGCCGTGGTTGAGGTGGTTAGCCACCTGCATGAGCCCTATAGAATCCACGTCGAACACCGCGGTCGCGTCGGGATAATCGCCGAGCTTCGGCGGGTCTCCGGTGATGATCAGCACGTTCTTGAGGCCGAGCGCGCCCAGACCGAGCAGGTCGGACTGCATGCTCAGCAAGTTACGATCACGGCAGCAGTAGTGCAGGATAGCCTCCACGCCCACCTCCCGCTGGGCGAGCAGCGCGAGCGCAGCCGAGCTCATCCGGGCGCTGGCGCGCGGCCCGTCGGGAATGTTGACCGCATCCACGCCGGCGTCCTTCAGCTCCCGGATCCGGGCGAGAGTCTTCGTCGGGTCGGCGCTCTTGGGCGGAGAGATCTCCACCGAGCAGACGAATTGACCGGCCGCGATCTTCGCCGACAGCGCGGACTTCTTTGCGCGCGCCACCGGTGTCACGCGCGGCCCGCCCGACTCGATGCGGACGGACGACACTCGAGGGCGGGGCAGCACCTCCGAGGGGCGCATCGCCCGGACCGCACGCCGCATGGCCCGGATGTGCTCCGGAGTCGTGCCGCAGCACCCGCCGATCACACGGACGCCGACCCGCAGCAGCCTCTGGGCGTACTTGGCGAAGTACTCCGGCGAGGAGAGGTACATGTACCGCCCATCGATCAAGCGCGGCATGCCGGCGTTGGGCATGACGCACGCTGGCCGGCTTGTCACCGAGAGGATCTTCTCGATGGCGGCCAGCATCGGCTGAGGACCCACGCCGCAGTTGAGGCCCAGTACGTCGGGCTCGCACTCGTCGAGGAACCGGCCGATCTTCTCGAGAGGATCGCCCAGCGCGGATTCCGCTTCTTCGGTGATGCTCATCAGGGCGATCACCGGTTTGTCCGAAACCTCACGGACGCCGCCGATGGCTTCGCGGATCTCCTCGAGCCGGCGGAAGGTCTCCAGCAGGAAGAAGTCCACCCCGCCCGCCTCGAGCGCCTGGGCCTGGGTTCGGAAGCACTCCCTCGCTTCGTCGAAGCCGACGCGCCCGATCGGTTCGATCGGAACTCCCAGCGGCCCGATCGAGCCGCCCACCCACACGTCGTCTCCGGCTTCCTGCCGCGCGAGCTCGGCCCCCGCGCGATTGATGTCGACGACGCGGTCGCGAAGCCCGTGGGGCTCCAGCTTGAAACGGTTCGCTCCGAACGTGTTCGTCTCGATGAAGTCCGCCCCCGCGGCGATGTAGCCACGGTGCACCTCTCGGACCAGATCGGGATTCGCGAAGTTGAGCTCGTCGAAGCACCGGTTGATGAAGATCCCCTTGGCGTACAGCATGGTGCCCATCGCGCCGTCGCCGACGATGACTTTGCTCTGCAGGCTTTCGAGGAAGGGCTTTCGCAAACCGCGCGCTCCGAACTCGCTCGTTGCCCGCCGCCGGGAGGCGGCGGGCTGGATGAGAGCCGAGAATAGCGGCGAAGGAACGGAGCCGCCAGGGGTGCGGGCCCGTCTCCGGGCGCGAGCGGAAGGGCTTTTTCAGCAGCCTCCTACCGCGTGATCATCACCCGCGCCGAGGCGCTGTGCCCGTCAGTCGACCGGGCGCGGACGAAGTAGACTCCCGGTGCGACCTGCCGCCCGGCATCGTCTCTCCCGCTCCAGACCACTTCGCCGCCCCCCACGGACCAGTTCCCCCGGCCCAGCGTCGCGACCCTCCGCCCGCCGGCGTCGTACACGCTGACGAGCACCGTGGATTCCTCGGGAAGGCCGAAACGGATCGTGGTGCGACCCGCCGAGGGGTTGGGATAGGTCTCCAGGGCGAACTCGCGGGGGGGTGCCAGGGTCTCGCCGCCGCCGACGCTCAGTTTCAGCTTGTACTGGTACACGTGGGACTCGTAGCCATCGAAGCGATCCGTCACCGTTCCGCCCTTGGCCAGGATCACGCGCCCCTCGTTGGCCACGTGGATTCCGACGATCCCCGTCGGCACGCTGGGCAGGTTGATCGTCGCTTGGCCCGAGTAGCCGTTCCGCGAGATCGCGATCACCGTGACCGAGCGGCCCGCCTGCTTCGCGCGCACCTCGACGTCCGGGTGGTTGGACGACACCGGGAGGTCGACGCCGATCAGATGAGGCTGCAGGGCAGCGACCTCGTTGACGACCTGGACCGCCGTCGACCAGTTGTCCCAGCCATTGCCCAGGGGGTGCGCCCACGTCCAGCCGGCGAAGAGAACCCCGGTGGCCCCATGCACGATGGCCGCGTGTGCCTCCCATCGTGCTTCCTTCAGCGGGATCGACTTGTGCGTCTGCACGATCATCCACAGCGGCTGACCGGGCTTGTTCAGCTCGCCCAGGAATGTGTCGGCGGCCGTGACGAGTCGGTCCATGGCGCACTCCGGGTAGCTGAAGACGTTCCACTGCGCGCAGGTGCCGGGCCCCGCCGGATAGGGGTAGCTGGCGTGAAGCACGATGTCCGTCGCGTCCAGGTAGGGCAGCAGATCCGCCTTCCACTGATCGAGGCTCCCCGAGAGGTGCACCTGCGCGAAGTTCATGGTGACGAAGTTCGCTCCGAGATCCTGATGGAGCTGATCGTAAGTGGCCAGCACGTGCGACTCGTCGATGTCTCCGACGATGCCGCGGGAGATCACCCATTGCGCTTCGTCGCGATTCGCGTAGCCCAGGACGAGACCCGGGGCAGCGCCCAGGCAGCCCTGCAGGTTCGGCAGGTCGTGGCTCTCGTACATCTGCTGATCGACTTCGAACTCCGGCGTCGTCATGTCGTCCCAATTCCACGTGTCGCCCGAACCGACGATGAGCTTGTAGCCGGTCGACTGCGCCGAGTCGACGAGGGCGGCGCAGGCGGGCAGGGTGTCGGCGTACGCCGACTCCACGTCCCAGACCAGGTTGGCCTTGGTCTGGCGTATCCGGTCGTTCCAGTCGGTCGGGTATCTCCAGTAGCCGATGTCGACGAGCCCGACTGGGAAGAACGGGGATCCGTCGACTTCGAGCAGGCCGTCGGGGCGTATCGAAGCGGCGCTCCTGGCCGCGGACGGGAAGACCGCCAGGCAGACCAGCCCGGGCAGCGCGAGGCGGGAGAAACGGGCGAACGGACCAACGTAGTCGAGAGACGGCATCGCCACCTCGAGGGGGAGGGGGTTGATCGAGTCCTGGGCGAACGACGCGGGATTGTAAGACGACAGCGCCCCTGGGCTCAACCGGGCAGCGATCGGGTCGTGGGTCGGTCTGGACCGACTGCCGGCGACTGGCGGCGCGGCCGGTCGGGTAGGTCCCAAGCAAAGTGGGGCCTCGAAGCCCGATCCGGCATTGCTTCGCACCCCTCGCCGATGATCGAGCCCCGATGGCCCCCGAAAGACGACTCGGAGCCGACTCTCCCAGTGCCGGACGCCTTCGGGCCTTCCGGACCGGGACCTCCCCACCCATCACCGCACCGCGAGCGGCCCCGAGTCTAACCGCGGTATCTAGCGCAACCACACGGGCGAGCGTGCCCGCCCCACCACCTCCCCATCTTCCTCCGGAAAGAGCAGTCGCTCCACGTGCTCCAGCTCCAGCGCAAGCCGCCGGAGACGCCGGGGCGTGACCTCCCCCTTCTCCACCGCCTCGAGGATCCGCCCCGCCCCGGCCAGCGGCACCCGCCGAAGCAGGAGCCGCCCGCGCGCGCTCAGCTCCGTCGGGACTCTCCGACGGTCGTCCACGCTTCGCCGTCGGCTGATGAGGCCGAGCTCCTCCAGCCGCGCCATCCGGCTCTGCATCGTGGGCACGGAGATCCCCAGTCGCCGGGAGAGCTCGACCATGGTGAGGCCGGGGTAGCTCTCCAGCAGCCGGAGGATCAACACGAGCGGCGGAGAAACGCGATGTCGGCGCAGCCGCCGCCGGTACGCGTCGCGGCGGCTTCCCATCCGCTCCACCCGCCAGACGATATCTGTAATCTCGTTTCTCATAGCATATGAGATACTGCAGTGCTCATAGTGATGCAACAAAAAAAAGACGCGACTCGCCCGGGGGTGAGGTCGCGTCGGCCGGATCAGCGAACGAGGGTGACGCGCAGACCGCTTTCCCGGCCGTCCTGCTCCAGGCGCACGAAGTAGACGCCGGCGCCGACCGGATGTCCGCGGCCGTCGCGACCGTCCCAGACGAGCTCACCGGGGCCGGTGCCCTCGATCCGGTCAACGAGGCGGCCACACGCATCCAGGATCGAGGCACGCGCCGGGCCGCCTCGCGGCAGCGCGAAGCGAATCGGCGTCCCCGGTCGCGAAGGATTCGGGGACACGGTTCCCGCCAGGGACGGGACGCCCCCCGCCCGCTCCAGGTCGGCACGGCCGGTCGTGCCGGGAGTCAGCTCGAAGAGGTGCAGGCCGTGCTCGATGTCCGAGGCCAGGAAGAGATCCGGGCTGTTCGGAAAAAACGGGAAGACCCCCCAACAGCCTGCGAAAAACCCGAGGTTGGAGGATGGGTGGGTGTCGCAAAACGCGACCTCGACGAGGGCCTGCGGATCCGACACGTCCAGGATGCGGATGCCCGCCGTGTAGTACGAAATGAAGGCAAGATGACCCTCGATGAACACGTTGTGCGGAATCGACCGGGGATCGGGCGACCAGACACCCGCGAGGACGGGACTCGCCGGGTTGCTGATGTTCCAGGTTCGGCACAGGGCCCCGCCGATCTCATCCGTAATCAGTACGTGGCTACCGTCCTCGGTCGGCCAGGCGCTGTGCGTGGCGGCATGATGGTAGAAGATGCTGCCGACCATCACCGGCGCCTGCGGGACGGTCACGTCGACCAGGAACAGTTCTCCGGCGCGGATGGCGCTGACCAGCATCAGGCCGTCGCGCTCATGGACCTCGTGGGCGTACTCCAGATCCCACTTGCCCACGTACGCGGGGCTCGTCGGGGAGGCGAGCGAGTAGATGCGCGGCCCGCCGACCCCCAGATCCGACCCCGCCACGAAAGCGAGCGCGCGGTCCTCGTCGATGAAGAGAGTGTGCGCCGTCGAGAAACCCTGGAACGACGGGAGCACGACGGGATGCTCCGGGTCCGCCAGGTCGATGATCCCCAGACCGCCGCCCTGCTCGTTCACGTCGAACGCGTAGTGACCGAGCGTCTGGATGTCCCGCCATGGGGAGTCGGGGCGGTCGATCATCGCGACCTCGTAGGGCCGGCTCCGCTCGGTGATGTTGACGATCACCACCCCGCGCGTCACTCCGATGAGCGCGTACTCGCGGCCGTCCGGGGCCGTGTATCCCCATACGTCGCTGTAGCGGTCGTAGGCGTCGAACCGCGAGTGGAAGACCACGTTCCTGGCGATGAGCCCGTGGCGGCGCGTGGGCGCGCCCGGCGCGTCGCAGGGCAGCAGCGCGACGAGAAGAGCCAAGCGAGCGATCCGCACACGCATGTACGACTAATGTTCACGGGCTGGGTGGACCGTCAAGACACGTCAGCGCAGTATCACGACCTTACGCGACTCTTTACCCGCTTCAGACTCGAGGCGAACGAAGTACACGCCGGCCGCGACCGCTCCACCCCTGGTACCCCGGCCGTCCCAGACCAGACGGTGCGGTCCTGCCGGCATGGGACCGCTGGCCAGCGTCGCGACGTATCGCCCGGCGACGTCGTAGATCCTCGCCTCGATCCTGCTTGGCACGGAGAGCCCGAGCGCAAGCGCCGTCTCCTCGCCGCCGCGGACCGGATTGGGGAATGCCGCGCTCAGACGGACACCCGGGCCGAGCCCCCCGAGCGGAGCCGACGTTCCGGTGAAGCTGGACGTGTCGTAGACGGTGAGGTCGTCGATCGCGGCCTCGGTGATGGATCCGGCCGCGGTGTCCCGCGCGGTGAACCGGAACACCACTTCCGCCGTGGGAACGATGAGCGCGTCGAGAGCCACGTCCACGAGCCACCACTCCGCGCGCCGCTGATCGGTGTTCTCGATGACCGTCCAGCTGGCGCCGCCGTCGGAGGAGACCTCCACGGTGAAGAAGTCCGTCGTGGGGTTCCCCAGCCCCGTCGAGAACCATCTCCGGTAGCCGAGCCTCGGCTCGGCCAGCGCGGTGAGATCCAGCACGGGCGACGAAAGGACGGTCTCCCCAGCGTCGACGTCGTAGTGGCCGAGCGCCGATCCGGCGAGCAGCCCGGTCACCCAGGCCCGGGAGCCCGTCGCGGTGTGGTCGTTCTCTGGTTGCACCAGCTCGATGCCCTCGGCCGTTCCTTGCGGATCACCGCGCTCCCACATCCCGGTGGAGGCGCTCCCGGACACCGACCACCCCGGGGATGCGCCCTCGAAGGTCTCGGCCACGGCCGCAGGTGGCAGGGGAAAGTCCAGGCCCACCTGCGCACCGACAGTCATCGCGACCTGCGCGCGAAGTCGATCGTACCCGAACGCCGACGCTTGAACAGTGAACGTCCCCGCGGGGATCGCCGAGTGGACGTAGCCGCCCGCGGGGTCCGCCGCGACGGCAAGCGGCGTGTCGAGGATCTCCACTGTCGCGCCGGGAATCGGCAGAGCGGTCCAGGCATCCACGACGCTGCCGCTGATCGAACCGCTGGGAAGAGCGTCGAGGGCGAGGTCCAACGTCAGGGTCGAGCCGGCCACGATGTTTACGGGGACGGTCAACGAGTCGTATCCGAACGCGGACACACTCAGGGTCCGCTGACCGCCGGGCTCGAGCAGCGAGTACACGCCCACGCCGTCCGAGAACACCGTGGTGCCGGTCTCCGTGACTGCCACCTGCGCCCCGGCGACCTTCACTGTCGGATCGCCGGCCTGGGTGATCTGGCCCGTCACCGTCCCCACCGGACCGCGGTACTCGAACACCCAGAGTCCCGTCTGAATGTCGCTCGCGACGAAGAGGTCGGGGTTCGTGCCGAAGTATGGAAACACGCCCCAGCACCCCTCGAACCCCGCTCCGTTCGTGGCCGGATACGTGTCGTACCACCCCATCTCCTGCATCGCGTGGGGATTCGTCACGTCCAGGACACGCACGCCCGCCGTGTAATGCGAGACGAACGCCAGGTCTCCGTCGATGAAGACGTTGTGCGGCGACCCCGAGGGATTCGGTCGATAGGCGTCGGTCTGCGACGACGCGGGCAGATTGCTCACGTCCCACATCCGCACCGACGCGCCCGTGACCTCGTCCGTGGTCATCACGTACTGGTTGTCGTCGGTGGGCCAGGCGGAGTGCGTGAACGCCGAGATGTAGTTGGAGATCGTGCCGAGCGGCGCTGGGATCGCCGCCGGGTTGGCGACGTTCAACATGATGAGCTGCGCGGCGTAGATCGCGGAACAGTACGCGCGATCGGCCCGCACCATGACATCGTGGACGTAGAGGACCTCCCAGCTGCCGACCTCGACCGGGTGCTCCGGATCGGCGAGGCTGAGGATGCGGATTCCTCCGACGCCGAGGTTCGATCCGACGATGTAGCAGCGCGCCGTGGTCTCGTCGATGAACAGGTTGTGCGCCCGGGCAAACCCCGTGTACGGCGCGCGCTGAACCGGGTTCTCCGGATCGGAGAGGTCGATGATGCCCAGCCCCCCGCTCGACTCGTTCGTCACGTACGCCCAGTGCTGGTAGGTCTTGACCTGACGCCACAGGGAGTTCGCCCCGGGAACGAAGCCCGTCTGGTAGGGCTGCGAGGGATCGCTCACGTTGATCACGGCGACGCCGTTCCAGGTGCCGAGCAGGGCGTACTCGGCGCCGTTCGGAGCGGTGTAGCCCCAGACGTCGCTGTATCCGGTGTGCTCGTCCAGATTGGAGCGCAGGATGACGTTCTGGAAGGTCTGTCCGCCTGCCGGAGCCGTCACGAGCAGCACGGCGGCCGGCAGAACGAGGGCGAGCAGACGGATGGGGCGCATGGGGTCTCCGGGCAGCCGGAGCGGAGGGGAGGCCACGCCGGCGGCCGCGACACTATTGTCATTGTAGCATTCTTCGCCAAGCGCGCGGCGGGCCGATCTGCACGAAGAAGACGGGGCTCCTCTCGTCGAGAAGAGCCCCGCGTGCTTCGATCGGTGCGCGAAGAGGGACACTACCGGAGCAGCACCACCTTACCGGAGCGCTCGCCGGCCGGGGTGTCCAGCTGCAGGAAGTACACGCCGGCCGGGGCGGGGCGTCCCGACTCGAGTCCGTTCCAGGTCAGGCGATGCGGGCCCGCTACCAGGACTCCGTCCGCGAGGCTCGCGACGAGCCGCCCGCTCACGTCGTACACCTCGGCCGTGACCCATCCCGTGGCGGGCAGGGCGAAGACGAACGTCGCCGCTTCGCCGGCGCGGAACGGGTTCGGCGCGGCTGGAGCCAGCGTGAGTGCCGTCGTCGGACCGGCCACGAGGGGGACGCCAACGCCGATCTCGGTCTGCCTCTCGAAGATCATGAAGTCGTCCAGGCCTGCCTCGGTGATCGAGCCGTCGCCGGTATCCTGGGCGGTGAAGCGGAAGCGGATCAGCGCGCTCACCGGGATGGGCAGGTCGACTTCCACCCAGGCTGGATTGGCGACGTCCGTCGACTCCAGCGTCCCCCACGTGGAGCCGCCGTTCATGGAGATCTGCGCGACCCAGAAGTCGGTGGTCGGGTTCGTCGTGTACCCCGTGACGTACCAGCGGTGGTAGCTCACGCGAGGCGCCGTCATCGACGTGACGTCGAAGACCGGGGAGGTGAGGATGGTCGCTCCCAGGTCGACGTCATTGTCCCCGACTCCCGTGCCGGCCAGGAGACCCGTGATCCAGGCGTTGACGCCGGTCGGAGAGTGGTCGTCCCCGGTCTGGATAGCTCCCCCGTCCGTCGGCTGCGGATCTCCCAGTGCCCACAGCCCGTCGGTCGCGTTCCCGCTGACGGTCCAGCCGGCCGTACCGGTCTCGAACGCCGTGGCGATGGACGTCGCGTTGAGCGCCACGTCCAGGTCGAGGGTCGACCCGACGTTCACCGTGACGGGAACGTCCTTGGAGTGGTATCCGAACGCCTTCACGCGGACCGTGTAGGACCCGGCGGGGATCGATGAGTGGTTGTAGTTGCCGGCACCATCCGACGTCTGCACGAGCGGGGTGGCCAGCACCTCGATCGCCGCGTTCGCGAGAGGCACGAGAGCCGCGTCGGTGACCGTCCCGGAAACCGATCCGCCGGGCACGGGTGTCAGCTGCACGTCGACCGTGCTCGTCGAGCCGGCCGTGATCGTTGCCGGTACGTTCGCGTTGTTGTAGCCGAAGGCGCTCACCGCCAAAGTGAAGCTCCCTGCGGCGTCCTGCACCGAATACTGACCCGTGCCGTCGCTCGACGTGGCCGTCCCGGTCTCCACGATCTGCACGTCCGCGTTCGCGATCGTCACCGAGGGCTGCCCCGACTCCGTCACCGTGCCCGCGAGCGTTCCGAGCGGGCCCTTGTACTCCAGGACGTAGAGCCCGGTGGAGATGTCGCTCGCCACGATCAGGTTCGTGTTCGTCTGGAAGTACGGAAAGACACCCCAGCACCCGTTGAACGAGGCAGCGTTGTCCAGTGGCCAAGTGTCGTAGTAGCCGAGCTCGACGAGGTTGGACGGATTGGCCACGTCGACGACGCGCACGCCCATCGTGTAGTACGAGATGAACGCGATGTCGCCCTCGATGTGAGTGTTGTGCGGGATCGCCGTGCCGGGGTTGTAGGTGTCCGCGAGCGTCACCGCGGGAAGAGCGGAGACGTTCCACATGCGACAGGAGGCGCCGCCCGTCTCGTCCGTGGACATCACGTAGTTGTTGTCCTCGGTCAGCCAGGTGTTGTGCGTGAACACGAACGGGTATCCGGTCGCCGAGCCGAGCGTCGTGAGCGACGCAGGATTGGTGACGTCGAGCACCTGCATCCCGTTGGCGAGACAGGCCGCGTACCATCGGTTGTTGCGAGCCATCGAGTCGTGAACGTAGAAGGTCCCGTAGTTGCCGATCGCGACCGGCATGGTGGGGTTCGCCAGACTCAGGATGGGCGCCCCGATGTTCGATCCGTGCAAGTAGCACCGGCCGGCCGCTTCGTCGATGAAGAGGCTGTGCACGTTGTCGAGGCCTCCGCCGACGTAGTTCGCCAGCCCCACCGGATTCTCCGGATCGGTGAGGTCGACGATCTCGAGCCCGCCGCCGCCCTCGGTCACGACATACGCGTACTGGAGGTAGGACTTGATCTCCCGCCAGCTCGAGCTCGGTCCCGAGATGAACCCCGTCTCGTACGGGTTCTTCGGGTCCGAGACGTTGACCACCGACATGCCCGTCGTCGTGCCGAGCAGTGCGTACTCGTCGCCGTTGGGCGCGGTGTAGCCCCACACGTTCGCGTAGCCCGAGTACTGATCCAGGTTGGAGTGGAAGATGATGTTCTGCGAGGTCTGCGCCTCGGCCCGCTGCCCGAGCGGAGCGAGCAGCGCCAGTGTCACGATGGCCGCGAACGTACTGTCGTATCGCTTCATTCCACCCTTCCCAGATCCGAGGGAGGGGCGCAAGCCCCTCCCTTCCCGTGATGATGAGCCCCCAGGTCAGCCCAGATGATCAGTCCCCAGGTCAGTCCAGCCTGACCAGCTTGCGAGTCCGTATCTCTTCCTTCGTCTGCAGCTTGTAGAAGTACACGCCCGAGGCGGCGCGTTCGCCGGTGAACGTGCGGCCGTTCCAGGTCGCGGTGTGGTACCCGGCCGGCAGCATGGCGTCGACCAGCGTGGCGACGCGCGCGCCGCGCACGTCGTACACGGACAGTTGCGTGTGCTGCTCCTGCGGCAGCGAGAAAAGGATGTCGGTCGTCTTCGCGAACGGGTTGGGGGTGCTCTGCGCGAGCTCCAGCCGCAGCCGGCTCGGTGGAAGCACGTTCGAAGCGGTCGGCAGGCCTTGCGCGTCGTAGATCGTCACGTCGTCCACCGCCGCCTCGATCTGGTGAGGCGTAACTCCCTCTTGAGCGGTGAAGCGCAGCTGCACCGTGGCGTAGGAGGCGAGAAGCCCGGTCAGGTCGATGTCGATCGGCTTCCAGAACGCCTCGTGCGAAGTGGTGGACTCCAGCAGCGTCCAGCTCGAACCTCCGTCGGAGCTCGCCGCCGCCTCGAAGGCGTTCGCGTTGGCATTGACCGCGTACCACCGGTAATAGAACAGGTGCGGCTCGACCATCGACGACAGGTCATAGACCGGTGAGAGCAGATGCGTGGTCAGCGAGTCCACGTCATCCGTCCCTGTTCCCCCGGTGATCATGTTCCCCGTCACGGCGCACTGGGTCTCCGGATCCAGCGTGTGATCGAGTTCCGTCTGGAAGGGAATCCCGCTCGCGAACGTGCCCCAGGGCTCGCCGAACTCCCACTCGCCGGTCGCGTTCGCGGGGTTTCCGGCGGTCGGCACGTTCACCACGGACCACGATGTCGTGCTGGAGAAGTCCGCGAAGAACTCGCCCGGAGCGAGCTGCGTGTCGAACGTCGTCGTCTGACTCGTCGCCACGACGACCGGCAGGTCTCTTTCCGGCCTGTAACCGTAGCGCAGGAAGTCGACCGTGTACGCCCCCGAGGGAAGGTCCGGGAAGCTATATGCCCCGGTGGAGTCGGTGGTCGTGAAGAGCGGCGTGCCGTCGACCGTGACCTCCACCCCTTCGATCGGCGTGTCGATGATCCCGTCGACGATCGTCCCCTGCAGCGCACCGGACGGCTGCTTGTTCAGGACGACGTTGGTGGTGACCGTGCCGTCCGAGGGAACGGTGGCGACGACCGAGTCGGGATCGTGACCGAACGCCGAAAAGCGCACCTTCCGCCCGGCGCCGGCGAAGCTGGAGAACTTGTAGGCCCCGTTCGTGCCGACGGTCTGCACGATATTCAGGTCCACGAACTCGGCGGTCGCCCCGCCGAGAAACCCGCCGGCCGAGGACGAGACCGTGCCGTCGAGGATCCCGGCGGTCGGTTCGTACTTCAGCAGGAACAGTCCGTACTTCATGTCGTTCGAGGCGATCAGTCCGCTCGGGAAGTGCGGGAAGGTGCCCCAGTTCCCGGTGAAGCCACTCCCGTCGTTGTCCGGATACGTGTCCCAGAAGCCGATCTCCGCGATCGCCGTCGGCGTGCTCACGTCGATGATGCGCGTGCCTCGCGTGTACCAGGAGACGACGCACTGCGTGCCCTGCACGTGCGGGTTGTGAGCGGAAGTAGACGGTGCCGGGTTGTGCGTCGCCGCCACGGTGACCGCACTGGGAACGGACACGTTCAGGATCTTCAGGTGGCCACCGGTCTGCTCCTCGCACTCCGCCACGTGGACCCCGTCCCCGAGAGGCCACGAAGAGTGGGTCGACGAAATGGTGAGCGCCGTGCCGTGGTTCACCGGGGCCGCCGGATTCGTGGTGTCGATCATCCGGAAGCGGTTCGCCGAGATGAGGCACGCGTAGAGGATGTTCCCCTCTACGGACAGGTCGTGAATGTACTGGTTGTCCCACTGCCCGATCTCGACCGGCGCGGTCGGATTCGACACGTCGAGGATCTGCACGCCCCCGTTCACCGTGTTCTGGGACCCGCCCATCACGAAGAGCAGGTCGCGCGAGGCATCACCGAAGATGGTGTGGCTGTTCCCGACGGTCGCCGTGTACGTGGTGATCAGCGTCGGACTCGACGGAACGGAGATATCCACGATCTGGATTCCCCCGCCGCTCGCTTCGTTCCCGACATAGGCGTAGTTCCCGATGACGAACATGTCGCGCCAGCCGCTGGCTGGTCCCGGGATCATCGCGACCATCACCGGATTCGCCGGATCGTCCACGTCCCACCACGCCGTTCCCGTGGTCAGGCCCTGAATCACGTACTCGTGTCCGTCGTTCCCGACGAACCCCCAGATGTCGTTGTAGCCCGGGAACAGGTCTCGGTTCGCGTACATCACGACGTTGTCGAAGTTGTAGACCTGGGCCGGCGCGGGACCGACCATCGCGGCCGCTGCCACGACGGCGGCGAGCGCGACCGAACCCGAGTTGCGGGAGAAGCGAACGATCATGTCGGACCCCTCGAGGCAAAGAGCGATACGAGCACGGTAGGCAAGGAGCCCGAACACACACCCTCGGTGAGAGGGCAAAGGCGGAGACAGGCTCGCGAGTCATCATTCTAGCATCGGGTTCACGCCACCGCGACGTTTTGCCGCGGAGGGGAAACCCGACTCAGCTACTTGCTAACAGGCTCTAGCGCAGGATCGGCGGTGCCGCGGCGCAGCCACGCGAGCCGCCGCGCCTCCGTCTCCTGGTGCAGTCGGGCGAAGAGCGCCTCGTCGGCCGGGCCGAAGACGACAGCCCGCCGAGCGGTCACCTCCACGGCCACCCGCACGGCCTTGCCCAGGCGGTACTCCTGCCGATCGGGCCCTCCGCCCCATGTAAAGCTCGGTGTCTCCCGGTCCGGAAAGCCGTCGCAGAAGACGTTCGCGGAGACCCCGAGGACCGTCCCCGAGTTGAGCCGCGTGTGGATCGCGGTCTTGGAGTGGTCGCCGATCAGGCTGCCCACGTGGCGGCTGCCCGTGTCGCGGACCTCGCCGCAGAGCGTCACCCGCACGTGACCGTAGTCGTTCTTGAGGTCGGACGTGTCCGTCGCCGCGCCCAGGTTCACCCAGCAGCCCACGTAGGAGTGCCCGAGGAATCCGTCGTGCTGCTTGTTCGACCAGCCCTGCACGATACTCGCATCGACCTCGCCGCCGACCTTGCAGACCGGGCCGAGGCTCACTCCGTCGAGGAGGCGCGCGCCCGGCTTCACCAGGCACTCGGGCGCGACCGCGAGCGGTCCGAGAAGCACCGCGTTGGCCATCACGCGCGTCGAGCGCGCCAGGGCGATCGGGCCGTCGCGCGCGTCGAGAACGCATCCCGGGTCCACGCGCACCCCGGGCCCGAGTCGGATCCGGTCGGCCGTCACGAAGTGGACCCCGGGGTGATCCGCGTGGTCGGGCGGACCGGACTCGGCCGCCACGGCCGCGAAGTCGTCGTCGATCGCGTCGCTGTTGGCCGCCACCAGGTCGACCAGGGTTTCGGGCAGGTCGGCTCCCGGAGCCTCCCGTGCTCGCAGGCCGGCATCCTCGAGCAGGGCCGGCCAGTTCGGCGAAGTCGAGCGGAAGGGGCCCGGACCGGCCGCTTCCCGCATCGTCGCGGCGATCCGCAGGGCCGCGGGGCCGGCGGCGCGCACTCCGAGGCACCGCTCGCCCCGCACCAGCGCCTCGCCCGCCTCCAGCTCGCGCAGCGCCGCCTCCAGCTCGAGCGACGGACGGCCGACTGCGGCCGCGACGAACAGCACGTCGTCGTCCGGTGCCTCGTTCACCCACGTCCAGACGCCGGCGGCGCGCTCGCTCCGCTCCAGGTACTCGCGGCAGATAACTCCGGGAGCCCCGCGCGCGGGGAACATCCGGTGCCAGCGCTCCCGGTGCGTCCAGAGCCCGAGCCGAAGCCGGGCGACCGAGCGCGTCAGCGCGACCGGCTCGAAGTCCGCGGCGCGCTCGTCCTCGAACAGGATCAGGGCCGGCACGCGGCGCTCAGTCCGAAGCGCGCGCAGGCGGCTTCGCCTCTTCGCGCAGGCGAAGGACGAGGAAGCCCTCCGCGTTCAGGCGGGCCGCGTACGCCGCGAAGGGCTCGTCGAGCGCGCGACCCGCCTTGGAGGAAGCGTGGCGAAAGAGCAGCTGGCCCCCGGTGTCGCGGACCGCGAGGCCCGTGTGCACCACGTCGATCGCTTCCCCGCGGCCGACCCAGAACACGAGGTCGCCGCTCCGAATCGCTGCCTCGACTTGCGTCGCGGCCTCGCCGGGGATGATGCGCTCCTCGATCACGCCGGGATCGTCGCGGCCGGGAACGGGCTCGGCGCCGTGCTCGCGCAGGAACTTCGCCCGGTCGATCGTGCGCCGAACGACGCGCGTGCGCTCCCCGCCGACGGCCGCGGTGACGTCCTCCACGAGCCAGGCGTTCGCCGGCGCCCAGTCCCGGAACATGTAGTGATTCCGCGCGCCGAAGTCCGGCCTGCCGCCGGCGTAGCGGATCGCGTCGAGCGCCGCGAGGAAGCTCGCCTCGTCCGAGGGCGTGGCCAGCGCCAGTGCGAGCGCCTGCTCGAGGTAGGTCACGCAGTCCGCTCGCGAGAAATCGAACCGTGGATCGGGGTCCGGACCGCCGGCGTCACCCTCGCCGAGCGGACCGTCGAAGTACGGGGTCCCCAGGAACAGCGCGGTCGCTTCCACGAAGCGGTCGGTCAGGCGCTCGGCGGCGAGCTGCTCGGCGTGGCGGATCCACTCCGGCGCGGAGCCCGCGGAAGGCTCGCCCGTGCACGCGGCTCCGGCTGCCGCGTACGCCAGCAGAGTGGGAAGGAGGAAACGCATCGGGCCTCCCGAGGAAGGCCCGAAGATAAGACGCGTGATCCGGACCGGCAAGGACGCGGTCAGCGCGCTTCCTGCTTCTCCGTGGCTCGCGGGCGGTACAGCCGGCTGCCGCGCACGCGATAGAGCACGTCGTCCAGGCCCCACTTGCCCAGGTCTTCGCACTTCCACAGCATCTCGAAGAGCACGAGGAACTCGGAGACGTACTCGCCGCCGGTGAACACGCGCAGGAATTCCTCCCAGTGCGCGGTCTTGGAGGCGCACGGCGCGCCCATCCGATCGAGGCGGCCGGCCACGTGCACGTTCCAGATACACAGGAACTCCTCGTCCTGATTCTCGGGAATGCCCCACTCCTGCACGTCGCGCCACTGGAGGAGCAGCCGGAACAGCGCCTCGAGCACGGAACGCTGGTCGAAGGCCCGCGGCGGCAGCCCTGCCTGCGGCCCGCGCGCGCGGACTTCCGCGCGGGACTTCTCTTTCAGGAAGTGGGCGAGCCGGAGGTGGAGACGGACACCGCCGTTGGAGTAGACCTCGATGCAGTCGGCCGGGTTTCGCGCCGCCGGGGATCCCCAGTCGATCACGTCGATCATCACGCTGGAGAGCGTCTCCAGCATCTCGAGCTTCGCCGCGACGCGCTTGACGAGGCCGGACGTGCGCTCCGCGTAAGGGAAGTCCGGCTGCGCGAACACGATCTTCATGGTCCCCTCCCCGGCCACATGGCGGCCACGTCCCTCGCGATCGGCCGGAGGCCCCGCGGACCTGAGGGGATTCTTGCAGCGTCTTGCGCATTCTGGCCCGGATCCCTAGGCTGCCGGAGGGCTCACGGAGGAGGGCGAAACGATGAGGTACGGAACGCGCCGGGGCGCGGCCTGGATCGTGGCCGGAGCCGTCGTGATCGGCGCCTGCGAGCAGGAGCGGCCACCCCTTCCGGGCACGGAGGGGAAGGCGGAGACGGGCACGGCGGCGATCAGCCAGGGGGCGCCGATGGCCTCGCCGGGCATGGCGCCCGCGGGAGCCGCCGTCGAGCAGGGGCAGGCGCTGGCGTTGAAGCTCGAGGGGATCGGCAGCAAGGTGGAACTCGACCATGCCCTGGCCAAGCTGCCGGACGAGGAGACGCGGGCGCACTTCGAGGCCGGTTTCCGCAGCTGCTTCGTGAACGACCCGAGCCTTCGGGACTACCCGGCAGCGCTCGCGGTCATGGAGAGGCTGCTGCAGCAGGTGCCCGACTTCGCGCCGGCGTACCGCACCATGGCCTACGCGAAGCTCAACACCGGATTCGACATGGCCGGAGCCACCGCGCTCTACGAGAAGGCCGTCCAGGTGGATCCGAACTACGGCGAAGCGCACTACGCGCTCTCGTTCATGCTCACGCAGTTCGACCCGGAGCGCGGGCGCGTGCACTTCGACAAGGCGATGGAGTTGGGCATTCCCGACGAGCGCAGTCTGCGGGAGCGGTTCTACCCTTAGAGGCCGTTCACACCGGGTTCGGCACGTCCAGGAACACCGTCTCGACACCGAACTCCTTCGTCAGGCGCTCGGCCAGGGAACGCACGCCGAACGTCTCCGTGCGGTAGTGGCCCGCGGCGATGTACGTGGTCCGCTCCTCGCGGGCCACCTCTTGGATGTTCTCCCGCGCCTCGCCGGTGAGGTACGCGTCCAGTCCGAGGCGGATCGCCTCGTGGAAGTCGCCGGGCGCGGCGCCCGAGACGAGCCCGAGCGACCGCACCGGGTCTGGACCGAAGGCGAAGACCAGCGGATCGCCGCCGACCACGCGCCGCACGCGCGCGACAAGCTCCGCGAGCGGAAGCGGCGGATCCAAGACGCCGCGACGGCCGACGGCCGCACCGCGGTACTCGGCGAACGGCTCGACGCGGGACAGGCCCAGCTCCCGCGCGAGGATCGCGTTGTTGCCGTGCTGCTCGTGCACGTCGAGAACGAGGTGATAGCCGAGCAGCGTGATGCCGTGGTCGAGAAGGAGCTGCAGGCGCTCCTTCAGGCCACCGCGCACGACGCGGGAGTCGTTGTCCCAGAACATCCCGTGATGGCAGATCACGAGGTCCGCACCGGCGGCCGCGGCACGGCGGAAGAGCTCGGCGGACGCGCTCACGCCGACGGCCACCTTGCGGACCTCGCCCTTGCCCTCCACCTGAAGCCCCTGCGGGCCGAAGTCCTCGATCGAGCGGACCGCGAGCAGCTCGTCGAGGAAGGCGATGATCGTGTCGCGCGGGACGGCTGTTCGCGTCATCGGAGCAGGACGACCTTGCGCGTCGCCGAGAAGTCTCCGGCGGTCAGGCGCACGAAGTAGACGCGCCCACGGGGGAGCGCATGCGCGGGATTCGAGTGCTCATGGAAGACCTCGTGAGACGGCCGACGACGAGACGGCTGCCTCGCCTGCACCCAAGCGAGAGCACCCCATACTATCCCTCGCTCCGGGCCTCGTGCAAACTGCCCGCCATGCGCCCTGCTCTGCCGCACGTGGATCCCGTGGTCACGACTCTCTCGGTCGCCGTCGCGGCTGGCGGCTTCCTCCTTCACGCCTTGCTCGGCCCGCCCAGCACGCCCTGGACGATCGACGACGCCGGCAAGCGGCTCGTCCTGGCGAACCTGAAGGAGGACGCCGGGCGAACATGGATCCGGTATCCGGGCGCCGCGCTCGATCCCGAGTTCCGCTGGTTCCCGCAGCCTCTGGATGGCCCCGAGCCCTACGGCGTCGTCCGGGAAGGCCGCGTCGTCTCGCAGTATCTCTCGCCCTTCGTCGGGCTCACGCTGCCGTTCGAGCGATTGCTCGGCGACACGGGGCTCGCCGCGCTCCCGGCTCTCAGTGCGGGTGCAGCCGTCCTGCTCATCGGGGCGCTCGCGGCACGGCGTTCCGGGCGAAGCGCCGGCCGGCTCGCCGCTCTGATCTTCGCCTTCGCCACACCCCTGCTCTTCTACGCCTCGGTATTCTGGGAGCACGCTCCCGCAGCGGCGCTCGCGGCGGGAGTCTTTCTGGCGCTCGCCGTGCCGGACCGTTCGCGGCCCCTCCTCGCCGGCGCTCTCGCCGGCGCGGCCTGCCTGCTTCGCGAGGAGATGTTCCTCCTGGTGATCGCTTGTGCCGCAGCTCTCCCGCTCGCCGGTCGGCGAAGCGAGCTCCCCCGCTTCCTCGGTGGCGGCGCGGCCGGCGTCATCGCGTGGCTCGTGATCCAGCGGGTGACCACCGGTTCCTGGACCGGCGTGCACGTCGCGGTGAACGCGCCCGTTCCGTTCATCCACGCGGCGAAGGCGGCGCGCGCGCTGCTCCTCGATCCCGGGTTCTCGGGCGTGCCTCTCGTCGCCGTCGTCGTGCTCCTCGCCCTGCTGGCCACGCGCCTCGCGCCGGTCGCGGCGCTCGTTCTCGCCGCCGTCTCCGCCGCCGCGCTGGCGCGCTTCCCCGGCGGCCAGGACCAGGCGCTCGCGCTCATCCGCTCGAACTCCGCACTCGTCTTCGTTCCGTGGACGATCGCGCTCGCCGGCCTTCGCCCCGCCGCGTCCGGCCCCGCGCGCCACGATCTCCTCGTCGTCGCGCCGCTCCTCTTCGTCGCGGCCTTCGTCGTGCTGGTCCCCGAGCGATCGATCACCGGCGTGCACCCCGGACCGCGCATGCTCCTGCCCGTACTCCCCGCGGCCGCGGTCCTCGCCGCCGAACGCTTCCCGCGACGCCTCCCGGCTGCCGTCGCCTTCTCGCTGACCCTGGTCGTCGCCTCGGCTTGGAGCGTGCGCTCGCTCGCCTTGCTGCACGACAAGCGTGAAGCGTCGGGCGCGCTGCACCGTGCGCTGGCCGCCGACCCGCGCCGCCTGGTCGCCACGGATCTGTTCTGGTTGCCCACCGACGCCGCCCCGCTGTGGGACCGGAAGCAGTTCCACCTCGTGCGCGGTCCGGACGATCTCGCCGAGCTCGCGCGCCGCGCCGCCGACAGCGGCGAACGAGAGATGCTCCTCGTGACCGCCCCCGGGCGCGTAACCTCGCCGCCTCTCGTCTCCCTTCGCCCCGCGCGGCTTCCGGCGTTCGCCGCGGACTTCCACGTGCAGCCGCTCGACGCCGGCTCCGCACCATGAGCGTCGTCTCCGCGCGGGATCTCACCAAGGTGTACCGCCTCTCCCAGCGCCGCGAGGGAGTCGGCGGTGCCCTCGTCGACCTGTTCCGGCGGCGCCAGACTCTGCTCACCGCGGTGGACCGCGTGTCCTTCGCGCTCGAGCAGGGCGAGATGGTCGGCTACATCGGGGCGAACGGCGCCGGCAAGTCGACCACGATCAAGATGCTCTCCGGCATCCTCACGCCCACCTCCGGGCAGGTCCTCGTGAACGGCTACGTCCCCTGGAAGCAGCGCCAGGACTGCACGCGCACGATCGGCGCGGTCTTCGGACAGCGCACGCAGTTGTGGTGGGACATCGCCGTCGTCGAGTCGTTCAAGCTGCTGAAGCGCATCTACTCCATCGACGACGCGCTGTACCGCTCGCAGCTGGAGGTGTTCGACGCCCTGCTGGACATCGGGTCGGTCCTGCACCAGCCGGTGCGCACGCTCTCGCTCGGGCAGCGGATGCGTTGCGACCTCGCTGCGGCGCTGCTGCACCGGCCCGCGGTGCTGTTCCTCGACGAGCCGACCATCGGCCTGGACGTCGTCAGCAAGGAGAACATCCGCCGTTTCCTGCGCAGCATGAACGAGGAGCAGAAGACGACGGTGATCCTCACCACGCACGACCTGGACGACATCGAGCTGCTCTGCCGCCGCGTCCTGGTGATCGACCGTGGAACGCTGCTCTACGACGGCCAGCTCGACGGCCTCAAGCGCCTCACCGGCCACGTCGGCCGGCTCCGGGTCGAGCTCCGCGGCGAGGGCGGCCACGATGCTCTGCGCCGCGCCACGGACGGCCTCCTCGTGACCTGGGACCGCAAGGGACCGGGGCTCTTCGAGGCCGAGTTCCGCAAGGACGAGATCGCCGTGGCCGAGCTCGTGAGGCGGCTGGTCAACGGCGCGCCCGTCCACGACCTGACCGTGCTGGAGCCGCCCATCGAGGAAGTCGTCCGCAAGATCTACCGCGGCGAGGTGACGATCCCGTGACCGCCGCCTGGTGGGGCCTCTACTTCGAGTTCGCTCGCGTCACCTTCATCAAGATGCTGGCGTATCGGCTGCGCTACTACACCGGCATCCTCACCTACCTCATCTTCGTCGCCGGGAACACGTTCCTCTTCCGGGCGGTGTACGCCGGCCTCCCCGATGGCACCGTGGTCGGCGGGTACGATGCGTCCGCCATCGTCACCTACCTCGCCGTGGCCTGGATCGGACGGAGCCTCGTCTTCAACAACATCGACCGGGAGATGTCCACGGCCGTGAGCGAAGGCCACATCGCCACGAGCCTGATGAAGCCGATCGACTTCCAGGCGATGACCTACTTCGCCGCGCTCGGCGAGATGGGCTTCCGGCTCGTGCTCTTCACCGTGCCGATCGGGCTCGTCGTGTTCCCGCTCTTCGGCGTGCGCGGCCCTGCCTCGATCGAGGCCGCCGCCGGCGCCTGCCTCTCCTTCTTCCTCGCGTTCCTGGTCAACTGCGGCATCAACTTCGTGACCGGGACCTTCGCGCTGTGGCTCAAGAGCATCTTCGGACTCGTCCGCGCGAAGTACATCGTGCTCGAGTTCCTGACCGGTGCGCTGATCCCGCTCTCCTTCTTCCCGCATCCGTGGGATCGCGTGGCCGAGCTCTCACCCTTCGCATCCATCGGGTACGTCCCGGTCACGATCTGGATGGGAGAGCGCGCCGGCGCCGGCCTCATCGCGGCGCTCGCGCTGCAGGTCTTCTGGGCCGCCGCGCTGTGGGTCGCGGGCGCGGCGCTGTGGCGCGCGGGGATCCGCCGCACGACGGTCCAGGGAGGCTGAGATGCGACTGCACCTCGCCATCGTGGGCGCCTACTTCGCCCAGTTCGTGAAGATGCGGCTGGCCTACCGCGCCGACTTCGTCATCGACAGCGCCGGCGTCGTCGCCGCGCTCGCCGTGCAGCTCGCCTTTCTCGGCGTGCTCTACGCGAAGGTACAGACACTCTCCGGCTGGACGTTCGACCAGCTCGTGTTCATCCACGGCTTCTCGCTCGTGCCGCTCGGCCTGTTCAACCTGATCAGCCCGAACCTGTGGAGCTTCAGCGAGCGCTACCTCGTCGAGGGCCGGTTCGACCGCGTCCTGCTCCGCCCGGTGAATCCACTGTTCCAGGTGCTGTTCGAGTCGTTCAACGTGGCGGCGCTCAGCGAAATCGTGCTGGGCTTCGCCCTCATGGGCGCCGCGGCCGCCCGGCTCGGGCTCGAGCCGCAGCTGCTCGACGCCGTCGTGTTCCCGGTGCTGGCCGTGTCGGCGGCCTGCGTCTACCTGGGCGTGTTCGTGTCGCTGACGGCGGTGTCGTTCTGGTTCGAGGACCGGCTCGGCGTCGCGCCGCCGGCGTACAACATGATCCGCTTCGCGCGCTATCCCGTGACGATCTACCATCCCGCGGTGCGCGCTCTGCTCTCCTGGGTGATCCCGTTCGGGTTCGCCGCGTTCTATCCGGCCACGCGCTTCCTCGGAGCCGACGCCTTTCACGTATTCGCCGCGATCACCCCGATCATGGGCGCGGCGTGTCTCGGCATGGCCGCGTGGCTGTTTCACCTGGGCGCGCGGCGATACACCAGCACGGGGAGCTGAAGGGCGAGAGCGAGGACGGCGATCCACCCCAGCGCCGACGCGGCGAGCAGCGCGCCGAGCGCCGTCGGCCGGTAAGTCCACTCCACGCGGTGCGAGCCGGCGGGCACGCTCACCGCTTGGAATCCGGAGAGGTACGGTTCGATCGGAACCAGCCGCCCGTCGACGCGGGCCTGCCACGCGTCGTCGGCCGTCTCGGACAGCGTGACCCAACCGCCCCGGTCGCCGCTCACGTCCAGCGTCCATCGCCCCGGTCCGGCCGCGACCACCCGCACCCTCGCCGCGTCGCCGTGCGCGCGCACCTGCTCGCGGGCCGCGCGGACGAACTCGGGACTCCAAGGTGCGGCGTCGGACACGGGCAGCTCGTCCACCCACGAGGCGATCGGCACCGCGTCCTGCTGCTCGACCAGCACCGCGGGGTAGCCGACCGACGTCGCGTGAGGCGTCTTCCCGGAGACGAGCGCCGAGGCGCCGATCTTGACGCTCGCGCCCACGCCGAGGAGCTCGAGCATGGCCACCTGATCGGCGGGCCGCAGCAGCGGGAACACCCGGCCCTGCTCGGCTGCCAGCGGAGCCACCAGACGGTCCGGGTTGAGAAGCACGCCCGGAATGCCCTCGCCGACCGCGTGATAGAAGTTGCCGATCTCCCGGTCGAGCCTCGTGCGCGGCCACCACTCGTCGGGCATGTCCGGCGCGCGCCGCACCGCCACGTCCCAGTGCTCCCGCGGGAAGAGCACGCGGAACCCGCGCCGCGCGACCGCGCGCGCCTCCTGGAGAATCGGGCCGTCCGCGCGCAGGACCTCGAGCGGCGTGGCGCGGTTCACGCTGCGCTGGGGTCCGGCCAGCTCGAACACGACGAGCGCGGCGAGAACCGCGGCCGCCGCGTGCCGCACCGCCGCACGCTTCGTGACCATGACCGCTCCCGCGGCCAGGGCGGCACCGAGGGCGAAGGTCGACGCGCGCAGCATCCGGACGCGCGCGTCCCCGAGAATCTCGGGCACGTCCTTCACCTCGCCGAGCGCGGCGACGAGCGACCCCAGCCATCCCCGACCCGACGCGTCGCCGGTGGCGGCCATCGCCAGGGCGCCGGCACCCAGCAGAACGGCGGCCCCCACGGCCGCGGCCGCCGCCGCCCGCGAGCCGCCTCGCAGCGCATCGACCCCCAGTGCCACGACGGGCGGCAACGTCACCGCCGCGAGGAACGTGAACTTCACCGGCCAGCGGAACCAGCCGCCTCCCTCCGCCAGCGCGAGCGAGCGGAACGGCGCGAAGTGCGCGCCCATCGCCAGGAGCACGCCGAGCACCGCCGCGGCGGCCAGCGGCACGGCGACACGCGCGCGCCCGGCGACGCCGGCCGCCACCCCGGCGAGGACGACGACTCCGAACGAGAGCGAAAGGAAGAAGGGTCCCTTGCCCTCGTTCAGGATCTCGCCCCAGTAGGTTCGCTTCTCGAGGGTGTGGTACTCGCCGAGCAGCTGCGGGACCGGGATCTGCAGCAGGCCGATCGGGCTCACCGACGAGCCGAGCGACGCCTTCACGTCCTCGCCACGCGCGGAAGCGGCCACGTGTTTCGCCATGGGGACCCACATCGGCGCGGCCAGCAGCAGCGCGGTGACTGCCGCGGTCGCCGCCCAGACCGGCGCCGAGCGGGGCAGCGGCCGCCGTGCCACAGCCAGGACGAGCGCCGCCGCCGCCAGCGCCTCCGCCGCGAGGAAGCTCGGCTCGACAAATGTCGTCTGCGCGGCGAGACACGCCGCGAGCGCGGCGCAGGGTCTTCGCCCCGGCGAACGGATCAGCGCGAGGGCGGCGAGCAGCGCGGCCGGCGTCCAGAAGAGGAACGGCACGAGATTCGCGAAGGAGAGCAGCGAGAGCGACGGACCGCACAGCAGGTACAGGGCTGCCGCCGTCGCGGCCGCGAGCGTGGACGCGCCCAGCGCGGCCGCCAGGGCGGCCATCGCCGCCCCGCCGAGAATCCAGTGCGCGAAGAAGTGGATGGAGAGCGCCGTCTCCGGCGAAGCGACCAGCTCCAGCAGCCGCGACGGATACCAAGCGTAGTTGTTCGGATTCGCCGCGAGCGGAGTGCCGCACGCGATTCCAGGATTCCAGAACGGGAAGCGGCCGTGGCGCAGCTCCTCGGACACCACGCGCGAGATCGGCAGGTGGTAGTACGCTGCGTCGCGGTAGGCGAAGATGCGGCCTTGCAGGAGCTCGGGCAGGAAGAGGAAGGCGAAGAGCCCGACACCCACTCCGAGAGACCAGGCAGAGCCCCGGAGCATGCCGGTCACGCCGTGCCTGGAGCTCCGTCTCGAAGGGAACGCTTCTCGAGACGCAGCACTAGAGGTCGCGGTAGGCCGGTCCGCCTCCGCCCTCCGGCGTCACCCAGGTGATCACCTGGTAGGGGTCCATGACGTCGCAGGTCTTGCAGTGTACGCAGTTCGACGCGTTGATGTGCAGCCGCTTTCCGCCGCGCCCGGGGTCGTCCACCATCTCGTAGACCGCCGCGGGACAGAAGTGCTGGCAGGGGTTGCCGTATTCCTCGGCACAGCGCGTCCGGCAGAGCTCCAGATCCGCGACGCGCAGGTGCACGGGCTGATCCTCCTCGTGCATCGTGCCCGACTGGAAGACGTTGGTCACCTTGTCGAACAGCTTCTGGTTGTCGTACCGCGGCTTCGCCCGGCCGCCGGCGCCGATCTCCGAGCGCTTCTTCATACGGATGTGCCCGGCGTGGCCGCGCAGCCGGCTCCCGAGGATGTCGCGACCCCCCAGCGCGATCTGGACACCGGTGCGGATGAGGCCCGGCCACAGGCCGCCGCTCATCGCCTGATGGAAGTTGCGGACGCCCCACAGTTCGTCGCGGATCCAGGACTTGGCCACGCGGTCCTCGAAGGTGGCGAGCTGCTTCGCCGAGACGTCGTTCTTCACCAGGCCTTCGAAGATCGTCTCTGCAGCCAGCATCCCGGACTTGATGGCTAGGTGGATTCCCTTGAGACGCATCGAGTTCAGGAAGCCGCCGGAATCGCCGACGAGCAGCCCGCCGTCGAACCACGGCTGCGGGCGCGCGAACCATCCACCCTCGGGAATCGTCTTCGCTCCGTAGGAGATGACTTCGCCGCCTTCCAGCCACTTCGCCACCACCGGATGCGTCTTGAAGCGCTGCAGCTCGGCGTGAGGGTCCGTCTCCGGATGCCAGTAGTCCAGCCCGGTGACGAAGCCGAGCGAGAGCACGTCGCCGTCGCAGCCGTAGGCGAAGCCGCCGCCGAAGGTCTTCGCATCCAGGGGGAAGCCCATCGTGTGCACGACCTTCCCCTTGGGGAATGCGCCGGGGCGAAGCTTCCACGTCTCCTTCACGCCGGTCGCGTAGACCTGCGGTTCCCGTCCCTCGTCGAGGCCGCACTTCTCCGTGACCATCTTGGTCAGCGAGCCGCGCGGGCCTTCGCCCAGCACCGTGACGCGCGCGGTGATGTCCGCTCCGGGCTGGTGATTCCCCTTCTCGTGACCTTCCTTGGAGACGCCGCGATCGGACATGCGCACGCCGCTCATGCGCGCGCCTTCGTACAGCGGCTCGCGCCCGCCGAACTCCGGAACGATGAAAGCACCCTTCGCCTCGACCTTCTCGCCCAGCCAGCGCACCAGCTTGGAGATGCTGACGATGTAGTTGCCGTGATTGCGCAGCGGCGGCGGCGTCATGGGCAGCCGGAAGCTCCCTCGCTGCGTCAGGAAGAGCACGTCGTCGTCGGTCACGTCGGACTCGAAGGGAAAGCCCTGCTCGCGAAAATCCGGCATGAGCTCGGCGAGCGCCCTCGGGTCCATCACCGCCCCGGAGATGGCGTGCGCGCCGAGTGCCTTGCCCTTCTCGATGATGGCGATCTCCAGCGGTGGGAGTCCGCCGTGGCGCTCCACGAGCGTCAGCAGGTGGTACGCGGAGGCGAGGCACGCCGGGCCGGCGCCGACGAAGAGAACGTCGACCGGCATGACTTCGCGCGCAGGCGCCATCTCTGCTCCTGGGTTTCCGGACATGCGAGCGGACGAGGGGTAGGGTTACCCTCGGAGGCCGTACCAGGTCAAGGCGCCGAGTCCCTTGCGGAACCCGCGGCGCGTTCCTGGCGGCGGGCAGAAGCCGCTCCGCGCGAGCGTGCGGAGCCGGTCGCGGGTCTCCTTGGCCAGGCGCCGCGCCCAGCCGGAGAGGCGAATGCCGAGGGGGAGGCGGCCGATGCAGGTCAGCAGGTTGGCGAGGACGGCCGGCTCGTTCGGTGCCAGCTCCGCCGCGCGACGCACCACGTTGAGTGCCTCCTCGGACCGGCCCAGGCGAAGCAGCACGGCGCCGAGCTCGCTCCAGGCCTCGGCCAGCTCCTCGTTCAGTTCGGTGGCCTTCAGCAGGTGCTCGCGAGCCCGCTCCAGCTTGCCGTCCTCGGCCAGAGCCATCCCCTCGATCAGCCGCTGCCGCGCGCTCTCGAACACCGGGTCCTCGCGGACCGCCTGGGCGTAGCAGCGGAGCGCCTCGCGCGGGCGGCCGAGCTCGTAGTGGCAGTCGCCCATGCGGCCGAGCGTCTCCGGCGAGGACGGCGCGAGGTGATGCGCCTCGTCGAAGCGCCCGAGCGCGTCCTTCCACTTTCCCTCGGAGTAGAGGTGCTCGCCCACCATGTAGATCGCCTTGTAGAAGGAGGGATCCTGGCGGATGGCCTCCTCGAAGTACTTGAGCGCGAGGCGCACCCGACCCAGCCGCTGGTAGATGAGCCCCAGGTTGTAGTAGCTGCCCGCGTCCGACGGATCTGAATCCAGCAGGCGCTCGCACGCGTCGACGCCCTTCGCGAAGTCGCCGAGCTCGTAGTAGCAGCACTGTAGATCCCGCAGCGCGACGAAGTAGCCACCGTCCGCCGCGAGGCACTGCTCGAAGTAGTCGCGCGCGCGATAAACGTCGCCGAGATCCAGGAAATAGCGGCCCAGACAGTAGCGCGCTTCCGGCGATCCGTCCGCGGAGCGCAGCGCGCTGTCCAGGTGCCGGCTCGCCGCGTCCGGCATCTCCTTGGCGAAGAGGAAGCGTGCCATCAGGACGCGCGGCTCGACGTCGGTCGGGCGACGCTCCAGCGCCCGCGCGGCATACGACAACCCCGCGTCCACGGCGTGGAACGCGAGGCAGAGGTTCGCCCCGGCGATCAGGATCTCGTGATCCTCGGGAACGACGGCGAGGTATCCGTCGAGGTGCCGATGCGCGGAGGCCACCTCGTCGACCTCGTAGCAGTGCGAGAGGTATTCCACGAGTGCCATGCGGAACGCCGGTTCGAGCTCGAGCGTCCGCTCCAGGTGCGCCATGGCGTTCCGGGGAACCGCGGCCTCCCGCGCCAGGCAGTACTCGGTGAACGCCTCGAAGTCGACCGAGTCGTACACCGGGTTCAGCTCCTGCTCCTCGTCGTCGTCCTCGGCGAGCCACCCGATGGTGTGCTGCACGCCGCGCGCCAGCTCGTCGAACAGGCGGAAGACGTCGGAGCGGAGTCCGTTGACCGTGGCGTTGCGCAGCAGCCGGCCGCTCTCCACGTCGTAGACGCGGTAGTGCAGAAGAAGCCCGTCGCCGATCTGGGCACGGCCGATCACCAGGAAGTCGGATTCGAACTCCGCGCCGAGCTTGGGGACGGAGAGGCTCGTCGCGGTCTCCAGCGACAGGGCCGCCTCGGGTGCGGTGCCTTCGGAACCGGACTCGGAGGCGTTCCACGTGGCGGGCCCGCCGGCGCCGGGCAGGATGGCGCTCGCGTCGACGCCGCCGATGTTGGTCATGCGTCGCGCGATCTCGTAGGTGATGCCGCAGCCGAGCGGATGCTCGTTGCCCTCGGGGCAGACGGCCCGGAACTGGACGACCCCGACTCTCGGCTTCACGCGACCCACCTGGGAACGTCGAGTCCCGGAACGAAGGCTTTCCCGTCGGGGACGATGCCCGACAGGCTAACCTTACCGGTCCCGGAGCGCGTTTCTCAAGCGGATTCCCGCGCGGGGGTGCGGCGAGGGAAACGATTCCGCCGTCAGGGTTTATCGCATTCGCGGATCGTGGTCAGAAGTTGCGCGGGTTGGCCGCGTGATCGCCTGAGACGATCAGAACCGCACCGCCCCCACCGCCGGATCGCCCAGGTTCCACATCACCCGCGCCGGCAGCGAGTGCGCCGCCTCGAGATTCCCCACCCGGTCGCGCACGACCACGTAGTACGCGCGGTTCCGCGTCAGATCCACGGGGAAGTACCCGCGCCAGCGCCCACCGAAGGACCGGTCCGGTCCGGCAAACAGGGCATCGATGCGGCGCCAGCGCATCGGCTCCGGCTCGTCCAGATGCACGGCCCACTTGAAGTCGGAGTTGCGCCGGTCCTCGATCTCGGTGAGCCAGATCTCCACGCCGGTCACCGCCGCGTTCCCGCCGTGCACGGCGACGTCGATGCGCACGTCCCCCTCCTCGAGCGTCTCGAAGAGGCGGACCGTGGGGACGTCACGGTATCCCGCGAGGTGCTGGATCCAGGCCAGAACCGCTTCCGCGGCCTCCTTGTCGGCCAGCGTGGAGGGCCCGCCGCGCAGGTACGCGAGATCGGCGAACGGCGGCGCGAACGGAACTTCCGCCGTCACCCGCGACGGCTCCGCAGCCATCGCCCCGTCCGGCAGCGAAGCACGCGCCTCGAGGTCGAGGGGGAATCGGGGATCGGAATCGCCGACGAGGACGAGCGTCTGCACGCCGCGGAGATCGCCAGCGCGCAGCAGCTGGAGATAGTCGAACCGCTCGCGCCACTGCGCGCCGCCCCCGCGGCACGAGGGACACCCCGGATCCGGCTTCCGGAACGTCGAGAACAGAAACGAGAGCACCGCGCGCGAGTCCGCGTACGGGATCGGCTGCGCCTGCTCGAGCGGGAACCATCCCGCCTGCCGCTCCCACCGGCGCCAGCGGGTGAAGTGCAGATCGGCCGCGTCGAGCGGCCAGCCGCAGAAGACGAGCCCGTCCACGCGGGGCTCCCGCGCGGCCGCCGCCGCGGCGCCGACCGCCCCCCAGCTCTCCCCCGCGAGCAGGAAGCGCCCGGGCATGACGCCGGTTTCGGTGAGCAGGATCTCGTCGAGCGCTCGCATCGCCCGGAGCCACGCGAGCGCGGCGCCGTGCTCGTACAGCACGGTCGGATCTCCGCTCTCCTGGAACGCGAAAAGCTGCGTGTAGCCGAGCTGCTCCTCGCCTGCGAGACCTTCGTCCCGCAACCGCCGCACGATCGGACCGCGCAGGTCGACCACCGCCGCGGCGACGCCGAGCTCGACCGCCGGACGCTCGCCGTACTCGGGGTGCATGGCCAGCCCGGAGGCGGACGCGCCCGGCGGGAACTCCGTCACGACAGCCTCGCCCGCGCGCGCCGGATCGGCCGCGCCGTCCTCGTCCACGGGGAAGTACACCGCGCCGGTCGAGCGGGCCGTGTCGCCCGGGGCGAAGAACCCGACCCACGAGGCGAAGGAGAAGCGGACGCGCAGCAGCGGCTCGCCGGCCGCCGACTTGACCACCGCGCGATCCTCGACGACGAGACCGAGCTCCTCCAGCGTGACCTCGCGGAACTCGGGCGCCGCGGCCGGCCGACTCACCGCGCAACCGAGAGCCGGCAGCGTCGCGGCGATGGCGGTCGCCCGGAAGAGTCGTCGCATCGGCGGACCTTAGCAGGAACGCCGATCGGCCGCTGCGACGGGCGTCGGACGCGACGCTAGTGAGTCACACTGGATAGGTGAGGACCAGGTGCGAGGTCGAGGGTCTGGCCCGGGCTCAGACAGTCCTCGCGACGCGTCGTCCCGAGGATGGGGCCCGCGCGCCGAGGCCGTCGTCTCCGTCTTCGACAGCGGCTTCCTGCTCGGCGACGGCGTGTGGGAAGGACTCCGCGTGCGGCACGGACGCGTCGCCTTCCTGGACCGCCACCTGGACCGGCTCTACGAAGGGGGCAAGGCACTCGACCTGGACATCGGCCTGTCCCGCAAGGAGCTGGTCGCGAGGCTGGACGAGACGCTCCGCGCCAACGCCATGTCCGAGGGAGTGCACGTCCGCCTCATGGTCACGCGCGGTGTGAAGTCGACGCCGTACCAGGATCCGCGCGTCACCGTCGGCAAGGCGACCGTCGTGATCATCCCGGAGTACAAGGAACCGCTGCCCGAGCTGGCCGAGCGTGGCATCCGCCTCGCCACGGTGCACGTCCGCCGCGGGCCGCCGGACGTGCAGGATCCCAAGATCAACAGCCACAGCAAGCTCAACTGCGTGCTGGCCTGCATCCAGGCGACGAAGGCCGGCGCCGACGAGGGCTTGATGCTCGATCCGCGCGGCTTCGTCGCGACGTGCAACTCCACGAACTTCTTCGCGGTTCGCCACGGCGAGGTGTGGACTTCGACCCCGGGCTGGTGCCTCAACGGCATCACGCGCGGCCTGACGCTGGAGCTGTGCCGAGAGAACGGCATTCCCGCCCGTGAGACGGACATGAGCCTGACCGAAGTGCACGCGGCGGACGAGGCCTTCGTGACCGGCACCTTCGCCGGGATCGTGCCGGTCACGGAGATCGACGGCCGGCGGATCGGTACGGGCGCGCGCGGCCCAGTGACGCAGCGTCTGCAGGCGCTGTACGCCGCGCGCGTCGAGCGCGAGTGCGCGACGGCGTGACCCCGGTCCGCATCGCCATGTGGTCCGGCCCGCGCAACATCTCCACGGCGATGATGCGCGCGTTCGAGAACCGGCCGGACACCGTCGTGTGGGACGAGCCGCTCTACGCGTGGTTCCTGGTCCGCACCGGCATCGACCATCCGCTGCGGGAGCGTGTCATCGCCGCCCACGAGACGGACCTTGCCCGGATCGTCGCGCGCGCGACGGCCGGGCCCCTCCCCCGGGCCAGGACTGTCTTCTACCAGAAGCACATGACGCATCACCTGCTGTCCGAAGCCGGCCGCGAATGGATCGACCACCTCGTCAACTGCTTCCTCATTCGCAGCCCGGCCGAGGTCCTGCTCTCCTATGCGAGGAAGCGGTCCGCGGTCACGATGGCCGACCTCGGCGTCGAGCAGCAGACCGAGCTGTTCGAGCGCGAGCGGGCGCGCATCGGCCGCGTCCCGCCGGTGCTGGACGCGCGCGACGTCCTACAGGATCCCGCGGGCTGCCTGCGGGCGCTCTGCGCCGCGGTCGGCATCCCCTTCGCCCCGGAGATGCTCCGCTGGCCGGCCGGCCCGCGGGAGACGGACGGCGCCTGGGCGGATCACTGGTACGACGCGGTCCGCGCCTCGACCGGCTTCGCGCCGTACCGGCCACCGGCTGCGGAGCTCCCCGCCGGGCTCCTTCCGCTGGCCCGCGCCTGCGAGCCGCACTATCTCCGCCTGCGCGAACACCGGCTCGCGCCGGCGTGACACCACGAATTCGCTCCGGGAAGACCGTCGACCGCCTCGCGGAATCTGCTAGAGTCCCCGGATGATCTCGCGCGAATTCGGCCCCGGCGAGCGGCGCGTCCCGGTCATCGGGCTCGGCACCTGGAACATGGAGGCCGATCCGCGCGCCGGTCGGGACGCCATCCGCGCGGCACTCGACCACGGCATCACCCACATCGACACCGCCGAGATGTACGGACGCGGCCGGGTCGAGGACATCGTGGGCGAGGCCATCGCCGGGCGCCGCGACGAAGTCTTCCTGGTCACCAAGGTGCTGCCGGAGAACGCTTCGCGCACGGGCGTGGTGGAAGCGTGCCGGCGCAGCCTGGCGCGCCTGCGGACCGACCGCCTGGACTGCTACCTGCTGCACTGGGAGAGCTCGCATCCGCTGGAGGACACGATCGCCGGGTTCGAGCGCCTGAAGGAGGAAGGAAAGATCCTCTCCTGGGGCGTCAGCAACTTCGACGTGACTTGGCTGGAGCAGGCGCTGGCCGTCGCCGGGCCGGGACATATCGCGTGCAACCAGGTGCTCTACCACCTGCGCGAGCGCGCCATCGAGCACGAGGTGATCCCCTGGTGCGAGGAGCACGCCGTGGCGGTCGTCGGCTACTCGCCCTTCGGCCAGGGCAACTTCCCCACGGCACGGAGCGCGGACGGCCGCGTGCTGGACGAGATCGGCCGGCGGCATGGCGTCACCGCGCGGCAGGTCGCGCTCGCGTTCCTCGTGCGCCGGCCATCGCTCTTCGCCATCCCGAAGACGTCGCGCCCCGAGCACGTCCTGGAGAACGCGGGGGCGGCCGAACTCGAGCTCGACGATCACGACCTCGCCCGCATCGAGGAGGCCTTCCCTCTCGGCGCGCCGCGTCCCGGCGTTCCGACCCTGTGACCCGGGGCCGCGTTTGACCCCCACCACGCGCGGGTTGCAGATCTTCCTTCTCGCGCTCTGCGTGTTGACCTTCGAGGTATCGCTCACCCGCATCTTCTCGTTCATCCTGTTCAATCACATGACCTACCTCGTGGTGAGCGTCGCGCTGCTGGGCTTCGGCGCGGCCAGCACCTACCTGACCACGCGGCAGCTCGACGCGGGCGGCGACGACGAGCGCTTCCTCGCGCGCCATGCGGCGCTGTTCGGCGCCTCGGCCATCGGCGCGATCCTGCTCATCTCCCGCCTGCACTTCTACGTGGAGGACATGGTCCGCTTCGGCGACTTCAGCAACGTGATCTCGCTCGCCGCCATGATCCTGCTGGCCGGCGCGCCGTTCTTCTTCGCCGGCGCGTGTATCGGGCACATCCTCAGCCGCTCCGGCGAGGACGTGACCCGCCTCTACTTCGCCGACCTCGCCGGCGCCGCCGGCGGCGCCGTGCTCGCCGTCGTGCTGCTCACCTGGATCGGCGGCACGGCCGCGTGTCTCGCCATGGGAGCGCTCGGTTTCCTGATCGCGGCGCTTTCGGAGACCAGCCGCCGCGGCCGCTACCTGGCGATGTGCGCGGGCGGGCTGCTCTTCGCCGGATGGGTGGCGAAGACCGAGTGGGTCACGCTGTACGCGCCGCCGGACAAGCCGCTCTTCCGCCGGCACGGCGAGGTGGAGCGCATCGAGTGGCATCCCATCGCGCGCATCGACGTCACCGGCGAGCTCGACCAGTTCCACTCCTTCGGGGGAGCGCTCGCCCCGAACTTCCAGGGAACGGCTCCGATGACGCGGCTCGTCTTCCAGGACGGCGGCGCGCTGACCGGGATCATCGAGCCGCAGGGCACACCGGAGCAGACGCCGGTGCTCGGCGCGTACATGCAGGGCGCGGCCTACGTGGTCCGGCCCCGGGCGAAGGCGCTGGTCATCGGCTGCGGCGGCGGCGTGGACGTGGAGATCGCACTGCATCACCGCGCGCAGCAGGTCGTCGCCGTGGACGTGAACCCGGTGATGATCGGCCTGATCCGCGACGTGTATGCCGACTTCGCCGGCGGCGTGTTCCAGCGCCCGGAGGTGGAGCTCGTCGTCTCCGAGGGAAGGCACTTCCTCACCCGGGATCACCGCACCTTCGACGTCATCCAGATGAGCGGGGTGGATACGTTCACCGCGCTCGCCGCCGGTGCATACGCGCTCACCGAGAACTTCATCTACACGGAGGAGGCGATCGAGCAGTACCTCGACCACCTCGAGCCCGACGGGATCGTCAGCCTGACGCGGCCGCTGATGCGGCCCCCGCGCGAGGCGATGAAGCTGACCATCACGGCGGTGGACGTGCTCTCGCGACGCGGCGTCCCCGACCCCGAGCGTCACGTGATGATGCTCGCCGGGCAGGGGCTCGGCTCGTTCTTCGCCGTGCCCTGGGGAATCACCATGATCAAGCGCTCGCCGTGGACGCCGGACGAGGTGGACCGGCTCGCGCAGTGGGCGCAGGCGCACTCCTTCCAGGTCGTGTACGGACCGTACGGTCAGGGGCAGGGCACGATCGCGCAGTACCTCCGCGCCACTCCCGAGGAGCGCGTGCGAATCCTCGAGGAAGAGCCGCTCGACATGGCCCCGGCCACCGACGATCGCCCGTTCTTCTTCCACTTCTATCCGTGGGGCGCTTTCTGGACTCTGCATTGGCTGCGGGGCGAAGGCCCGGAGCTGTCCATCGCGGTGCTCCTGCTGCTGACGACGCTCGTGATCGTGACGGTACTGAGTGCGGCGTTCATCCTGCAGCCGCTGGCGCGGCACCGGTTGCCGGCGAGCGGCGGGGGGCGTGCCGCCACCTTCGTCTACTTCGCCTCGCTGGGGCTCGGGTTCATCCTGATCGAGATCTCGCTGCTGCAGAAGCTGACGATCTTCCTCGGCGGACCGACCTACTCCATGGCGGTGACGCTCTTCGCCATCCTGCTCTTCTCGGGTCTGGGGAGCTTCGCCTCGAAGCGCATGGCGGCCGATCCCGAGCGGCTGATCGCCGTCACCGTGCCGGTTCTCGTGGCGCTGGCGGTGGCGGCTTCGCTCACGATCGGGCCGGTGACGAACGCGCTGCTCGGTCTCGGCCACGCCGGACGCATCGCGTCGACCGTGGCGCTGGTGGCGCCGCTCGGCTTCTTCATGGGCATCCCGTTCCCGTCGGGGCTGCGCATCGTGCACCGCCGCGAGCCGGCCGCGGTGCCCTGGGCCTGGGGCATCAACGCCTGCGCGACGGTGGTGGGCACCGTGCTGTGCATCGTGTTCAGCACGGCGTGGGGGTTCAGCCGCACGCTGCAGATCGGGGCGGCAGTCTACCTGCTCGGCTGGCTCGCGCTGCAGGCCGCCCGGCGCAACTCGAAGTAGCGAGCTACTCCAACAGATACTCCACGGTGGTGACGACGCGCAGCGTCTTCTCCAGCTGACCTTCCTCGGCGATTCCCGGCGCGCGGTCTCGCGGCCGGATCTCGAAGACGCCCTGCGACGCGCGGCGGATTCCCCCGAGCGCGGAGCCCGAGTCCGTGGCGAACTGGGTCGCGGCTTCGCGGGCGAGCGCCGTCGCCTCGGCGATCATCTCCGGCTTGAAGTCGTTGAGCCGGGTGAACAGATACGTGGGGCCGAGCCCGCCGCCCGCGATCACCACGCCGGCGTCCACCAGCTCGCCGACCTTCTGGCTCGCCGCGCGGACCTTCGCCGCATCCCGCGACCGCACGATCATGGTCTGCGTCACGATGAAGCGGCTCTGCACCGGGCCGGAGACCCAGGACTGCGCGTGACGGTCCTCGACCTCGAGTCCCTGGAGCTGCACGCTCTCCGCCGGGATCTCCGCGCGCGCGAGGAACTCCACGATGGCGCGGTGATGCGTCTCGATCTCCCGCTGCGCCGTGGCCAGGTCGTCGTGAGTCGCCAGGTGACGGATCGGCCACAGGGCGAGATCCGCCTCGACGTCCCGTTCCGAGACGCCCTTCACCGTCACGTAGCGCTCGGCGACGCGGCTCTTCACGAAACCCTGACCGACGAAGAACCCTGCGAGCGCCACCCCCACGGCGACGGCGACCGCACCGAACGTCTGCGCCCTCTCGGCCATGGCGAACCCCTCCCGGAACTGGCATTCTATGCGGACCCGCCTACGGCGGCAAACCGGAGACGCCCGTCCGTGGATGAGCCTCGCAGCGCGGCCGGCCGCCGCGACCTGTCCGCGCTTCGCATGAACCGCGAGACCGCGGATCCGCCCGCGCGACGCCGCCGCATCGGGCCGCTGCTCGGGTGGGCGGCCGCGTTCGTCGTCGTGGCCGGTGCGGTCGTCGTCCTTCCGCGCGCCGTCCCGTGGTTCGCGCCGAAGCTGGAGACGACGACGGTGCAGGTCGTCACGCCGGCGCAGGCCTCCACCGTGCTCACCGCCACCGGCTATACCGTCGCGCAGCGGCGCGCGGCGGTGGCGGCGACGATCGTCGCGCGCGTCGTCGAGCTGCGCGTGGACGAGGGCGATCCGGTGAAGGAGGGCGACGTGATCGCCGTGCTGGACAGCGACGATCTCCGCGCCGCGGTGCGACAGGCGGAGGCAGCGGTCGCCGAGGCGAAGGCCACGCTGGCCGACGCGGAGCGCGAGGCCGCGCGGCAGGTCGCGCTGTTCCAGCGCGAGCTCACCTCCGAAGCCCAGCGCGACGCCGCCGTCACCAAGCGCGACGTCGCCGCGGCGAAGGTCTCGACGGCGGACGCCGCGCTGGCCTCCGCGCGGGCCAACCTCGCCTACACGGTGATCACTTCGCCGCTCACCGGCGTGGTGATCGACCGGCCGGTGGAGGTCGGGGAGATGGTCGCTCCGGGAGGGTTCACGTCGCAGCAGTCCACCGGCGCGCTCGTGCGCATCGCCGACCTCTCGTCGCTGGAAGTCGAGGCGGACATCAACGAGAGCTACATCGCTCGGGTGCGGCCCGGGCAGCCCGCCGCCATCCGTGTCGACGCGGTTCCCGACGTGGAGTACAGCGGCAAGCTTCGCCAGATCGTGCCGACCGCCGACCGGCAGCGCGCCGTCGTCCAGGTGAAGGTGAGCATCGACGACCTCGACGAGCGGCTCGTCCCGGACATGAGCGCGACCGTCACGTTCCTGGAGGAGGCCATGTCGCCGGGCGCGCTCCGCGGCGAGCCGAAGATCCTCGTGCCGGCCGGAGCGGTCGCGGACGCCGGCGGTACGCCCTGGGTGTGGGTCGTGGCCGGCGATCGGCTGCGCAGGACCGTCATCGAGCTGGAGGGTACCGAGGGCGAGATGCTCGCCGTTCGCCGCGGGCTTGCCGGAGGAGAGAGAATCGTGAGAACCATGAACGAATCACTGCAGGAAGGAAGGAGGGTGCGCACGTGAGCGTCGTCCGTGTCGAGGGGCTCCGCCGCGTCTACCGCCGCGACGACTTCGAGATCGAGGTGCTCGCCGGCGTCGGCTTCGAGGTGGCTGAGGGCGATTTCGTCGCGCTCATGGGTCCGTCCGGCTCGGGCAAGTCCACGCTGCTCAACCTGCTCGCCGGCATCGATCGGCCGACCGCGGGAAGGCTCTCCGTTGCCGGCACGGACATCACCGGCCTGTCCGAGAGCGATCTCGCGCCGTGGCGGCACCGCCACATCGGATTCGTGTTCCAGTTCTACAATCTGATCCCGGTGCTGACCGCCCGCGAGAACGTGGAGCTGCCGCTCAAGCTGGCCAGGCTCTCCAAGGAAGAGCGGCGCACGAAGGTCGAGGTCGCGCTCGGGGTGGTCGGACTCTCCGACCGCATGGACCACTTCCCGAGGCAGCTCTCCGGCGGGCAGGAGCAGCGCGTGGCCATCGCGCGGGCGGTGGTAGCCGACCCGACGCTGCTGCTGGCCGACGAGCCGACCGGGGACCTGGACGCGAAGAGCGCGCACGAGGTGCTGGACCTGCTCGTGCAGCTGAACGAGGAGTTCGGCAAGACGGTCGTCATGGTGACGCACGATCCGCGCGCCGCCGAGCGGGCCAAGCGGATCCTGCACCTCGACAAGGGTCGGCTGGAGGCTGCGGCGTAGATGCTGAGGCTCGCCCTGCGCAATCTGCTGCGCAACAAGAAGCGGACCTTCCTCACCATGGGGTCGGTGGCGGTCGGCGTGCTGCTCCTCTGTCTGCTGCTCGCCATGCTCTCGTCCATGGAGCGGGCGGAGGGCTCGGCCGACAACCGCATCGTCATCCGCAGCAAGATTTCGCTCACGTTCGATCTTCCGGAGTCGTACTGGGAGCGCGTGAAGACGCTGCCGCACACGCTCGGCGTGACGCCGCTCAGCTGGTACCAGGGCGTCTACATCGACAACCGTCCGGAAAACTTCTTCCCGCGTTTCGCCTGCGATCCGGCCACGCTGCTCGACGTGTTCCGCGAGATGCAGCTCCCCGATACGGAGAAGGTGGTTTGGCAGGCGGAGAGGGACTCGTTCATCGCCGGGAAGGCGCTGGCCGACAAGTACGGCTGGAAGATCGGCGACCGGATCGCCATCAAGGGCGACATCTATCCCGTCGACATCGACCTCGTGCTGCGCGGCATCTTTCTCGTGCCGGCCACCCCGACGCAGGAACGCCAGATCTTCTTCCACCGCAAGTACCTCGAGGAGGCGCTGGACAACCCCGGTATCGTGGGCACGTACTGGCTGCTGGTGGAGAGTCCCGACGTCGTACCCGGAGTGATCGCCGCGGCCGAGGCGATGTTCGTGAACTCGGAGATGCCGGTGCGGGCCGAGACGGAGAAGGCGTTCCAGCTCTCCTTCCTGGAGATGCTCGGCAACGTGCGCGTCCTCTTCGGCGCGATCGGCCTGGCCGTGGTCATCTCCATCCTCTTCATCACCGCGAACACCATGGCGATGACCGCCCGCGAACGCACCAACGAGGTCGCGGTGCTCAAGACGCTGGGCTACCGGCGCCGGCAGGTCGTCGGGCTCGTGCTCGGCGAGTCCGTTGCGGTGGGGCTGGTCGGCGCGTGCGCCGGCGCCGCCCTGTCCGCCGGCTTCCTCGGGGCGCTGGCCAGCGTGATGGCCGAGTCCTTCCCGTTCTTCGGCACTCTGTACGTCACCCCGGGAGTCGCCGGCACGGCGGTCGCCGTCGGGCTCGTGGTGGGTCTGCTGGCCGGCTGGTTCCCGGCGGCGCAAGCCGCGCGTCTGCGCATCGCCGACGGGCTGCGGAGGGTCGCATGAACATCCCGCTCAAGTACAACGTGCGCAACCTGACCGCGCGCCGCGGGACGATCCTCATGACCGTCGTCTCCATCGCCTTCGTGGTGCTGGTCTACATCGGCGTGCTCTCGCTCGCCGGCGGACTGGGCGCCGCATTCGGCGCGTCCGGGGACCCGCGCAACGTGCTCGTGCTGCGGGACGGGGCGCGCGCCGAGACGGAGAGCACCTTCCCGACCGAGCGGCACCGGGAGATGGCCGCGCTGCCCGGCGTCGAGCGTGGTGCCGACGGTCAGCCGCTCGCCTCCGGCGAAGTGCTCATCCTGCAGATCCTCACGCGCAGGGACGGCAGCGAGTCCAACGTCGTGCTCCGCGGAGTGGAGCCGGCCGCGTTCGGCGTGCGGCCCAAGGTCCGCGTCGTGGAGGGCCGCCGCTTCGAGCCGGGCAAGGGCGAGGTCGTCGTCGGGGCGAAGCTCGCCGAGCGCTTCCCGCAGCTCGAGCTCGGCAAGCAGGTGACGTTCGGGCGGATCGACTTCCGCGTCGTCGGGCTCATCGATGCCGGCGGCGGGAGCTTCGCCTCGGAAGTGTGGGGCGCGGTGGAGGACTTCGGTGACGCCTTCCAGCGGCAGAACTATTGTTCGTCCTCGCTCCTGCGCACCGCGTCCGAGGACGAGGCGAAGGCGCTCGTCGCGCGGATCGAGGCCGACCAGCGGCTCAATCTCGCCGCGAGGCTCGAGACCGAGTACTACGAGGAACAGACCACCTCGACCGGAGCGCAGTTCGTCGTGCTCGGCACGGTGCTCGCCGTGCTGATGGCCTTCGGGGCGTGCTTCGCGGCGGCGAACACCATGTACGCGCAGGTCGCCGCCCGCTCCAAGGAGATCGGGACTCTGCGCGCGCTCGGCTTCCCGCGGCGCGCCATCCTCGGCGCGTTCCTGCTGGAAGCGGCGTTTCTCGGGCTCCTGGCCGGCGTCCTCGGCGCCGTCGCCTCGCTCCCGCTCAACGGCATCACGACCGGCACGACGAACTACGTCACCTTCAGCGAGATCAGCTTCTCGCTGCGCACCACGCCGGACGTGTTGCTGCAAGGGATCGTGCTTGCCGTGCTGACCGGCGTGGTCGGCGGGCTCGTGCCGGCGTTCTCGGCGTCGAGGCGGCCTATCGCGGAGCTCCTGCGGAGCTGACGCGGCGCGTACGGCCGTCCTGCTACCGACCCGGGCGGCGACGAACCGACGTCACGCGGCACGAGCGAGCGACCCGGGTGGACCACCGGTGGTGACCCACCCGGGGATTGCAAGAGCTACCGACGAGTCCCGCCGAGTCGGTGACCCACACCTGTGCGGGGCAACAGCTGCAGAAGTTGCCGGGGCTCCCGCCGCCAGCCGACAGACTGACCTCCATCCCGGCATCCGGCGTCGCCGCCGCCACCGGTGGACTCGCTCCGAGAAGGAGCAGGCAAGCGCCGAACATCGCCTTCGTCATGAGGGGCACCTCCGGGCGAATGATGAGGACGGCTGATTCTGGGACGATCTCCCCTGCCTGAGAAGCTCGGATAGCAACCCACTCTAGGCGGAGGGCGGCGCGGGAGTGACGAGCAGGCTGGCGCACGCGCCGGCCCGGATCAACCAAAGCGCGTGCGCGGCGTCCTTCAGCCCGGGACAGGTCCACCACCGAGGCGAGAAATGCGGTTGACTTCGCCCCCGCCGGAGTCTTACACCGATGTGTGCTCCACTACTTATTCCCCGGAGGTGTGAATCGATGCGCAAGACCCTCTGTCTCGTCTTCGGTCTCGTGTTCGCACTCGGCGTGCTCGTAGGTTTCGGGCCGACCGATGCCGTCGCGAAAGGCGGCGGCGGCGGAAGCGGCTGCTACTACACCTGCGACTGCGCCGGGAACCCGCTGCGGTGCTGCCCGACTCCGTTCGGCACGGTCTGCAGCCCGACGGAAGTCATCGGCTGTCCGCAGGTCTACAACTGCTGACGCTGGACCGTCGATCACCGGGGCGGGACCGCGGTCCCGCCCCTCTCTTCGTCCGGGATCCGAAATGACGATCGGCTCGCCGCTGAAGGTCGCCGGGCTCCTGCTCGGCGTGTTCGCCGTGGGGATCGCGGGAGTGCTGGTAGGAAGCGCGCTCCGCGGCACCGTCGGCCGCGGCGATGCATACGTCGCCGCGGACCCCGCCGCGACCAGCCTGTTGAAGCCCGGCATGACCTTCCCCGACGCCGCCACCGCCGGCGGACCGGACGCGCGCACGGCCGCGATGACCGGCACGGGCGGGACGGCCTTCCTCTTCCTCGACCTCGAGTGCCCGCCGTGCGTGGACATGGCGGCGAAGTGGCAGACGGTCCTCGACCAGGGCGCTCTCCCCGAGCTTCGCGTCGTGGGCATCACGAACCATCCGCCGGAGCACATCGGCTCCTTCCGCGAAGAACACGGCATCACCTTCCCGATCGTGGAGGACACCGATCACCTCTTCCTCCGCGACTGGCGCGTGCAGCGGTTCCCGCTGGAGGTCGTCGTGGGTCCAGACGGCCGGATCCTCTCGGTCAGCTACGACTCGGTGAATCCCGTGGATCTTCCCTCCCTCGCGGGGCGCCTGCAGAGCTGACTTCGCACCTACGGCACCGTGCAGTCGGGCTCCTGGAAGAAGAAGTCCACGTTCGTGGAGTACCCCAGGAGCGTCTGGTACGCGAGCCACAGCGACAACCCGTGATAGCACACGAACCTGGCCCCTCCTTCGGGGGCGAAGTCGGCGGCGACGGAATGCGCGTCGGGAGAGTGCGCTGAAGTCCAGGCCGCGAGGAGGATCGCGGCAGCGACACCGATCTGCCTCATGATGGTTCTGCCTTCCCGGAGAGCTGCTCGAGTTCCCACGGGCGCGGGCCGCCCGCCGGTGTCGACCGCGACTGCAAGGCGGATGCCACGCGAAGCGGGCTCGGAGGGGCCGGCCGGAGCCGGCCACGGCCGCCCGGCAACCGCCGTTTCGCCTTGCCGACTACTCACCGCGTCGCCGCAGTTCGTCGAGCACGAAGCGGGCGGCCCGGCGAAAGCCGTCGACGGGTACGCCGCCGCCGGCCTCCGACATGCGCAGCAACGCGTCGCTCGCGCGCAGGTCGTCCAGAACCGCCGGCAAGCGCGCGGCCCCGACCACGCCGTCGAGCGAAGCGGCCACTCCGGCGGCGAGCAGCAGCGTCCGGTTCCGCGGCGCGAACGGTACGATGTCAGGACCGACCAGGAAGAAGGGGACTCCGAGGCCGACCGCCCAGTGGGAGCGCTCGTGCGGCGGCGACACGACCGCGTCGATCGTGGCGAAGCGAGTCACGGTCTCGCGATCCAGTTCCTCGCGGCTGCCGAACCGCACGATCTCGACGGCGCCGCCCGCGGCCGCGCGCTCCAGCCTCCCGCCGCGTGCCGCGAAGACGAGGGCCCGGTGGGACGACCGGCCGATCGCCTTCGCCGCCGCCGCGACGGCCGCGACGTGTCCCGGCGGTTCCGCTCCCGAGCTGAAGAACGCCACGGTCAGCGGCTCTCCCGACGCGATGCGCCGCCGCCGCGCCGCAGCCATCGCCTCGGCGTGCTCCACGAGATCGTTCTCCACGCAGAGGCCGGTCACGAGGATCTGCTCCGGCCGGCATCCACCGGCGACGAACGCCGCTGCCCCGTCCTCTCGCGGCACGAGGATGCGCGCCGCGCGCCGGACCATCGCCTCCGGCGGCGCGGCCAGCTCTCCGTGGAAGTACCACACGTTCTCCAGCCCGCCGAGCGCCCCGACCACCGCGGGGTGGTCGACGACGACGACTCCCTCCCCGCCCGCCCATCGCCTCAGGTCACGGCCGAGGACGCGAAGCCCCGGAGAATCGTGGTCGTAGTCCACGCGCCGACGCACGCGGTGATAGAGCGACGACATGGCTCCGCCGCGGCCGGCGTTGCGGTACGCGGCCCGGACGCATCGCCAAGCCGCCAGGGACACCCCGCGCGATACCTCGAAGACGTCCGACCGGCGGCGAATGGCTGCACCCGCGCCGAGGTCCTGCAGCGCGCGCACGAGCCCGTCGGTGTAGAAGGGGTGACCGCGCCCGATCTCGGAACCGAGGATCGAAAGGCCGGTCACGGAGCGACGGTGAGCTTCCGCGTCAGGTTCCCGTGCGGCGAGGCGAGACGATAGAAATACACGCCGGATGCGACGGGAGTCCCGGTACCATCGCGTCCGTCCCAGGCCACGGAGCGCCTGCCGGCGGCCACCTCGCCCTCCGCGAGAACGCGCACCGTCCGCCCGCTCACGTCGTGCACGGAGAGACGGATGCGGGATCTCTCGGGAACGGCGTACTCGATGAGCGTGCCCGGGCGGAACGGGTTCGGCCGGTTCTGCTCGAGCGCCAGCGCCATCGCCGACAAGGGCCCGACGACCGCGTCGACCGACGGGCCGCCCGACAGGATGCGCACGTCGTCGACCGCCGCCTCCACCAGAGAGGGATTGGCCAGGTCGCTCGCGCGGAAGCGCAGCTGCACGAGACCCGGCGCTCCGAACGTCTGAACGAGGTCGATGCTCCGGGTCTGCCACGACGCATCGGACTCCGTCGTGTTCTCGACGTTCGTCCAGCTCGCGCCGCCGTCGTTGGACACATCCACGACCCAGGAGTCCTCGGTCGGATTCGCGCCGAGATCGTTCGAGTACCAGCGGTCGTACTTGACCGTCGCGGCCGCGAGCGCGCCCAGGTCGTACACCGGGCTGAACAGCGTGGTCTGTCCGTCGTCCACGTCATTGCATCCGAGGTTGCAGCCCGACCAGCACGTCCCGTAACCCGGCCCGCACTGCCCGGTCACGAAGCACATCACGCCGAGCGCCGCCGTGCCGTCGTCCTCCGGCTGCGCGATGGTCCCCACCGGATCGAAGCGGCCCCACTCGCCGTAGAGCGCGTCGTCCGCCGGATCGCCGGCGGTCCATCCGGACTCGGTCTCCAGCGGATCGTAGAGCCAGGCCACGTCGAAGGCGTGCAGCGCACCGGGCGCGCCGGCAGGGCTCGTCTCCACGGAGTCCTGCAAGTCGCGGGCGAAGATGTAGTACTCCACCTCGGAGGACGGCGGCAGGGCCGGCAGGGTTGCCGCGTACTCGTCCGGATTCCCGGTGGAAATCATGGGCAACGCCACGAACCCGCCGCCGCTCACGCGGTAGTTCGTGGTGAGCGCCGCCGTGTTCAGGCCGACCGTGGCCAAGACCGTGGCGACGACCTCGCGCTGGACCGAGCCGTCGGTGACGTGCCCGAGCCGCGAGTGCGTGATCGTCACCGGCGGCGTTCCCTCGGGGCACTCGAAGCCGTGGTTGGACGCACCGAGGCAGATGTGCGCGTAGCTCGGCGTTCCGTTGCCGAGGTCTGCGTCATCGTCGTCCGCGAGGAACGTCCAGAGCACTTGATCGGGAAGGTCCTGCGGCAGACCCAGATCCCGCGAGAGGTGCCAGCTCGTCCAGGCGATGGAGTCCGCCCGGCCCGACGGATGGCTCTGCTGCAGGGACTGCCAGAGATCCCAGTGGAATCCGGCGATGATCTGTCCGTCCCAGTGCCCTGATCCGCCGACCACATCATCCGGCCACCGCAGCGCGTTCTGCGCATCGCGGAGGATCGAGTTGCAGTCGTTCCTCGTCCAGCCTTCGCCGATGACCGACGACCGGCTGCTGAAGGCCGCGAGCACGTCGGAGTTCCCCTCGCTGAGTCCGGCGGACGTCAGCGTCACCCCGTGACGCGAGTACACGCCGTTGGTCACGCCATGACCGAACTCGTGCACGATGACGGTCTCCATGCGGCCGGTGTTTCCGAACACTCCGCTCTCCTCGCAGAGGCCCATCCCCACGCCGTCCCACCAGGCGTTCCCCGGGCAGATGAAGTCGAACCGGCCGACCGAGGCCGGCACGGCGTAGTCCAGCGACGTGAACGTGGGGTCGATCGCCTTCATGAAGGCATTCGCGTCGTTGATGTGGAAGAAGGCGTTGCGCTCGTCGCGGCGAGAATTCGTGTCGTCGAACCGGATCGTCACCGGAATGCCGGGTGCGGCCGGCGCCGTCAGCGAGGCATCCGCCCCGAGTCCGGGGGCGCGGTTCACGTCCACCAGCGGACCCTGGAGCGTGGAGGTCAGCAGCACGGGCAGCGATCCCGCATGCGGAATGGTGAACGCGCCGAACGTCGTCGTCACCCCGGAGCCGCCGCCGACCACGTTCACCCCCAGTCCCGCAGGCAACGTGTTCGTCGCGGGGTGGCAGTAGCCGGTCTGCTCCACGCTGACCACGGCCGTTCCGACGACGTCGATGAATCCGTAGCCGTTCCGCCGCGACAGGATCCCGCCGGACCGCGCGTCCACGATCGTGATCCACCGGCCGAACGGCTCGAAGCTCTCGAACGTGACGACCCACGCGGGGCCGAGCTCGAGCAGCTCGCCCGAGGGAACGGGGAGCAGCACGAGCTCCGTCGTCTCCGGGCGATCGTCGCGGGGGACGGTGCCGAGCGCTGCCGTCGCCGCGACGCGTGCATCGCCGGCGGAGAGGACGGCGGCCGGCGGCGCCGAGTGCAGCTCGAGGAAGTCGGAGCCGAACGCCGCGAGACGACCGGACTCGGTGAGCAGGGCGAACGCGCGAGCCCCGTACACCGGGACGCCGGCGATCTCCTGCTGGAACCAGACGGCGAACTTCCCGCCGGCCTGATGTGCGCTGGCGAGCACGGTCTGGTCGGAGGCGGTGCGCAGCAGATCGGCGTGGCCGATCAGGAACCCGCGCGCGACTGCCGCCGCGCTGCCGGTGTCACGCAGACCGGGTGCCAGCGCGAGACCTTCGCCCCAGGCGGCGTGCACCGCTCCAGTGCGGCGATCCACCTGCGCGCGCCAGCCCGCACCGAGCTCGGCGGACAAGTCCCGGGTCCGGTACGTCGCAGGGACCTCCGAAGGCAGCGGCAGCAGCAGCGCCTCCGCCTCGGGACGGGGGGCGAAGGCATGAGCGGCCCCCGCGGTCAGGACGACGGCGGCGAGCAGCGCTGCTCGGAGAAGGGACGGAAACAGGCCGGCCCATTATCCCGAGAAACGCCGCCCGCCGCCACGCCGTGGGCTGACCCGCCACCCGGCTTCGCGTGCCTACTTCAAGACCGTCATCTTCCGCGTGAGCGTCTCGCTCCCGGCGGTCAGCCGGTAGAAGTAGACGCCCGCCGCGACGCGGTTCCCCTGACCGTCGAGCCCGTTCCAGGCCACGGTGTAGCGGCCCGGCTCCCGGACGCCGTGCGCGAGCTGGCGAACCGCACGTCCGCTCACGTCGTACACGGTGAGGCTGATGGCCTCTCGCGTGGGAATGGCGAAGCGGATCTGCGTGGCGGGGCGGAACGGATTCGGCTGGTTCTGCTCCAGGGAGAGCGCGAGCGGCTCGGCCGCCGGCGTCGGTTCCGCGTCCACCGGTCCGCCGAAGTCCGCCAGGATGCGAACGTCGTCGACGGCCGCCTCCACATGACTGTCCGTGCCCTGGTCGCTGGCGGTGAAGCGGAGCTGCACGAGCCCCGGCGTCCCGAACAGCGCCACGAGATCGACTTCGACGGTCGTCCACGCCGTGGCGGTCGCCGTGGTGGCGTCGACGACGGTCCACGTCGCGCCGCCGTCGTTGGACACGCGCGCGAGCCACTGATCCGTGTTCGGCGCACCGCCCTGGTCGTTCGAGAACCAGCGGTCGAACTTGACCTTGGCGGAGAGAGCTCCGGTCAGGTCGTAGACCGGCGTTCCGAGTGCCACGGTGCCGCCGTCCACGTCGTTGCACCCCAGGGTGCAGACCCCGCAGTTCGGCGCGCCGCACTGCCCGGTGATCCACGCCGTCGTGCCGGCGCCTCCCGTGGCGTCGTCCTCGGGCTGCGCGGCGTCGCCGATCGGGTCCGCCGCCTCCCACTCGCCACGCGTCGCCAGGTCCACCGTGGTCCACGCCGAGGTATCGCCCTCGACGTCGTCCAGGATCGTCGCGACGTCGAACGCGTGCATCTGCAGCGGCGCCGTCGTCGGGTCGGTCTCGGAGTTGCCCAGCTGATCCTGCGCGGAAATGTAGTACTCCACCTCGGTCCCCTGCGGCAGCGCCGGGATCGTCGCCGAGTACTCGTCAGGATTCCCCGTGGTGGACATGGGCAGCGTCACATCCGGCCCACCGTTCACGCGATAGATCACCTCGAGCCCCGCCGGATCCAGCGGAGCGAACGTGGAAGTGATCGTCGCGGTCACGTCGTGACTCGCGGTGTTGTCCGTCGTGTGCGGGACCCTCGAGTGGCCGATGATCACCCCGGTGATGATCGTGGGGCAGGTGAACCCGTGGTTCGTCGCCGCCAGGCAGAAGTGATCGTAGTTGGGCGTGCCGTTGGACAGGTTGGCGTCGTCGTCGTCCGCCATGAACGTCCACAGCACCTGGCTCGGCTGGTCGGGCGGCGTTCCCACGTCCCGGCCGAAGTACCAGGTGTCGAACGCGATCTGATCGGCGGTCGCCTGCGGGTACGCCGAAAGCAGCGACTGCCACGCGTCCCAGTGGAACCCGGAGATGATCTGACCGCCGAAATGGCCTCCGTCGTTGTCGTTCGGCCACTGCAGGTTGTTGTTGGAATCACGGATGCCGGAGTTGCAGGTGTTCAGGAAGTAGCCGAAGCCGATCACCGAGTTGCGGTCCAGGAAGTTCGCGACGACGTCGGAGTTGCCCTCGGAGACGTCGCCCACGGGATAGAAGCCGCCGTTGCGGAAAACGTAGATCGCCTCGGTGATGCCGTGGCCGTACTCGTGATAAACGACGTCGGACATCTCGCCGGTGTTCCCGAACGAGGTCGTCGCGTCGCAGAAGTCCATGGTGACGGCGCCACGGGTGTACCACGCGTTGCCCGGGCAGAAGCCGACGCCCGACGGGTTTCCCGCGGTCGACGACATGGACACGTCGAGCTGCGTGAACGTCGGATCGAGACCGAACATGAAGTTCCGGATGAGATTGCCCTGGTAGAAGATCGTCATCTCGTCCTGGCGGGCGTTCGCGCCGGTGAAGGAGAGCGTGGCCGGCACGCCCGGCGTCACCAGGGTGGAGATGGAGGCGTCACCCCCGCCCGCGCCGTTCTGCACGTCGATGTACGGACCGTCGAGCTGGGCACTCACCGTCACGGGTGTCGTGCCGCCGTGAGTGATGTCGAACGCACCCGTCGCGTCGGTGACCGCGCTGTTGCCGCCTTGCACGCTGACGGTCATGCCCGAGAGCGGCTCGCCCACGGTGCCGTCGCAGTAGGCCAAGCTCGGGAAGTTGTTGTTCACGACGCCGTCGGCGTTCCCTCCCACGTTGATCGTCTCGTACCAGTTCGCCCGCGCGAGCACCTGGCCGGTGACGCCGTGGACCGTGCTCTCCCACTTCCCGAAGGGCTCGAGCGACTCGAAGACGACCCGATGGGCGATGGTCAGGTCGCGGTTTTCGCCCACGGGGACGTAGAGGCTCATGACCTCGGTGGGCCGATCGGCCCGCGGCGTCGTCGCCAGAGCCTCCGCGGCGAGACGCACCGCCGCCTCGGTGGAGACGGCGGCCACGTCGGCGATGTCCCCGGTGTCCGGAATGAAATCGGAGCCGAACGCGCCGACTTTGCCGGCCGCATCCATCAGCACCCACGCGGTGGCCTGGTGAACGGGGAGGCCGTTGCGCACCTGCTGGAAGTGCACGGCGTACTTGTCCTTCCAGTGGCGGACGTTGCGGAGCTGCATGTTGTCGGATCGAGTGCCGAGGAGGGCGGTCTGGCCGATGAGGAACGACTGCGCGAGACTTCCCGCCTGCGCCTCGCTCGTGACCGCACCTGCCAGGCGCGCCGCCCCGCCGTACGCGGCGTGTACCGTGCCGGTGCGCGGATTCGGCTGGACGATCCAGGACGAGCCGAGACTCGAGCGCGCGAGCGCGTGCTCCTCGGAGCGCAGGTTCTGATAGACCGGCGAGATCGAATCGTAGTCGAGCCGGAACTCCAGGCTCTCGTGGGAATCGGGACGCGCGGCGAAGGCCGGACCGGCCGTCGCCACTGCCGCCGCGAGAAGCGACAGACCGTGGACGCTCATTCGCATGGGATTCTCCGGCTGGGGGGGAGAGCGAGGACTTGCGCATGCCGATCCTAGCGGATCCGCGGGTCCAAACGAAGCGCCCGGAGCCGCCGGCGGCGGGTCAGCCCGAAACTGACCCACTACCGGGCCGCCGCCCCGGGCGCCCGTTCTCTCCGTCTTCGACTGGCCCTACTTCAGTACGGTCATCTTCCGCGTCAGCGTCTCTTCACCCGCTGTGAGGCGATAGAAGTACACGCCGGCGGCGACGCGGTCGCCCTGCCCATCGCGGCCGTTCCAGGTGACGTCGTACCGACCGGCTTCACGCGTGCCGGCTGCCAGCTGGCGCACGGCGCGGCCCTGCACGTCGTACACCGTCAGCCTCACCTCGGACCGCTGCGGCAGCGCGAAGCGGATGCTCGTCTGCGGGCTGAACGGGTTCGGCTGGTTCTGCTCGAGGGACAGCACCGCCGGCGCGGGCACCGTCTCCAGTGAAGCCACCGGCCCGCTGACGGCGGCCAGGATGCGAAACTCGTCCACACCCGCCTCGACGAGCGACCCGGCGTTCAGATCACTGGCCAGGAAGCGCACTTGCACCTGGCCCGGCGTGCCGAACACCGCGTCCACGTCGAACCCGACGCTCGTCCAGGACGCCGCCGACACCGACGTGTTCTCCACGGTCGTCCAGCTCGCCCCAGCGTCGTTGGAAATCTCCACCAACCAGAAGTCGTTGTTGGGATCCGCGCCGGTGTTGTTCGAGTACCAACGGTCGTACTTGACCGTGACCTGGTCGAATGCGCTGAGGTCGTAGACCGGCGACAGCAGCGTCACGGTCCCGGCGTCGACGTCGTTGCAGCCCAGATCGCCCGAGCCGCAGGCGGCGGTGCACGTTCCGTGACCTGCCCCGCATTGTCCGGTGATGAAGCACAGAGTGCCCGGGGCGGGAGTCGAGTCGTCCTCGGGCTGCGCGGCCGTGCCGACCGGATTGAAGAGACCCCACTCGCCGCTGCTCGCCGCGTCGATCGTCGTCCAGCCGGCGGCACCCGTCTCCATCGACTCGAGAGTCATGACCACGTCGAACGCGAACCGCTTGCCGGTCAGCTCGGTGAGGAACGGCTCCTCGTTCCCGTTCGCGGCCAGGTCCATCGCCGAGATGAAGTACTCGATCTCGCTGTGCTGATCCTGCGCGGGAATCGTTGCGCTGTACTCGTCGGGGTTCCCGGTGGCGGTCATCAGCAGCTCGGTGTCCGGGCCGCCGTCCACCTGGTAGGTCAGCTTGACCTCCGCAGGATCGATCGCCGCGACGGAGGACGTGCACTGAGCCACGACGGTGTAGCCGATCGAGTCGTCGGTCGTGGTCGGGAGCGGCGTGTGCGTGATCCCCACCGCGAGGATCTCGGTGCACGAGAACCCGTGATTCGCCGCCGCGAGGCAGAAGTGATCATGGTTCGGCGTCCCGTTGGTCACGTCCGCGTCGTCGTCGTCCATCATGAAGGTCCACAACACCTGCGCCGCCTGATTCGTCGGCGTCCCCATGTCCCGTGCGTAGTGCCAGGTGTGGAACGCGATGGAGTCGGCCTGCGCTTGCGGCATCGAGCCGAGCATCGACTGCCAGGCATCCCAGTGGAACCCGGCGATGATCTGGCCGCCGAAGTGCCCGCCGTTGTTGTCCGCGGGCCACTGCAGCGTGTTGCTGGCGTTGCGAATGCCCGACGTGCAGTTGCCCAGGAAGAATCCCAGCCCGATGTGGGGGTTGCGATCCAGGAAGTTCGCGACGACGTCCGAGTTCCCCTCGTGCAGGTCCCCGACCGGCTGGCTCTGGCCGTTCCGCGAGTACACCATCTCGGTGATTCCGTGGCCGTACTCGTGGTAGATCACGTTCCCCATCTCGCCGGTGTTGCCATAGGTGGCGTCCGCGATGCAGAAGTTCATGTTCGCGCCGCCGATGTTCCACCAAGCGTTGCCGGGGCAGAAGCCGACGCCGGGAGCGTTGCCGACATTGCTGACCACGGGCACGTCCAGGTTCGTGAACGTCGGGTCCAGCCCGATCATGAAGTCGCGGATACGGTTGCCGTGGAAGAACGTGTCCATCTCGTCGCGGCGGGCGTTGCCGGTGGTGAACGAGAAGGTGGCCGGCGTACCCGGGGTGACACTCTGGGTGATGCTCGCGTCGGAGCCGATCCCGGAGACGCGGTTGACATTGATGTACGGACCGCTCAGCGTGGCGGTCACGTTGACGGCGGAAGCACCGCCGTGATTGACGTTGAACGTACCGGACGCGTCCGTGGCGTCGCTGTTGCCGCCGGAGACGCTGACCGTGAGATTCGATAGCGGCTCCGTGCCGGGTCCATCGCAGTACGCCAGCGTCGGCAGCTGGTTCTGCACGTCGCCGTCCACGTTCCCGATCACGTTGATCGGGAAGTAGAGGTTCCGCCGCGCGAGGACCTCGCCGGTGATTCCGTGGACGGTGCTCTCCCACTTGCCGAACGGCTCCTCGGACTCGAAGACCACGCGATAGGCGATGGTCAGCTCGAGCAGCTCGCCAGCCGGTGCAGGCACGTAGAGCTGCGAGACCTCCACGGGCGCATCGGTGCGTGGCGTCGTCCCGAGAGCCGCCGCGGCGCGCTCCACAGCCTGCGCCTCGGACAGCGTGGCGTGCGCGGGAATGTCACCGGTTTCGGGAATGAAGTCCGAGCCGAACCCGGCCACGCGACCGTCGGCGCGCATCAGCACCCATGCCGTCGCGGTGTGGACCGGAAGGCCGAAGAGCACCTGCCGGTAGTGCACCGCGTACTTGCCGTTCCAGTGGCGAACGCTGCGCAGCTGCATGTTCTCGTTGCGCACGCCCAGCAGATCCGTGTGGCCGAGGAGGAAGCCCCGGGCGAGGGTCTCCGCCTGGGCCTCGCTGGTTACAGCCGCGGCCAGCTGCGCCCTGCCGCCGTACGCCGATTGGATCGTCCCCGTCCGCGGGTTCGCCTGGATCATCCAGGTCGGATCCAGGCTCGAGGACCGGACGAGTCCGACGTCCGCGGCGCGAGCCGTGGGGTAGGCCTGCGGTACGGCATCGTACAGGAGCGGGAACTCGAGGCCGTGATTCTCGGCGTGCGGAACGAACGCGAACGCGGGACCCGCGGCGAGTGCCAGCACGACGCAGAGCCGTGCGGGCCGGTGGTATCGGAATCGCATGGGGCTTTCTCCCAGGTGGCCCGGCGCGGGCCTCCCCCGATTGTAGCGGATCGGGACGGCCCGGCGGAACGAATCAGGCCTTTCGCCCGATGACGACGCTCCAGTAGCCGGCCGTGGGCCGTCGCTCCACGTCGACGAAGCCGGCCGCCCCGAGCAACTCGCGAAGCTCGGCCTCGGAGAACTGCTGGCCTTCGGTCCACAGCGCCATGTCCAGGTTCACGAGCGCGTTCGCCAGGGGACCGCGCCCGTCGTCCTCGACCAGCTTCTCATGCACGAGAACGATGCCGCCGGGCGGAAGCGCGGCGTGCGCCTTCGCCAGGAGGAAGGCGTCCTTTTCCGGCGGCCAGTCGTGCAGGATCTGCGAGTAGAGGACGGCGTCGAAGCCCGACGGGAGCTCGTCGGCGAACATGTCTCCGGGCTCCGCGGTGACACGCTCCGCCAGACTCGCCGCCGCGGCATACTCCCGGGCGATGTCGCAGACGACGGCGAGATCGAAGATGACGCAGCACACCTGCGGCCACGCGCGGGCGACGGCGAGCGAGAGCGCGCCCGATCCGCCGCCGACGTCGAGCAGCCTGCGCACGCGGGAGAAGTCCACGACCTCGGCGAAGCCCGCCGCCGGCCGCTCGCTGATGCTGTGCATGGCGGCGGTGAAGGCGCGCGCGCGCGCGTGATCGGCTCGGTGGACCTCCCACGGATCGACGTCGCCGTAGATCGTGGGACGCCCCTTTTCCAGCGCCTCGATCATCGACGCCGGCGAGAGGAACTGCTCCACTTCCATGTCGATCAGACCGCCGAGCCATCCGGGCCTTCCGCGGACGAGGTAGTCGGCTGCGTCCGCGGACAGAGCGAAGCGTTCGCCCTTCCGCTCGAGCAGTCCCATGGCGAAGAGCGCCGCGAGCAGTGCGCGCAGCGGCCGCGCGTGGAAGCGGAGCCGTTCGCCGACCGCCGCCTCGCTCAGCGGTCCCTCGCGGGCGATCAGCTCGAAGAGCCCGATGCGCACCGCTGCCGCGACGGCCGCGCTCTGCCGCCCGGCGATGTAGGCGTCGTAGACCCGCTGGTCGTCGCGCGGGAAGGCGCGCGGATGACGTCGCTCCATGCGCCGATTCTGCGCGACGCGGCGCTAGCGGTACAGACCCTTCACCGACCCCCACGGCGTCGGATCGACGGACAGGGGACAGGGGGTTCCATCCATGCACGGTGCGCCGGCGGAGTTCGAGAATCCGACCCAGGAAGTCGCGAGAGCCTGCGGCGTGGCCTGACAGTCGAGCGTCACGACCTCGCTGCTCGTCGTCGGAACCAGACAGAACTGTCCCGGGAGGCTCAGTATCAGGAAGTGACCCAGCACCACCGGCGCCGTGGGACATCCCGGGAAGACGAGCCTGGTTCCGGGGATGTATGCCACTCCGGGCGGCCCGCTGAACGCGAGAACGCCGCCAGGATTCAAGCCGCCCGCTTGACAGCCCCGCCGCGGCTCCACACGCTGCCGGGATGGGCGTGCTCCTCGACATCGACGGAACGCTGCTCGACGCCGGCCGGGCCATCGACGGCGCTCCCGAGGCCGTCGCCGAGCTTCGCCGGCGCGGAGTCCGCCTGCTCTTCGCCACGAACACGAGCCGCAGGTCCCGCGCCGAGGTGGCAGCGTCCATTCGCCGCGCGGGGATCGAGGCGGCCGACGAGGAGATCCTCTCCGCGAGCTGGGCCGCCGCGGCCCGGCTCCGCGAGCTCCGCATCCGCCGCGTGCAGCTGCTGTTGACCGCGTCGTCGCGCGCCGACTGGACGGACTTCGACGTGACCGGAGACGCGCCAGAGGCGGTGGTGCTGGGCGACATGGGGCGCGAAGTCACCTTCGACGTGCTGAACGCCGCATTCCGCAACCTGCGCGGCGGCGCTCGCCTCGTGGCCACGCACACGAACCGCTTCTGGAAGAACGACGACGGCGAGTGGACGCTCGACGCCGGCGCCTTCGTCGCGGCACTCGAGTACGCGGCCGGAGTCGCGGCCGAGGTCATCGGTAAGCCGTCGCCCGGCTTCTTTGGCATGGCCGCGGCGATGCTCGGAGAGCGCATCGAGGAGATGTCCATCGCCGGGGACGACTTGGAGGCGGACATCGCCGGCGGGCGCGCCGCGGGGATGACGACGTACCTGGTTCTCACCGGGAAGACCGACGCGCGGCAGCTGGCCGGCTTGCCGGCGGAGCATCGGCCGCACCACGTGCTCGAGTCCGTGCGTGACTTGCCGGATCTGCTGGCCCGCGCCTGACGCCTACCGCCCGGCGATCTCCCGGAACCGCATGGCCATGAGCGGACCCGCGGCCGCGTCCTCGTGCTTGAAGAACACGAAGGCCTTCGCCCAATCCTGCGCCGCGATCTTCTTCGCCCAGGCGACGAGGTCGTCGTCCGTGTAGTTCGCGCGCCGGAGCCGCAGGTACCCGATCCCGGCGGTCCCGACGAGCGGCGTGTCTCCCTCGTCGGTGTCGGCGACGCACAGCGCTACGCCCCGAGCGCGCAGCCTGGCGAAGACCTCGTCGTCGAACCAACCCTCGTGGCGAAACTCGATGGCCGCGGGCACGTCCGCCGGCAGTGCGCCCTCGAAGAACTCATCGAGCCGCGCGACGTCCTTGCGGAAGTTGGGCGGCAGCTGGAAGAGAATCACGCCGAGTCGTTCGCCGAGCGTGCGCGCCATCGTCGCGAGATGCGCTGTCTCCTGCCCGACGTCCTTGAGCCGCCGGATGTGCGTGATGCGCTGCGGCGCCTTCAACGCGAAGCGGAACCCGGGCGGCACCTGGCCCGCCCACCCGGCGAGGAGGCTCTCGGTCGGCATCCGGTAGAACGTGTTGTTGATCTCCACCGCGCCGAGCTTGCCCGCGTAGTACGACAGCATCTCCTTGTCGGGGTGCTTCTCGGGATAGAACTTCCCCTTCCACTCCTTATAGGCGTAGCCGCTCGTCCCGACGCAGAGCTCCATGGTTCCTCCCTCGGCGAAAGGTACACGACTGGCGCCGAGAGGGTCACCGGGCCGAAGTCCGAATCGGCGTGCGGAGGTCGCCGGGACCTGAAGTTGGAACCGTCGGGGGGCCGAGGGGGGGAAGCTAAGACCGAAGTCATTCTTTGCCGAACCTTCCCAAGAGAGCGCACCCCGGCCCCGGACCTGCCGCTCCTGGCCTTTGATTTCCAGAACCTGGCTCTTCTGGTCGGTCTTGACGATCGCAGCCACCCAGGTGGCGATCGTCGCCGTGCTTGTCGCGCGCAACGCGTGGGTGGCGTGGCGCTTGCGGCGGCTGCGCGCGCGTTCGCCGCTGCTCGGGCACATGTTCGATGACATGGGCGCCGGCGGAAGCGCCCTGCTCCAAGGGGAGCTGGCGCGGAACTCGCTGCTCGCGGACCTGCGCACGCTGGACCAGTGGCTCGACCTCGTCGTGAAGCGGGGCGAAGATCCCGCGAACCTCTCTCCCGGCGAGTACGAAGCCTCCGGAATCGTCGACCGCTACCTGCGCGCTCTTCGCACGGAGAAGCGCTGGGTACGTCGGGCGGCGGCGGCGGAGATGCTGGGCTGGACGGGAAGCCCCCGCGTCGTCCCCGCGCTCCTCGAGGTGGCGCTCGACGCGGTCGGCGAGCCGCCGCCGGTGCGCGCCGTCGCGCTGCGGTCCCTGGAGCGCGTCCGCCATCCGGACGCGGCACCGGTGCTGATCGAGGCGCTCAGCTCCGCGGAGACGTGGTTCCCTCCGCGCGCCGCCGCCGCGCTCGGGCGAATCGGGTCCGGTGCCGTCGAGCCGCTGGTGCGCGAGCTGGCCGATCCTGCGCGGCCCGCCGCGAGCCGGCGCTGGGCGGCGGCCATCCTCGGGGAGATCGGGGATCGCCGCGCGGTTCGCCCGCTGCACGACGCGCTGGCCGACGTCGATCCGGAGCTGCGCGCTCGCTCCGCGAAAGCCCTCGGCCGCCTGCGTGACTCCTCTTCGGTCGGGCCGCTCCTCGATCGCCTGCTCACCGACCCGAGCTCGTTCGTGCGCACCGCGGTGGCGCGCGCGCTCGGCTCGCTGCCCGCGCGCGAGACCGTCGAGTTCCTGGCGCGCGCTCTCTCCGATCCCGAGTGGTGGGTGCGCTTGCGAGCCGTCGAGTCGCTGGCGAACCTCGGATCGCCGGCCCGCGACTCGCTGCTCGGTGCGTTGCACGACCGCGACCCGCACGTGGCCCGCGAGGCGGCGCGCGGCCTGGACCGAATCGGCGTCGTGACCGAGGCGATCGAGTCGCTGCGCCGCGAGGGGTACACGCCGGAAGTGGCGGAGCTGCTGCACGATCTCGGCAAGGCAGGCAGCCTGGACGCGCTGCTCGACGGCCTGCGCGACCCCGATTCGGCGCTCGTCACGCAGCTCATCCGCGTGCTCGGGCGCGTGGGTGATCGGCGCGCCGGACCGGCACTCGTCGACCTGCTCGCCCGGACCGACGACCCCGCCCTCGAAGCGCGAGTCCTGGAGGCGCTCCGCGGCGTGCGCGCCGGCGGGTTCGACGCGGAGGTCGCACCGTATCTCGCCTCCGCGGACGAGTGGGTTCGCCTCGCGTGCCTCGAGTACTACGAGGCCCTCGGGAGCCCGGCTCGCGTGCCCGACGTGACCGCCCTGCTCGCCGACGCGAATCCCGGCGTGCGTCGGGCGGCGCTTCGCCTCGTCGAGACCATGCGGACGCCGCGACTCCCGGTCGAGGCCGTGCTGCCCTCGCTCTCCGATTCCGATGCCCTGGTGCGCGGCGCAGGCGCCCGCGCGCTGGCGGCGCTCGGACGCCACGACCTCTTGCTCGCGAACGGCGTCGCGGAGTGGAACGGTGCCGATCTCGACGCGCTGGTGCACGGCCTCGGTGCGGGCGTCGGGCTGCCGTCGGTGGATCTCGCCATGGCCCTCCTTCCCCGCACCGCGGACCGCGATCTCGATCGACTGGCCGCGGTGGTCCGGGACGTGGCGAGCTCGCTTGCGGACGACGTGCTTCTCCACCTCGAAGCCCGGGACGATGCGGCGGCGCGCTGGGCTCGGGCCGCTGCGGCGCTCGTCCTGCCGGGCCGCGCGGAACGCCTCGGTCTCGCGCGACTGCTGACCGATGCCGACGACCGCGTACGGACCACCGCCTTCCCCGCTGCCGTCCACTCGGGAGCAGCCGCCGACGAGCTGACCCCGATCGTGGCGGCGTGCACGACGGACCCGTCCCCGCTCGTCGCATCCGCGGCGGTTCGCGCCGTGGCGCTCGTTCCCGGCGAACGCATCGGGCGGCAGATCGTCGCCGCACTGTCGTCCGGCGACGTGCGCGTCGCGGTCGACGTGGCCTTCGCCCTGGGGCTGCGCGGCGCGCTCCCGAGGGAGCTGTGCGAACGCCTCGAGGCTCGCTCCGGGCCGCAGCCGGAAGTGCGGCTCGCGGTGACTGCGGCGTGCCTCTATCAGGGGCACGAGGAGGCGCTCCCGGAGTGGCTCGCCGCGCTCCGCGACGAGGAGCGCCTGCGCATCCTGCACCACTGGCGCGACGAGGGACACCCGTTGCTCGCGGCGCTGCGCTCGAACGCGGAGCGGCCGGGGGCGCCGTTCCTCGCCCGACTGCTCGGAGCCGACTCACCCTACTACGCCGAGCTCATGCTGCTTCACGAGCTGGAGCGCTCTCCCGACGCGGCCACGCGGCTCCGCTGCGTGCAGGGTCTGCGCTCGCTCGACTCGCGGCGCGCCGAGGTCGTGCTGCTCGGTGTCTGCCTGATGGACCCCGCGCCGCCGGTGCGGTCGGCCGCGCTGGAGTTCCTGGTGACTCGGAGCCGTCTGCCCCAGAAGGTGGGCATCCTCGAGCACGCGCTGCGGGACCCCGACGAGTCGGTGGCGGTCCGTGCCGCGCGCAAGTCCGACGAGCTGCTGCCGGAAGAGGCGATCCCGCTCCTTCTGCGGCATCTCGAGACGGGACGGCGACGCTTCCACATCGCCGTGACCGACGCGCTCGGTCGGCGCGCCGAAGAGCACCTCGACACGATCCTCCGCGCCGTCGCCGCCCGGCCCGAGAGCGAACGTACGCTCTGCGCGCTCGCCCGGATCATTGCCCGCACGAGCGCGGTGCCGCCGCCCGAGGTGGTCCGCCTGCTGCTGGAGCACCGCTGGGCCTCCGTGCGCGCCGCAGCCTGCGCACACGTCCTACCGCGGCTCGGAGCGGCGGGCGCCGGCACCTTGCTCGACGCCCTGGCCGATCCGTCGCCCGCGGTTCGCCACGCGTCCGTCCGGCTGCTGGGGAGTCCGCGCACGGACCTCGGGGAGCGGGAGGGCGATCGGCGACAGGCGCTGGTGCAGGCGCGCCGCGATCCCTCGTCGCGCGTGTCCGCCGCCGCCGCCAAGGCCCTCGCGCGGATCGACGCCGGAGCGCCGGCCGGAAAGGGCGAGACTGCGTGACTTCCCTCGGCGAACTCTCGCCCGTCCTGGCCGTCCTCCTCGTCGCCGAGTACTTCGCCCTCGGCTTCACCGTCGTCTACGCGGTCGTAAACAGCGCACTCGTCCTGCTGGGCTTCCGCCCCGCGCGGGAGCACGTGCGGGCGCTCGCCTACCACGACCTGGACATGATGGACGACGACCCGGGCTGCGCGCCGATCGCCGTGCTCGTGCCGGCCTACAACGAGGAGCGCGGGATCGTCGACTCCGTCCGCACGTTCCTGCAGCTCGACTACCCGCGGCTCGAGGTCATCGTCGTCAACGACGGCTCGAAGGACGGGACGCTCGCGGCTTTGCGTAGCGCGTTCCGCCTGCGCCTGCACGATTCCAGCGAGCAGGGCCGGCTGCACACCGCCGCGGTGCGGGGCGTGTACGAGTGCGGCGTGCCTCTTCCGGCGAACGTGGAGCGTCTCATCGTCGTCGACAAGGAGAACGGCGGTCGCGCCGACGCCCTGAACTGCGCGCTCAACACCTGCCGGTCACCGTACTTCGTGACCGTGGACGCCGATTCGATCCTCGATCCGTCGTCGCTCAAGCTGGTGACGAGAGTGTTCCAGGACGATCCCTCGGTCGACGCGGTGGGCGGGCAGATCGGGATCGTGAACGACTCGGTGCTGGAAGGCGGACGCGTCACGCAGGTGCGCGTGCCGCGCCGTTACCTTCCGCTCTGCCAGGCGCTCGAGTACGTGCGCTCGTTCACGACCGCGCGGACCGGGTGGAGCCGCCTCGGGTGCCTGCTGATCCTGTCGGGTGCGTTCCTGGTGACGCGGCGCGAGACGGCGCTCGCGGTCGGCGGCTTCCTCACGGGACGCGTGCGTTCGCGGCTGCTGGCGGAGTACTCGGGTGCGGGACGCGGAACGGTGGGCGAGGACATGGAGCTCATCGTGCGCCTGCACCGCTATGGTCGCGAGACCGGACGCCCGGCGAAGATCGTGCACACGCCGCTTCCGGTCTGCTGGACCGAAGTGCCTTCGAGTGTTCGCGTGCTCGCCCGGCAGCGGCGGCGGTGGCATCGCGGCCTGCTCGAGATCGTGCGCTACCACCGGACGATGCTGCTGAACCCGGCCTACGGGCGCGTCGGTCTGCTGGCGTTCCCCTATGTCGTCGCGTTCGAGTTCTGCGGGCCGTACGTCGAGGCGCTCGGCTACCTGTTGCTGCCCTTCGTGGTGCTGCTCGGCGCGCTCGACGTGGAGCGCGCCGTTCTACTGGCGGCGGTCGCGCTGGGGTTCGGCATGCTGCACTCGCTGGTCTCAGTGCTCTGCGCCACCTGGCTCGAACCCGTGGTGCCGGCACGCACGCACATGCGTTCGCTGCTCGGCATGGACTCGTGGCGTGATCGGCTGCGTCTCGTCGCCGCGTGTGCGCTCGGCGAGCTCGGCTACCGCCAGGCCACGGTGTGGTGGCGGCTGCAGGGCACGTGGGAGTACCTGCGCGGAATCCACGCCTGGGGCGACATGGAGCGTCGCGGATTCCGCACCGCGGCATCGTCCACGGCGAGGATCGCCACGTTCGCCCTCGCTCTGCTCGGTGCCGGGCCGGCGGAAGGGTCGCCGGTTTCCCGGGAGGCCGCGCTCTTCGCCGCGACCGAGCACCGCGAGGGGGGACTGCACGCCACCTGGTTCGAGGGCCGGCACCGTTGGGGATGGGAGCGAAGCGGGGGTCGTCGGCTCCTCGGCGTGACCGCCGGCGCCTACACGCTGGAGCGGAACGACGAGCGCGACGCCGGCTTCGTCCTCGGGACGGAGACCGCTCTGTGGTCGACCGCCGGGGCGGGGCTCGAGCTCCGCGCCGCACCCGGAGCGGACGCGTCGGCGCGGTGGTCGGCTTCGCTCGAGGGAGAGGCCGCCGCGGTCTCACCGGTGTCGGTCACCTGGATCGCGCGCACGTCCCGCTTCACCGACGCGTCGGTGCTCGAGCTCGTTACCGGCGCCATCGTGTACCTGCCGGCCGATGCCTGGATGGGGCTCCGCGGCCACGTCGTGCGCACGAGCTTCGACGCCGGCGGAGATGACTCGCTCGGCGGCGCGAGCCTGATCCTCTCCGCCCCGTTCCGTGGAACGGAGATGCGCTTCCTCGCGCTGACCGGTGGCGAGAGCTACTTCACCGGCGCTGCACTCGAGCCCGGCAGAGTTCGGTCCCGTTCCGCGGGGCTCGTCGTGCGCGCGCCGATCAGCGCGGACTGGAAGGTGGAATCGGGCGCGTTCCTTCGCGTCCCCGAGCGCGGCGAGGATGACGTCACGCTGCACCTCGGAGTGAAGCGTCGGCTCTGAGTTCCGTGAACCGCCTCCGAGGAAGAGGCCCCGGCGCGACGAATCGCGCCGGGGCCGTTCGGTCTGGGCATCCGCGACGTTGGGTACCCCCCGAAGAGGGGTGTCCATCCGTGGAGCCGCCTACGCTCAGGAAGGGCCCCCTAAGGGGACGTCACCTCTGCCGAGCCGTATTTGGTACAACCCACTGGATCACCTCCTTCCGGGCGCGCCCATCACGGCGGGACCCAACCCGCCCGGCCGCGCAGGTCGCCCCGCCTGCGCCGGCCGCCGCGGCCTCCGTACTCGTGGATCACCGCGGGCCCGAGCGAATGATAAGCACATCCCACCCTCGGCGGAACAGCGAAAACTTCGCCGTGTTGACAGCCCCACCGCGGCCGGAAAGAATGCCGCCTCAAAGACGTTGCACCCGACTCTCGATGGAGGAGCCGATCATGAAGAAGGCCACAGCCTGGCTCGTCGCGTTCGCGCTACCGGTGCTCGCCGCCGCCGGCGTACATGCCCACTGCCAGGTCCCCTGCGGCATCTACGACGACGCCGCGCGCCTCGTCCAGCTCCGCGAGGACGCAGCGACCATCTCCAAGGCCATCACCAACATCAACGATCTGGCCGGCAAGCGTGACGCCGAGTCGGTGAATCAGGCCACGCGCTGGATCATGACGAAGGAAGAGCACGCTTCGCACATCATCGAGGTCGTGTCCGTGTACTTCCTGACGCAGAAGCTGAAGGACGTCGCCGCGGGAGCCGAGGGGCACGCCGACTACCTGGCCGCGCTGGCGGATCACCATCAGGTGATGCGCGCGGCCATGAAGACGAAGCAGGGTTCCAGCCTGGAGTCCGCGGCCGCGCTGGACGCGGCGATCGAGCAGCTGGCCAAGCGCTGGCCGTAGAAGGCGCGGCCGTCACTCTTCGGCGAGGTGTCGGCCGGCCTCGACCCAGGTCTTGAACTGCTCGACGAGGAAGTGATCCCAGACCTGCTCGGCGGCCTGCTGCCAGCCCTCCTCGAGCTGGCCGACGGCGTTGAGCGTGAGGGTCACGCGCGTCGAGTCGTCCTCCGCCGCGAAGCGGAACGTGTGCACGAGGTCGATCGCGTTGCCGGAGAAGCCCAGCGGCCCGCGCATCTTGAGGATCTCGCCGCGCTTCGCGAAGATGACTTCGGCGTGCTTCGCCCCGTCCCCGGAGTCGTCGAAGATCTCGTAGAAGCCGCCCCCCGGCTTCGCCTCGATGTACAGCGCTTTGGGATGCTCCGAGAAGTGATGGTCCCACCAGCCGGAGACGTCGCCGGTCATCGCGTCGTAGATGACCGCGGGCGCGCCCGGCACGACGATCTGCTTCTCGAACGTGAAGCTGCCGGTCGGAAGCTCCGTGGCGGCGGTCGGGCGGACCGCGAGGACGGCGAGGGCGATCCAGGGAAGCAACGATGAGGCGAAGAAGCGCGAGCGGGACATGAGGTCTCCGGGGTTTCGGGGCGAGGAGCGACGGCCAACATACCGCGAAACTGCCTCGCGCGCGGGACGGGCGCGTCCTGGCGCCTCCCCGCCGCGGGGCGTATCCTGCGCGCATGGAGCCCTGCTGCGCCGGACTCGATCCGGCGGAGCCGTTGCACGGCGTCATGCTGTTCGGCACCGGACTCGCGGTGAGCCTCGGGCACTGCGCGGGGATGTGCGGGCCGCTCGTCATGGGATTCGCAGCGGCGCAACGGTCCCGGGGCGCTACCGCAGCGGCGCTGGCGCGGGCGACGACTCTCTACCACTCCGGCCGCATCCTGAGCTACGCGCTGCTCGGAACCGTGCTCTCGCTCGCCGGCGCCACGGTCGCGGTGGCGGCCGCTCAGGGCGCCGTCTCCCTTTCGGTCGGCCTCCTGATGACGCTGCTCGGGCTGGGTCTGCTCGGGATCCTGCCGACACGGTCCTGGATCGAGCAGTCCTCTCTCGCGCGGCCCGTGTTGCGGCGGATCCAGGCCCTCCTCGGGGCGAACCGACCCGGCAGTCACTTCGCTCTGGGGCTCGCCAACGGGCTCCTGCCGTGCGGCCCCGTGGCGGTGGTGACGCTGTCTGCTGCAGCCGCACCCGACCCGCTTCGCGGAGGCGCCGCCCTGCTGCTCTATGGCCTCGGAACGGTACCGGCGCTGGTCGTCCTGGGCCTCGGCGGGTCTCTTCTGAGCCCGGCCGGCCGGCGCCGGCTGAATCGCCTCGCGTCAATCCTGGTCCTGGGGCTCGCCGTCCAGCTGGCTCTCAGAGGGCTCGCCGCCTTGTCGATCCTGCCTCACTTTGAGCTATTCAAGGTGACCCTGTGGTAATTCCGGCGGCTAACTTGACCGACTGATCCGATACCGGTAGCGTGCCGGAACCCTGTTTCGGGGGTCCTGAATGGGCTCGATTCCCGCTCCGGTGGCTCGCACGGCCGATATCGCCCCTCTCCCGGCGCTGGCCGTCCTCCCGGGCGCGGCGGCCACCCCCTCCGAATGCCGGCACTGCGGCCTCCCTGTCCCCCGGGAGCGCCGGCGCCGCGCGGACCCTTTCTGCTGCTCCGGCTGCCGGAGCGTTCACGACCTCATTGGGGAGTCCGGGCTCGCTCGTTTCTATGACTTGCGTCGTGGGGCGATCGCCCCGCCGGCCCGCGACCGAGCGGATTCATTCGCATGGCTCGACCGCCTCACGGAGGGCGAAGCGCCCGGAGTCCGGCGCCTCGCGCTCGACGTCCAGGGTGTGCACTGCGCGGCGTGCGTCTGGCTGCTGCAGGAGCTGTTCGCGCGCACGCCGGGCGCGGTACACCTTCGGGTCAACCCGGCGGCCGGCACGGCGGACGTGTCGTGGTCGCCGGCGGGCGGCGATCTGCGCGTGTTCCTGGCCGAGGCCCTTCGCTTCGGCTACCGATTCGGGCCGGCGCGCAAGCAGGCGACGACGAGGAGCCGCGGTCTGCTCCTCCGCCTCGGCATCTCCACCGCCGCAGCGATGAACGTGATGATGTTCAGCCTGAGCTACTACTTCGGGCTCTCGCCGCAAGACGGCGTCGTCTATCCGTACTTCGGGTGGCTGAACCTCGCGCTGGGGACCGTGGCGGTGGCCGCAGCAGGACCGGTCTTCTTCCGCGGCGCGTGGCTCGGCGTGCGCCGCCGGCTCGTCCACCTCGACCTGCCCATTTCGCTCGGCATCCTGCTGGCGTGGGGCGGCTCGGTGTGGGAGCACTTCGCGCGCGGCCCGCAGGCCGCGTACTTCGACTCGCTCGCCGCGTTCGTGACTCTGATGCTGCTCGGTCGCTGGCTGCAGGAGCGAGTGCTGGAGCGCAACCGCCGCGCGCTGCTCGCCGCCGAAGGTGTGGACGGCCTCTCCGCGAGGCGGCTGCGCGACGGCCGCCTCGGGTCCGTTCCGGCATCCGAGCTCCGCAAAGGCGACGAGGTGTGGGTCGTCCCCGGCGACCTCGTGCCGCTCGACGGTCGTCTCCTCGAGGGACCGGCGCTCGTCTCCCTCGACTGGATCGACGGCGAATCCCGGGTCGGGTCGGTCGAGGCCGGCGGCACGGTGCGCGCGGGTTCGTTCAACGCCGGCGATGCGGCGATCCGCCTCCTCGCGCTGCAGGGCTTCGGCGAGTCGCGGCTCGTGGATCTGCTGGCCGCGATGCCCGAAGCGGACGACGCGCGGCGATCGGGCGCGTGGTGGCACCGGGTGAGCACCGGGTACGTCGCCGCGGTTCTGGCGCTGGCGGTGGTCGGGTTCCTCTCCTGGTCGCCGGCCGGCGTGGAACGCGCGTTCCAGGTCACCGTCTCCATCCTGGTAGTGACGTGCCCCTGCGCGCTCGGCCTAGCGACGCCGCTGGCGCACGAGATGATCCACGCGGCGCTGCGCCGTCGCGGCGTGTTCGTGCGCAGCGCCACGTTCACCGATCGCGCCCTCGGCATCCGCAAGGTGCTGTTCGACAAGACCGGGACGCTGACCCGCAGCGGCTTGCGCGTCACCAGCGAAGGCCGTCGCGTCATCGGTTCGCTGACGGGCGAAGCCCGCGGTGCGCTCTACAATCTCGCCGTCCGCAGCAACCATCCGGTGAGCGTGGCCCTGGCTGCCGCCTTGGCCGAGGACGACGCTCCCGACGTGCTCCGCGGCGCCGCGGTCCGCGAGGTGGCCGGGCTCGGCCTCGAGTGGTCCGACGGCGAACGGATGTGGCGCCTCGGCCGGCGGGACTTCGCCCTCGGCAGCGGCAGTGCGGCGAACGGTTCGCCGCTCGGCTGGCGGTCCGAGGCGGTCCTCTCCGCCGACGGCCGGCTGCTCGCGGCGATTCCCTGGGGCGAAGACCTGCGCGACGATGCCGCCGAGGAGCTCGCCGCGCTCGCGGGCCGCGGCCTCGAAGTGCACCTGTTGAGCGGCGACGCACCCGATCGCGTCGAAGCAGCCGCGCGCGAGCTGGGAATCCCCGCGGACCGCGCCAGGGCACGGCTCTCCCCCGAAGACAAGGCCGCGCTCGTGGCTTCGCTCGACCGCCGCGACACGCTGATGATCGGCGACGGGCTGAACGACGCGCCGAGCCTGTCCGCAGCCTGGACTTCGGGCACGCCGGCCGTGGACCACGCCTCGCTGCCCGCGCGCGCCGACTTCTACTTCCTCGGCGGCGGGCTCGGAGCCGTCCGCGCCGCGATCGAGCTGCCGCGGGTGCTCAGGTCCGTCGTTCGCGACAACCTGGTCGTGGCCGTCGCCTACAACGTCGCCGCGCTCGCGCTGTGTTTCGCCGGGCTGGTCACGCCCGTGCACGCTGCCGTGCTGATGCCGCTCTCCTCCGCCGCAATCGTCTCCGTCACCGCCTGGCGGCTCTCCGAGAGGCGTCTCTCATGGAAGTGATCGTGGTGCTCGTCTTCATCAGCCTGGGGCTCGTGGGCGCGGCGCTGATCCTGCTCTTCTCCCGCATCCACGGCGGGGACTTCGAGCACGGCGACCGCCTGTCTCTCCTGCCGCTCGAGGCCGACGAATCCCCGCTGCCGCAAGGAGGCACGACCGATGACCGATAGCCGCACCGCTCCCACGCGGCAGATCACCTACGACGACTGGATCGTACGAGCGTTCTCGCTCGCCACGGTCATCTGGGCGCTCGTCGCGCTGCTGCTGGGCGCCGTCATCGCCTCCCAGCTCGTGTGGTGGCAGGCGAACCTGGGCACGCCGTGGCTGACCTTCAGCCGCCTTCGCCCGCTGCACACCAACGCGGCGATCTTCGCCTTCGTCGGCAACATGATGTTCGCCGGGATCTACTACTCGACGCAGCGGCTGGCGAAGACCCGCATGGCCTCGGACTTCCTGAGCCGCTTCAACTTCTGGGGCTGGCAGGCCATCATCGTCTCTGCCGCGCTCACCCTGCCGCTCGGCCTCACGCAGGGGAAGGAGTACGCGGAGCTCATCTGGCCGATCGACATCGCCGTGGCCGTGGTGTGGGTCGCGTTCGGCGTGAACTTCTTCTGGACGCTGGCAGTCCGCAACGAGAAGAACCTCTACGTAGCGCTGTGGTTCTACATCGCCACGATCGTGACGATCGCGGTGCTGCACATCGTGAACAGCCTGCACCTGCCGACGTCGCTGACCCACAGCTATCCCCTGTTCGCCGGCGTGCAGGACGCGATCGTGCAGTGGTGGTACGGACACAACGCGGTCGGGTTCTTCCTGACCACGCCGATCCTGGGCATCATGTACTACTTCCTGCCCAAGGCCGCCGACCGCCCCGTGTACTCGTACCGGCTCTCCGTGGTGCACTTCTGGGGCCTGGTGTTCGTGTACATCTGGGCCGGACCTCATCACCTGCTCTACACCGCGCTGCCGGACTGGGCGCAGACGCTCGGCATGGTCTTCAGCCTGATGCTCTGGGCGCCGTCCTGGGGCGGCATGCTCAACGGCCTGCTCACGCTTCGTGGCGCGTGGGACAAGCTGCGCACCGATCCGGTGATCAAGTTCTTCATCATGGCGGTGACGTTCTACGGCATGTCGACCTTCGAGGGACCTCTGCTCTCGATCAAGGGCGTGAGCGCACTGGCCCACTACACGGACTGGATCATCGGGCACGTGCACGGCGGTGCCCTGGGCTGGAACGGCTTCATGGCCGCCGGAATGCTGTACTGGCTCGTCCCGCGACTCTGGGGCACGAAGCTGTGGTCGTTGCGCTTGGCGGACGCGCACTTCTGGATCGGGACGTTCGGCATCCTGCTATACATCACGTCGATGTGGGTCTCGGGAATCGGCCAGGGACTCTACTGGCGCGCGCTCGACGCGGACGGTTTCCTCAAATACCCGGACTTCGTCGAGGGTCTGCTCGCGCAGCGGGCCATGTACATGATGCGACTGGTGGGCGGGTCGGCGTACCTCGTCGGGTTCGTGCTCTTCGCCGTCAACATCTTCGCCACGGTGCGTCAGGGTCATCCCGTCGACGGACGGGTCACCGTGCCGGTGAAGGCGCGCGCCGCCCGGCCGGCGGTCTCCGGTTGGAGAGTCCTCGCGGGCGGACCCGCCGTCCTGTCGGCGCTGGTCGTCGCGGTGGCGGTGATCCTGGGCATCTCCTCGCCGGTGATGAGCCCGGTCGTCCTGACGCTCGCGACCATGGTGGTCGTCGCGGCGATCGTGAGCGGCGGGATCTGGCGTCGTGAAGGGCGAACGTGGCACGCGCTCTTGGAGGGCAGGCCGCTGGCCTTCACCGTACTGGTGCTCTTCGCCGTCCTGGCGGGCGGCGTGGCGGAGCTGATCCCCTCCGTGGTGCTGAAGCAGCGGATCCCGCTCACTCCCGCCGTCGAGGCCGCCCCCGCGACCGCGCCCGAGGCGAGCGAGTCCGGCGGCTCGATGCTCCGCGACGCGGTCACGCGAGGCGGATCCACCGAAGGAATGCGCGGCCCGGCCGGATTCGAGTCGACCCCGGATCCCAAGCGCGTGCAGCTGCCGTACAGCCCGCTGGAGCTCGAGGGCCGCGACGTCTACGTGAGCGAGGGCTGCTACGTCTGCCACAGCCAGATGATCCGGCCGTTCCGCCACGAAACGCTGCGCTACGGCGACTTCTCCCGCGCCGAGGAGTACGTCTACGATCATCCGTTCCAGTGGGGATCGAAACGCACCGGTCCGGACCTGCATCGGGTTGGCGGGAAGCTGCCGAACCTGTGGCACTACCAGCACCTGCTGGATCCGCGCTCCACGTCTCCTGGATCGCTGATGCCGGCGTACTCGTGGCTCGACGACACCGAGGTGGACTACTCGAAGACGGCCGGCAAGCTCGACGCGATGCGGCGGCTCGGCGTCCCCTATTCGGCCGAGGAGATCATGGCGGCGGAACGAACCGCGCTCTCGCAGGCGGCGCTGATCCGCCGGGACTTGGAGGCCAACGCGGTCACGGTCTCCGAGCGCAGCCGGCTCGTGGCTCTGATCGCGTACCTGCAGCGCCTCGGGCGGGGACCCCAGCCGACGGGCGCCGAGCCGGTACCGGCTGCGGCACCGTCCGCGGCCTCCGCGCAGGCCGCCCCGCCGGACGCCGGCGAACCGCTCGCGTCCGCAGCCGCGATCCAGCTCCCGGAGGGTCGATGATGTTCGAGAGCTGGTTCGCGAAGAGCGATCTGCTGGCGTGGCCGCTCGTCGCGCTCGCGATCTTCCTCGTCGCGTTCACCGTGGTGCTGGTCCGCGAGATCCGAGGTCTCCGCCGGCACGAGCGTATGGACCACGTGGCGCGTCTGCCTCTCGAAGCGGACGGGCGGGAGGAGGTCTGACATGGCGGATCAGGACAAGCTCCGCGAGCACGAGTACGACGGGATCCACGAGTTCGACAACCGTCTCCCCAACTGGTGGCTGTGGACGCTGTACGGCGCGATCGTCTTCGCCGTCGGGTACTGGCTGTTCTTCCACACCTGGCGCCTGGGCCACCTCCCCCGGGACGCGTACGCCGCGGAGATGGCAGCCGCCGCCGAGCTCCAGCTCGCCAGGATGTCCGGGCAGGAGCTTTCCGACGAGACGCTGCTGCTCGTGTCGCAGGTGCCGGAGAGGGTCGCCGCAGGTGGCGCCGTGTTCGGCCAGATCTGCGCGACCTGCCACCGGCCCGACGCCTCCGGCGACATCGGTCCGAATCTGACGGACGAGTACTGGATCCACGGCGGCTCACCGCTGCAGATCCATCGAACCGTGACGAACGGCGTGCCCGACAAGGGAATGGTGGCGTGGATGAACCAGCTCGGGCCGCAGCGCATCCAGGACGTCGTCGCGTACCTGCTGACGCTCCGCGACAAGAACCTCTCCGGGAAAGCACCGCAGGGAATGGACGCCGCGGGGAACGCAGCGCCGGGATGGACGCAGCAAGGAACCGGATGAGTACGACGTCGCCGCCACGGCACTCCAGGCCCCGCAAGCTCGAGCGGCGTCTGCCCGACCTCGACACGGTCTACACGATCAACCCGGACGGAAGCAGGAACTTCCTCCATCCCGCGGACGTACGCGGCCGGTTCCAGCGCCGCAAGAACCTGGTCTTCGCCGCGCTGCTCGTCATCTACGCCGTCGTTCCCTGGATCCAGGTCGGCGGTCACCCGCTCGTGAGCATCGACCTTCCCGGACGTGCGGCCTACCTCGCCGGCCACACCTTCACGAACAACGACTTCCACCTGCTGTTCTTCCTCGTGTCGGGCCTGGGCTTCGCGCTGTTCGTCGTCACCAGCCTCTGGGGGCGAATCTGGTGCGGCTACGCGTGCCCTCAGACCGTCTTCCTGGAGGGCGTGTACCGGAAGATCGAACGACGGATCGAGGGGCCGCGGGACACGAGGATCAAGCGCAACCTGGGACCCTGGACCTGGGACAAGAGCTGGCGGAAGGGGGTCAAGCACGCCGTCTTCGTGGCGCTCGCGTTCGCCAACGCGCACATCTTCGTCGCGTACTTCGTTCCGCCGAAGGAACTGCTGGCGTGGCTCGGCGGCAGCCCGGCGGAGCACTGGACCACGTTCCTCTGGGTCGTCATCTGGACTGCAATCCTGTACTTCGACTACGCGTGGTTCCGCGAGCAGGTCTGCCTGATCGTCTGCCCCTACGGCCGCGCGCAGTCCGCGCTGGTCGACGCCGACACGATGATCATCGGGTACGACTCCGGCCGCGGAGAACCGCGCTCGCGCAGGGCCGAGGAGGGCGGCGACTGCATCGACTGCTTCCGCTGCGTGGCGGTGTGCCCCACCGGGATCGACATCCGCAACGGCCTGCAGATGGAGTGCGTCGGCTGCGCGAACTGCGTCGACGCCTGCGACGAGATCATGGACAAGGTGGGATTGCCCAAAGGACTCATCCGTTACGACTCGAAAGGCGGCTTCGATTCCGAGGGCCGACGCAAGCTGATCCGGCCGCGGACGATCGCCTATGTCGCGGCCGCGCTCGCCGGGCTGGCCGCGTTCGGGTTCACGCTGGCGAAGCGCAGCTCGTTCGAGGTGCACGTCCTCCGGGTTCGCGGCATGCCCTACGTGCTCGAAGAGGACGAGATCCGCAACGTCTACAACTTCCGCATCCAGAACAAGGGCGAAAGCTCCGCGGTCTACTTCGTCGAAGCCGAGAGCACGGGGGACGCGCGCCCGGAGCTGGTACTGGCCACGCCGCGGCTCGCGGTGGAGAGCCTCGCCGACGTCACGACTTCAATGATCGCGCGGCTGCCCCGCGGCAGCTACGCGGGCACGTTCCCGCTGACGATCACGGTCGCCGACTCCGCTTCCGGGGAACGGCGAAGCGCCGAGGTCACGTTTCGAGGCCCCTGACGGTCCGGACCTGTTGATCCCCACGCGGCAAGCCGCATAATCCCCCGGTCCGTTCGCCGGGGGTGGTCCGCTGGCCGTCATCCTGCTGCTGTTCTTCCTCTCCGGCGCCACCGGCCTCGTCTACCAGGTCGTCTGGGTGCGCTGGTTCGTGCACGAGCTCGGCGCGACCGTGCTCGCCGTGTCCACGGTCCTCTCGGCTTTCATGGGCGGCCTCGCCCTGGGAGGGTTCGCGGCGGGACGGGTCGTGCACCGCGTCCGAAACCCGCTCCTCGCCTACGGCATCGCCGAGATCGTGCTGGCCGCCCTCGCCGCGTGCGTCCCCGCGCTCCTCGGCAGCGCGCAGTCGCTCTACGCCGCGCTCTACCCGAAGCTCGCCGACTCGTTCTGGGCGCTGTCCGGCGTGCGTTTCGCCGTGGGCGTCCTCGTGCTGCTGCCGCCCACGTTCCTCCTCGGCGCGACGCTCCCGCTGCTGGCCAGTCACGTGGGACCGTCCACCGGCCGGCGGCGCGTCGCGCATCTCTACGCGGCGAACACGCTCGGGGCCGTGTGCGGAACCGTCGCGGCGAGCTTCGCCCTCCTCCCGGCGTTCGGCCTCTCCGGGACGCTGCGGCTCGCCATGGGCGTCAACCTCGGCGTCGGCCTCGTCGCGGTACTGCTCTCCCGTGCCGCGCGTCCCGTCCCGGACGAGGACGGTGCCGCCGTGCACGCTCCGGGACCCGACGTACCGCGCCCCGCTCTCCTCGCGACCGCCGGCGTGCTCGGCTTCGCCGCGCTCGCGCTCGAGGTCCTCTGGACCCGGACGCTGTCGCTCGCGCTGGGCGCCACCGTGTACGCGTTCGCCGTCGTGCTGAGCACCTTCCTCGCCGGCATCGCCGGGGGCAGCGCGCTCGCCGCCCGCATCCTGCGCCGCCCGGCCTCGGCCGCACGGCTCTTCGTGCTGGCTCCCGCCGCGGTCGGGTTGCTGGCGCTCGCCGCGGTGCCGCTCTTCGACCGGCTGCCGGCGCTCTTCCTTCGCCTCGCGGCGCGCGCGGGTGGCACCTGGCTCGACGGGCTCGCCGTGAACTTCGCCATCGCCGCGCTGCCCATGCTGCTGCCGACGCTGGTGTCCGGCGCGGCGCTTCCTCTCGCCATCGGCATCGACCGTGCAACCCGGGGTACGGGGCGCACCGTCGGCGACCTCTACGCGGCCAACACCCTCGGCGCCATCCTCGGTTCCTGGGGCGCCGGATTCGTGCTCATCCGTCTCCTCGGCCTGCGCGGCGGAATCGTCTGCGTCTCGCTGCTGCTTGCCGCCACGAGCGTGCTGCTGCTCGTTCGACGGGGTGCGCCGCGTTTCGCGCTCGGGATCGCCGCGGCGGCTGCGGCCGGCGCGCTCCTCCTGCCCGAATGGAACCCGGCCGCGCTCACTCGCGGCGGCTTCGCCGTGGCGTCGGAGATGCGCCGTCTCGCCGTCGACGAGCTGTCTCCGGACCGCGCCGAGCTCGTCTTCTTCGAGGAGGGCGTCACCACGACGGTCTCGGTGCGCCGCTCCGGCCACGAGCTCACCATGCAGATGAACGGCGTGACCGAGGCCAGCAACACCGGCGACTACGCCACGCAGGTGTTCCTCGGCGCGCTGCCGGTCATCCTGCATCCCGCCCCCCGCGACATCCTCGTCATCGGGCTGGGCAGCGGCATCACCGCGGCCGCCGCGGGCGGCCATCCCGGCGTGGAGACGCTGGAGTGCGTGGAGATCTCCGAGTCGGTCGTGCGTGGTGCCGCGTGGTTCGAGGAGTCGAATCGCGGCTTGCTGCACGATCCGCGCGCGCGCATCGTGGTGGGAGACGGACGCAACCACCTCGCGCTGTCCGGCCGGACCTTCGACGCGGTGATCTCGCATCCGTCGAACGTATGGGTCTCGGGAGCGTCGTCGCTGCTCACCGCGGAGTTCTTCGCCGCGTGTCGTGAGGGCCTTTCGCCGGGCGGGCTCTTCGCGTCCTGGCTCCAAGGTTACTCACTCTCCCCGGAGGCGCTCCGCGGCGTGCTCGCCGCCGCCCGCCTGCACTTCGCCCGGGTGACGCTGTGGAGCGCCGGCTGGGGCGACCTCGTCATCCTGGCCGGCGACGAGACTCTCTCCATCGATGCACAGCGCGTCCTGGCGAAAGCTGCGCAGCACGAGGACATCCGCCGACTGCTTCGAGAGAGCGGCACGCCGGATCTCGTGACGTTCGCATCCCGATGCTTGCTCGCCGGAGAGGCGCTGGACCGTTACGTCGGCGGAGCCGCGGCGAACACCGACGACAACCTGCTGCTCGAGTTCCAGGCGCCGAAGCTGCTTTACCGCGACACGCTTCCCGAGCTGTACACGGGGCTGCACGCGGCGGCCGGAGGGGTCGAGCAGCTCGTGGCGGCCGCGCCGGAGGGTCTGCTTGCGCAGCTTCCGGCGGCACGGCGCGTGCGGGAGCTCGAGTCGCAGGCGCGCCTGGCCTTCCGCGCGGGCGAGGGCGAGGCGGGCCTCGCCGCCGCCGAGGAAGCGTGGCGGCTCCGAAGCGGAGACCCCGCCGTCGCCGACGTGCTCTCCCAGGCGCTCAACGGGAGGGGAGAAGCACGCGCGCGGCACGGCGGCGTGGCCGAGGCCCTCGCGCTGTACCGGCGCGCGGCCGAAGTGGATCCCGAGTACGGCGATCCGCCGGCGAACGTCGCGCGGCTGTACCTCGAGGCCGGCGATCTCGAGGCCGCGGAGGTCGCGATCTCCGAGGCGCTCCGTCGCGAACCGCGCCGCGCCGAATTCCACGCGTTGCGCGCGCGCGTGCGGACGCGGGCGCGGGACCTCGAGCCCGCACACGAGGACGCGCTCGAGTCGCTTCGCCTCGATCCGTCGTGCCACGACGGATTCCTCGCGCTCGGCGACGTCCTCGTGAAGCTCTCCGAGCACGACCGCGCGGACTCGATCTTCGCGGCCGGCCGGGCGCGGCACCCGGATTCCCAGATCCTGCGACAGGCCGCCGAGGACCTGGCCCGGGTGCGGCGGAAGGTCGCCTCAACTCCTTGAGCCGCCAGGGCTTGCCGATCCCGCTGAAACCCCGCAAGTCCTGACGAAAGTCGCCCGCCCCGTTTGCCGAAGCAAGAGCGTCGACCCGGAGGAATCATGGCCCTCGCCGAGCTCGCCGCCCTGCCTCGCGCCACCGACCTCGTCTGCCCCGACGACGGCACCCTGCTCCACCGTGACGAGGCCGGCATCGCTTGCCTGCGTTGCGGCGACGAGTGGGAGTGCCGGGACGGAGTGCCCCTCTTCGCCGTGCCGTCGGAGGAACCGCCCGCAGCAGCGGCCGACGCCGCAGCAAACGCCGCCGGCGGAGACGCAGCCGAAGAGGACGACGACGCGCACGCGGATTGGCGCTTCCTGCTTCCCGCCGATGCAGTGCGCGTCCTGGTCATCGGGTCGGTCGCGGGAGGCGTGACGCGCGTCATCGCCGGCGAAGCCGAGCAGGTCGGGGTGGTGGAGCGCAGTCTCCAGCGGGCGCGGTCGATCGGCGGCGCGAACATCGTGGCGGTCGTCTCCCGCGCCGAAGCGATCCCCTTCCGCGACGGGAAGTTCGACCTTGCGGTGCTCGGCGGAGACCTCCTCGGCGGCACGAACGGCGAGCAGATCGCGCGGCTCCGCCGCATCCGCCGGAAGCTCCTGCCCGGGGGCGCGCTCTTCGCCCCGGTCGCGAACCGGTTCGGCGCGCTCTTCCCCGGCCGCCGGGAGCACGCCGCCCCGCGTCACGCCCCTCATGGACTCGACGGATGGGCGAAGATCTTCCGCACGGCCGGATTCGAGGCGCTCCGCTTCCACGCCGCGTTTCCGGATGCGCATCAGCCGCGTGAGCTGCTGCCGCTCGACGGCCCGGAGGCGCTGGACTGGTGGCTGGCGAAACGCTCGCGTCTCGGACACCGCTTGCGCGGTGGAATCGCCGCGCGGCTCGTGCCTCACTTCGCGGTCGTCGCGCGCTCGGGGAAGGGCGCATGATCGACCGCTTGCGTGGCGCCGTTCTCGGCCGCTGGCGGGAGCTCGGAATCCCCGGAGCGGCGCCGCGAGATCTCTCCTTCCACCTCTGCGACGACGGAATGGGGCGGGCCGGCCGCGCCCTGGTCCGCGTCTTTCCCTCCGGTGATTCGCATCCGGCGCTGATCGCCAAGTTCCCGCGCAGCGGAGCCGCGCGTGCCCGCGCGGAGAGGGAGCACCGGCTCCTCCGCGAGCTCGAGGAGGCCGCGCCGCGGCTGGCCGGGCGGCGCTTCCCGCGGGCGCTCCTGCTCGAAGACGACGGGGACCGGCTCTTCACGGTGCAGTCCGTGATCCCGGGCGAGCCGCTCGCCGACCAACTTCGCGCCTTCGCCGACGTCGACGACGCCCGCCGTCTGTTCGACGACGCGAGGGACTGGCTCGGACAGATCTGGCGCGCGACGGGCCTCTTCGAGGCCGGCGAGGCCGCGATGTGGGAACCGGTGCTGCGCGCCGCGCTGGCGGCGCTGGAGAGCGAGGGCGGCGGCGCGAAGACCCGCGACATCGAGACGCTCATCGCCGCCATCGAAGCGCGCGCCGGGACGACGTGCCTCGCCGCCGTTTCGCACGGGGACCTCGGCGCCGGGAATCTCCTCGGGGACTCGGGCGAGCTCGGCGCTGTCGACTGGGAGCACGGGCGGCTGCACCAGTTCTCGTGGATCGATCCGGTCGCGTTCGCGCTCGACATCGCAGTCCGCCTCGGCCAGCTCCGCGGCGACGACGCGGCCGGCGGATTCCGCCGCGCCTTCCTCGACGACGGACCGCTTCGCACGCTGGTCCTCGGCTTTCTGGAGGACTGTCTCACGGAGTGCGGAACTCCGGCGGACGTGCTTCGCCTGGCCGTTCCGGCCCTCGCGTTGTCCCGCGCGCGCAGCCGCTCGGCTACGCGTTCCGCCGCTCTCTCCTGGCGCTGTATCGCCACCCAGGCGCTCGCCGCGCGCGGGCGCCTCGAACTTTCGCTCCGGTAGCGCTTGCCCCTTCGACGGATCCGAAGCACAATCCGCCGATGCTCGTTCCCAAACCACTTCCCGGAGCGCTGGCCCGCGCGGCACGCGTCATCCTTCGCCCGTACGTCACGCCGTCGCACGTGCAGTTCGTGGTCACGCGGCGCTGCAACCTGTCCTGCGGGTACTGCAACGAGTACGACCACGTCTCGGCGCCCGTTCCCCTGGACGAGCTGAAGGCGCGCCTCGACCGGCTCGCCGACTTGGGCACGCTGGTGCTCACGCTCACCGGCGGCGAGCCGCTGATGCATCCGAAGGTGCACGAGATCATCGCTCATGCGGTCGGGCGAGGCATGATCTGCACGTCGATCACCAACGGCTACTGCCTGACGAAGAAGCGCATCGAGCTGCTCAACGACGCCCGGCTCACGCTGCTGCAGATCTCGATCGACAACCTCGAGCCGAACGAGACGTCGCAGAAGTCCTGGTCCGTGTTGAAACCGAAGCTGGCGCTGCTCGCCGAGCACGCGAAGTTCCCGACGAACGTGAACGCGGTGCTCGGTTCGTGCACCAAGGAACAGACGCGTCTGCTGGTCACCGAGATCCAGTCCATGGGCTTCTACATGACCGTGCAGATGCTGCACGACGGGAACGGCCAGCTCGATCCGGGCCTGATCGGATCGGACCTCGCCGGGTTCTGGCAGGAGATCCGCAAGGGCCTGCGCAAGAGTTTCTTCCACCAGTTCGGCGAAGGGTGGGAGCGGCGGATGCTGCTCGAGGGTGAGTCATCGTGGAAGTGCCGGGCCGGAAGCCGCTATCTGTACATCGACGAGGACGGCTTCGTGAACTACTGCAGCCAGCGGCGCGGGGAACCGGGGATCCGTCTCATGGACTACACCAGGGACGACCTGCGCCGGGCGTTCTTCGAGCGCAAGGGCTGCGAGGCGCGCTGCACGATCGGCTGCGTTCGCCGCGCCTCGGCGATCGACGAGTGGCGCGCGTACGGTCAGGTGCCGCCTGGCCGATCGGCCGCGCCGGCGATCGGCGGCTAGAGCTTCCGGACCGCGGAACTCGCTCCGCTCGCCTCGCTCGGGGGCGGCAGGTTCCGCTTCGTTCGCACGAGCGTCGTCGCGGCCCAGGAGCCACGGACGGCGGAGCGGAGCCGCCACGAAGCGAGCGGTGCCGCCCCGTCAGCTCGCCCGCGCCGGCGCGCGCAGCACGACTCCTCGGAACGAGCGCGCGAGCCACCGGCTGAACCGGCTGATCGCACCGAGTGCGTCCTCGGTCAGGCAGACTGTGGTGGGCAGCAGGATCGTCGTGAGGATCGTCGAGATGATGAGACCGCCCATGATGACGAGCGCCATCGAGTAGTAGTAGACGCCGGCGAGGCTCGGCCGCTGCACGACCATGGGCAGGAGTCCCAGCAGCGTGGTCAAGGCGGTCATGATCACGGGCCGCAGGCGCTCGCGGCCGCCGCGCACCATGGCTGCCTCGCGCGGCATGCCTTCCCGGCGATAGTGGTTGATGTGCGAGATCATCACGATGCCGTTGTTCACCACGATGCCGAGGAGAAGCAGCAGGCCCACCGACGCCGGCTGGTCGAAGTCCGTCCCGGTGAGCCACAGCGTCCACGCCGCGCCGGCCACGGCGAAGGGCAGCGACACCATCAGGGACAGCGCTTGCCGCATCGACTCGAACAGCGCCGCCATCACCGCGAAGATGAGTCCGAGCGCGAGCAGCAGCGTGATCAGGAACTCCGTCTGGCTTTCCTCCTCGTGCCGAATGAACTGGTGATGGTCCCACTCGTATCCGTACGGGAGGATGATGTCGTCGAGGACGGCTTCCGACCGAGCCATGTGCTCCTCCTCGGTGTCCTCCTCGAACCGCGCGCCGATCCACACGCCGGTCACGCGATTGTCGCGCTGGATGTCCTCGGGGCCCTGCACCACGGCGAAGTCCGCCACCGTGGCCAGCGGGATCGCGCGGCGATCCTCCGCGCCGCCCTGCACGAGCGGCAGGTTCTTGAGCTGCTCGATGCTCTCGTCCTCGCGCTCGTCGAGCGTCAGGCTCATCTCCACTTCCTCCACCGCTTCGTGCCCCCGGTACCGCGGCAGCCGCCGGCCCCGGAACGTGTAGTCGACGACGTCGGCGGCCTGCGTCACGCCCACGCCGTACTCCCGCGCCAGGTCCCGGTCGATGCGCGTCTGCACCTCGTACCGACCGCCCTCCGCCGTGGTGTAGAAGTCGAAGAGCCCGTCGAGCGTCTCCAGGCGCCGGCGCGCGTCCAGCGCCAGCTCCGTGAGCACCTCGCTGTCCGGACCGGAGAGGCGGAAACCCAGCCTCTTTCCGCTGTTGCGTTCCCAGAACCGGCCGGAGTCCTGCACCTCCAGGCGCACGCCCGGGATCTCCGGCGCCACCTCGCGCAGCTTCTGGCGGACGCGGTTCATCTCCTCCTCGTTGGTGTGCCCGTCCTCCATGTAGCAGCGGGTCATCGCCCAGTTCTCGCTCCAGAAACTGTAGATCGAGTCGACGTGCAGCTCCTTCCGATACGGCTCCAGCAGGCTCTCGACCCGAGTGACGAGCTCTTCCTTCCGCTCGAGCGACATCGGCTGGTCGATCCGGTAGTTCATGCTGACGAACATCTCGGCCTCGCTGGCCTCGAAGTTCTTGTCCACCTTGCCGTACGGGTACCAGCCGGAACCGATCACCGCCAATCCGACCACCGGCGCGATCCAGCGATGCCGCAAGGTCAGAGCGAGGAGGTTGCTGTAGCCGTCCTGCAGCGCCACCATCCACCGCGTGGGGGGCATGTTCTTGACCCGCACGAAGCGGCTCATGGCCAGCGGAATGAGCGTCTGGCTCACGAACAACGAGGCGATCAGGGTGAAGGTGACGGTGAGGCCGAGCTCCCGCAGGTAGCGGTTCATCTCATCCGGCCGGTTGAAGATGATCGGCAGGAAGACGATCACCGACGTGGCCGTCCCGCACACCACCGCCACCGAGACCTCCCGCGCGCCGATCAGAGCGGCCTGGCGTGGCGGCAGACCGTTCTCCCGGTGGCGATTGATGTTCTCCATCACCACGATGGCGTTGTCCACCAGCATGCCGACGCCGACGATCAGGCCCAGCAGCGTCAGCGTGTTGAGCGTGCCACCCTTCGCCCAGACGATGCCGCACGCCACGATGAGCGAGAAGGGAATGGACAGCACGGCGAAGACCGTCGACGAGAACCGGCGAAGGAACACGTACAGGACGACCGAAGCCAGCAGCGCGCCGATGATCCCGGTGTTGCGCAGGTCGCGCATGGTCTTGAGGATCTCCGCGCCCTGATCCTCCCAGATCAGGAAGTTGACGCCCTCCAGCTCCGGGTCCTCGGCCATCTGCGCGACGCGTTCCTTGATCGCCTGGGAGATCTCCACGGTGTTCGCGCCGGCCTCGCGGGCGACGTCGATCCCCAGCGCGAACTGCCCGTCCAGGTGCCGCCCGTACTCCAGTGGCGGTTCCTCGTAGGAGACGTCGGCGACGTCGCAGAGCCGGATCCCGCCCTCTCCGACGACGAGGTCGGAGATGTCCGAAAGCTTCCCGAACGAACCGTCCACACGGACCATCAGCACGCGGTCGCTCCCGCGCAGCTCGCCGATCGAGCGGTCCTCGTTGTTCTCGCGCAGGGCGGTCATGACGTCGCGGACGTCCACGTTGTAGCGGGCCAGCTCGGCGAGCTTCAGATTCACGCGGACCTCGCGCGGGTTGACCCCGTCCAGGTTCACCGACGCGACGCCGGGGATGCGCTCCAGCGGCTTCACGATGCGCGTGTGCAGCAGCTCGTAACCGTGGCTGAGGTCCCGTCCCGAAGCGATGCGCGCTTCCAGGATGGTCTCCCCGGTGCGGCCCACGTCCCAGTTGCGGGAGATGTGGATCTGGTCGACGTCCTCGGGCAGGTCTGGGCGTACGCGGTCGAGACGCTCGCGGACTTCGACCCGCTTGGTGGCCATGTCCTCGTCCCACCGGAAGAAGAGGCTGACCCTCGCCTCGTTCCCGTCGCAGGTGGACCACATGTGCTGCAGCCCGCCGATGGAACCGAGCGCGTCCTCGATCGGCCGCAGGATGGACCGCTCCATGGTCTTCGGCGAAGCGTTCGGGTAGGGGACGACGACCCAGATCTGCGGCTCTTCGCCTTCCGGGAGGAACGCGAGCGGCAGGCGGTTCAGCGCGATCGAACCGATCACCACGAGCGAGACGAGCAGCATCAGGACGGTGATCGGGCGCCGGATGGCCAGTTCGGGAAGCGTCATGTGGCACGCTCCGGGAGAGGCTCGCCTCCGGTGACGCGCGGGATTCGCCCCGGCTCCGGCGCATCCTCCTCGTGTTCCACGGCGACGGACGTCGGGACCACGAGGTACGCGGCGGGGATGACGAGCAGCGTGAGCGCCGTTCCGACGGCCAGTCCGAAGATGACCACCACGGCGAGCGGCTGGCGCAGCTCCGCGCCCTCCCCGAAGCCTATTGCCATGGGGACGAGGCCGAGAATGGTGGTGAGCGTCGTCATCAAGATCGGGCGCAGCCGGACGTGGCACGCGGCGACGATCGCCTCGCGCTTGTCCACGCCGTCCCTGCGGAAGCGGTTGATCGCATCCACCAGGATGATCGCGTTGTCCACGACGACGCCGGCCAGCAGGATCGCGCCGAGCATGGCGATCACGCTGAGCGTGAAACCGCCCACCACGAGTCCCAGCACCACGCCGACGAGCGCCAGCGGAATGGTGAACAGGATGATGAACGGATGCACCAGGTTCTCGAACGTCGCGGCCATGACCAGGTAGACGAGGAAGATCGCCAGCAGGAGTGCGAAGCGCAGGCTCGCGAAGGAGCGCTCCATCTCGCGGTTCTGCCCGGCGAGCTCCCAGGTGATGGATGCCGGCGGCCGATTGGCGAGGACCAGCGCTTCCAGATCCTCGTTCACCGCGCCGACGCTTCGCCCGGCGACTTCCCCGGTCACGATCGCCGCGCGGCTCTGCTGGATGCGGTGGATCTCCGCAGGACCGCGCGCCGGCGTGATGTCGGCGACGGCGGCCAGCGTGACCGGGACTCCGTCGCGCTCGGCGACGACCAGGTTCTCGATGTCGCCGACCGTGTCCCGGTCCTGCTCGCGGTTGCGCAGCCGGATGTCGATGTCGCGATCCTCCTCGCGGAACCGCGAAACCACCGTACCGTTCACGCGGTCGTGGAGTCCGGAGGAGACGTCGGCGATGGACAGACCGAGCGCGGCGAGCCGGTCGCGGTCGAACTGCACGGTCAGCTCGGGGTTACCCGACTCGAGCGAGGCTCGCACGTCGACCAGCCCGGGTACCTCGCGGACCGCGGGGAGGAGTCCGAGCGTGTAGTCGCGTAGCTCCTCCAGGTTCTCTCCGTAGAAGACGAGCTCCACCGGGGTCTTCAAGCTGAAGAACGACGGCCGGCCCAACTTGGTGACCAGATTGGGGATGCGGGAGAACTGCTCGCGCAGGCGGTCCGCGATGGCCAGCTCCTGGGTCTCGTCCGAGCGGTCGCCGACGACGAGGTTGAGCTGGCCGAGGTTCTCGTCCCTCGTCTTCAGCGCGAGCCCACCCGAGACCAGCCGGCTGCCGATCGTCGCGAAGGTCTGCTCGACGGCCGGCTCCGCGCGCGCGGCCTCGTCCATGCGCGCGATCACACGATCGGTGGCGGCCAGCGGCGTGCCCTCGGGAAGGACCGCCTCGAAGTAGAACTCGCCCTCGGTCAGCACCGGGATGAGCTCGGTGCCGAGGGTCGGGATCACCGCGAGGGAAGCGAGGAACAGCACGCCTGCGATGGTCAGCGTGAGCCCCGGCCGCGCCAGCGCTCCCCGGATGACGCGCTCGTAACGCTGCGACAGTCGGCCGAGCGTAGCTTTCTCGGACTTGGCCGGGCGGCTCTTGCGACGCGACGGCTCCGTCCCCACGTTCGCGTCCCCGATCGACGAGAACATGGGGATGATCGTCACCGCCACCACCATCGAAGCGAGCAGGCTGAACGTCACCGTGAGCGCCTGGTCCCGGAAGAGCTGTCCGGCGATGCCCTCGACGAACACGATGGGGAAGAAGACCGCGACGGTCGTGAGGACGGTGGCGGCGACCGCGCCCCCGACCTCCGCGGTTCCTTCGATGGCGGCCTTCGCCAGCGGCAACCCCTCCTGGCGACGCCGGTGGATCGACTCCAGCACCACGATGGACGCATCCACCAGCATGCCGATCCCGAGCGTCAGACCGCCGAGCGACATGATGTTGAGCGAAACGTCGAGCCGGTACATCAGCATGAACGTGAACAGGATCGAGAGCGGGATGGACGTGGCGATGATCAGCGTGGGCCGGATGCTGCGAAGGAAGAGATACAGCACCAGGATGGCGAGGCCGCCGCCGATCCACAGCGCGCTCTGCACCTCGTCGATGGACTGGCGGATGAAGCGCGACTGGTCGAAGAGCACGGTCAGCTCCATGCCCTTGGGCAGCTCCTCGCCGAGCCACTCCAGCGCCTCCGCCACCGCGTCCGCCACGGCGACGGTGTTCGCGTCGCCCTCCTTGTAGACGGCGATCTCCACCGACTCGCGGCCGTCGACCCGGGTGATCTCCTCGCGCTCCTTCACTCCCCAGGTGACCGTGGCCACGTCCGCGAGCCGCACCGGGGGCGTGCCCGGCGGGTTGACCGGCAGCTCCCGGATCTCGTCGAGCGAATCGAACTCGTTCAGCGTGCGGACGAGGTACCGGTTCTCGACCGACTCCAGCGAGCCGCCGGGGCGGTTGATGTTGGACGTCGCGAGGATCTCGCCGAGCGTTTCCGGAGTGATGCCGATGGCGGAGAGTTTCCCCTGATCGACTTCGATCTGGATCTCCTCCTCCTCGCCGCCCTTCACGACGGCGGCGGCGACACCCTCGCGCGTTTCCAGATCCTCCTTCACTTCCTTCTCGGCCACGCGCCGGAGCAGGCGCAGATCGTCCGGCCCGGTCAACGCGAGCCGGATGATGGGATCGAGCGCCGGGTCGTAGCGAAGCACGACCGGAGCCTGCACCTCCTCGGGGAACTCCAGGCGGTCCAGCTTCTCGCGCACTTCCAGCGAGAGGTCGTCCATGTCCGCGCCCCAGTCGAACTGGAGGGTCACCTCGGACCGCTCGGCCCGCGTGACGGAGTGGATCTCCTGCAATCCGCGGAGGACGCCGACCGCCTCTTCGACGGGGCGAGTGACGAGTGTCTCCACCTCGCCGGGCGCGGTGTCCGGGAACTCCGTCTGGATGGTGATCGACGGGTAGCTGATGTCCGGAAGCAGGTCGAGGGGCAGGCGAGAGAAACCGACGCCGCCGAAGGCGATGACCGCCAGCGCCACCATGAGGACGGTCACGCGCCTTCGGACCGCGAAGGCGACGACCGCCGAGATCACGACGCGTCCCGCTTCGCGCCTGCCTCCGGTTCCGCCGACTTCGCGATCACGTCCGGCGGCCCTTCCAGAATGCTGACCGCGGCCCCGTCCTGGATCTGGCGCTGCCCCTTGGTCACCACGAGGTCGCCTTCGCTCACGCCCTGGGCGATTTCGGTGAAGTCGCCGTCGATGAAGCCCTGCTCGACCACGCGCCGCGCCGCCTTGCCGTCCTGGACGACGAACAGGACGCTCTCGCCCTGCTCCTCGAAGAGAGACGTGCTGGGAACGAGAACGGCGTTGTCGTGCCTCGCCGTGACGATGCGAACCTCGGCGAAGTCTCCGGGGCGAGTGTCCTCCGGATAGCGGGCGATCTCGGCGGTGACCTTCACGGTTCCGGTGGCGGCGTCGACGATCGGACTGACCAGGCTCACGACCCCGTCGAGCGTGTCGTCGATCGAATCCACGCGGATCTCGATGGGCTGTCCGACGACGACGTACCCCATCCGCTTCGCCGGGATGTGGATGCGCGCGAGCAACGGGGTCACGTCCATCATCTCGAACAGCGGCGCGCCGGCGCTCACGTTCGCGCCGAGCTCGGCGTGCCGGCGGACGACGCGGCCGGTGAACGGCGCGACGATGCGCGTGTGCGCCAGGGCCACGCGGGCCAGCCCGAGCTCCGCCTCGCGGACCTCGAGCGTTCCCTGCGTCGTCTCGAACTCTCCCGCGGAGAGGAGCCCGCCCTCCAGCATCGCGCTGCGGCGGTCGAAGTCCGCCTTCGCCAGCCGATGGTTCGCCTCCGCCTGCTGAACACGGAGCCTCGCCTCGTCGTCTTCCAGAAGTAAAAGAGTGTCACCTTCGCGAACCAGGTCCCCTTCCTCCCGCTGGATCTCGCGGACGACACCGGTGGTACGGGAGAGGATCTCGGCGTGGCTCGCGGCTTCGAGGGTGGCGGTGGCGCTGTAGTAGGAGGCGGCCTGACCGACCTTGGCGCGCTCCACGGCGACCGGGACCGCGGGGCGATCGCCCTCGCCGGGGGGTCCGCTCTCGCCTGCCGCGGCCGCTCCGGGGGCGCCGTGGCCGGCCGGGGCCTGGTCTTCGGAACGGCCGCATCCGCCGGCAAGCACCACGGCGAAGAGCAAACCCGCGGGAGCCTTCCAGCGTGGGAGGAGAGCGGAACGATGCAGGGGCATGGTCCTTACCGCTGTTCGAGGAACGGGTGAAGGTCCGCGCGCTGGAAACTCCTCACCCGTGAGGAAGTTCTACCACGTCCCGTCCGGCCGATGGGCCGCTTGATGTTCGGACGGAGGAGTGTCAAGTTCCGTTCAGGATCGATCCCTTGCCGCGTACTTTTCGAGGAGCGGAGTCATGAGAAACGTGCCCGGAACGGTCCGTCTCGCCGTCGCCATCCTGATGGGTGTCACGACGGAAGCGCGGCCGGACGTCCGAGAGGTCGGACAGCTCGTGCTGGACGGGATCCCGGAGATCCCGCAGCGGATCGTCGAACGTACGAACCAGTACCAGAACGTGCGCGGCGCCACCTTCGCCGACTGGGCACCCGACGGCGGTGTCCTGATCCGCACGCGGTTCGCCGAGTCCGACCAGCTGCACCACGTCGCCGTACCCGGCGGCGCCCGCCGTCAGTTGACGTTCTTCTCCGATCCGGTCGACGGCGGTTCGTTCGGCCGATCCTCGGACTGGTTGCTGTTCAACCGCGACTCCGGCGGCAACGAGTACGCGCAGATCTTCCGCTTCGATCTTCGCCGCGGCCGCGAGACGCTGCTCACCGACGGAAAGAGCCAGAACGGGACGCCGACCTGGTCCAACCGCAGGGACCGCGTGGCCTGGCGGAGCACGGCGCGCAACGGAAAGGACCACGACGTATGGATGATGGATCCGCTCCGCGCCGAGGAGAAGCGCCTGCTGGTCGAGGCGGAGGGATACTGGACGGCGCTGGACTGGTCGCCGGACGATCGCCGCGTGCTGGTGATGCACTCGGTGTCCGCCACGGAGACCTACGTGTGGGTCGTCGACGTGGAGTCCGGAGCACGGACACCGGTCGCGAGTCACGCGGTCGTGGACGGGGCACCGATCTACTACGAGAGCGCCGTGTTCGACGCCAAGGGCACCGGCGTGTACTTCGTGTCGGATGAACGCTCCGAGAACCGCACGTTGCGCTGGACGAAGATCGGCTCGACCGAGCAGGTGCCGATCACGGCGGACATTCCCTGGGACGTGCACTCGCTGGCGGCGTCGCGGGACCGGTCGCGCATAGCGTTCACGGTCAACGAGGGCGGGCGGTACGGAGCGTACGTCATGAAGACGCGCGGCCGTGACCCCGAGCGGATCGATCTTCCCGAAGGCATCGTGACCAACCTCGCTTTCAGCCCGGACGGACGGCAGCTCGCTCTCTCGCTCGAGTCCCCGCTCAGCCCGAAGGACGTGTACACCGTCGATCTCGAGCGCGGCGAGACGACGCGGTGGACGACCGCGGAGGTCGGCGGGCTCGATCCCTCCGAGTTCGTGCCGTCGCAGCTCGTCCACGTCCCGACGTTCGACACCGACGCCGACGGCGAGCGTCGCACGATCCCGGCGTTCGTGTACAAGCCGCGAGGCGACGGGCCGTTCCCCGTGGTGATCCGCATTCACGGCGGGCCGGAGAGCCAGGCCGGCGCCTGGTTCTCGTACACCAGCCAGTACGAGGTCGCCGAGCTCGGTTGCGCGGTCATCTACCCGAACGTGCGCGGCTCCTCCGGCTACGGCAAGACGTTCCTCAAGCTGGACGACGGATTCCTTCGCGAAGACTCGGTCAAGGACATCGGAGCGCTGCTCGACTGGATCGAGACGCAGCCGGATCTGGACGCCACCCGCGTCGGCGTGACCGGCGGATCCTACGGCGGCTACATGGCCCTGGCCGTGCTGATGCACTACGGCAGCCGCATCCGCGCGGGCATCGACCAGGTGGGCATCTCCAACTTCGTGACGTTCCTGACCAACACCGCCGAGTACCGGCGCGATCTGCGGCGCGTGGAGTACGGCGACGAGCGTGACCCGGCGATGAACGAGTTCCTGCAGCGCATCTCGCCCACGAACAACGTGGACCGGATCGACGTGCCGCTCTTCGTGGTCCAGGGCGCGAACGATCCGCGCGTGCCGGCGTCGGAGGCGGAGCAGATCGTCGCGGCCGTCCGCCGCAACGGCAACCCCGCCTGGTACATGCTCGCCAAGGACGAGGGTCACGGGTTCGCGAAGAAGTCGAACTCGGACTGGATGCTCTGGGCGCAGGCCCTGTTCTGGGAGACGTATCTGCTCGACGACGGCGACCGCGCCGAGAAGTCGGAGGCATCGGAGCCGGCGTCGTCGAATTGACGAGGGGCGGATCGACGAAGGTCGGATGGGCACCCTGCCGCGGCGACGACGTCGAACGGCGTCAGCGGTGCGCGCGACGCCTCGGCCGGACGATCGGGGGGCTCTCGTAGCGCAAGCCGTGTTCGACCCAGAACTTGAGCAGCGTCAGCGCTTCGCCCCAGCCCACCGCGCACTCGCGGTGCGCGCGCAGCCCTTCCGCGGTGAGCGGGTAGCCGTGCTCCTTGAGGTGCACGATGGTGCCGCTGCCGCGCCGCTCGAAGTCGATCTCGATCGTCGTGGGCCGGTCCGGTGCTCCCGGCAGCGGCGCCCACTGGAACACGAGGCGTGACGGCGGCTGCGCGTCGAGCACCGGGCAGTACGCGTCCAGGTTCACGCGGTCCGGACCCCACGCCCGCCAGCGGAAGTGGATGTGGCCCATCGGGCGAACGTTCGCGCTCGCGCCGCGCGTGAACCAGCCGTCGAGACCCTCGGCGGTGGCAAACGCTTCCCAGACACGAGTCGGCGCAGCGTCCACGTAGGTCTTGCCCCGGATCTCCAGCGAGCGCTCGGACGCCACGAACCGCTCAGTCGCCATCGGGGTCTCCCGCGGTCCAGCGTTCCGCCAACCGCTCGGCGACCTGCAGGTGATGGTCGTCGTGTTCGACCACGAAACGCAGCAGATCCACCGCGCCCATCGACGTGCCGAGCCGGGGGTGGACGGCACGGAACACCGGATCCGCCTCCTCGAACCGCTCGGCGAGAACCTCGCGCGTGAAGCGGAAGTCGGCGAGGATCGAGCCGATCGTGTCGTCGTTGTGGTGCGCTTCGTAGGTGCGGCGGTTCGACAGATCCGCCGGGCGAAGCTCCTTCGCTCCTCGGGCGAGGTCGCGGAGCCTGCCGAGATGAAGGTCCTCGAGGTCGAGCAGGTGCCCGGCGTGTTCCTGGATCGACCAGGCCTCGCCGGGGCGGTGGATGAGCTGCTCACGGGAGAGCCCGGCGACGAGCGTCATCAGCCGATCCGGCGCGCCGCGGAGCCGCCGCAGCAGGCCCTCCCGGTCGGCCGACGGATCGACCTCGAACGTCCTCTCGAGCCACGGAACGGGATTCGCGCTCATCGCGTCCTCGCCTCAGTCCGCCTCCCGGCACCTCTTCTCGACGAGGCTCAGCAGTGTGGGACGCGGCACTGCGCCCACCTCCTCCTCGTCCGTCTCGTTCAGGGAAACACCGCCGCCCTCGCTCACGGTCTCGAGCACGATCGTGGTGCGGATGCCGCGGACCGAGGGGATGGAGCCGATGCGCTCGCGGAGCAGCCGGTACAGGGCCTCGGTATCCGCGGCGCGCACCTTCAGCAGGAAGCAGTCCTCGCCGGCGATCACGTGCGTCTCCTCGACTCCGGGAATCGCGGCGAGCGTACGGCCGAGCTCGGGGCCCTGCGCGGGACGCTCGTCGGTCACGAACACGAACGCGAGGAGGCTCCGGCCGAACGCCTTGGGATCCAGGTGCGCGTGGTAGCCGGCGATGACGCCCTTGTCCTCCAGCTTGCGGATCCGCTCGAAGACCGCCGTGGGGGTGAGCCCGACCCGCCGGGCGATCTCCGCCTTCGGCGTGCAGGAGTTCGTGCGCAGGAGCGAGAGGATCTCGCGGTCGGTTGCGTCGATCATTCAACGAGCCCCGTGGATTGAGTGACGATAGAACTACGAATCGGCCATGTCAACAGGTGAATCGACTGTGAATGAACTGTCCTGTAGGCGAATCGAAAATCAGGTTCGAGGGCCGGGGCGGGTCGGAGACCGTGGTCGGGCCGGCGTGGCCGTTCGAGCGGGGCGGCGCGCCGCCGTCAGGCCGCGGGCGCGTCCAGGACGCGGACCTGGAAGCGGAGGCCGACTTCCTCGACCGCCCGGGTCGCCTCTTCGAGGAACTCGACGACTTCGCCGTGGGGAGTCTGGACGCACTCGAGCTCCAGGACGACCGGCACGCCGCGATACTCGGAGTAGTGGTCGAGGAAGTACCCGTCCAGCACGTAGCCGAGGTAGCGGTTGATCTTCTCCTCGAGCTGGCGGAGCTGCTCCTCCGACGTCCAGGGGCGATGCTCGACCATCACCAGGTGGACACGCCCGCGGTCCGGGCGGATGAGGTCCACCACGCGCGGATTCTGAACGCCCGGCTCGCCGAACTCGCGGATCATGTCGTCGCGGGAGAAGCGGCTCATCGCAGCGGCTGCCCTTCGAGCTCCCGGACCCACGCGATGTAGTCCGTGTTCACGGGCGACCCTCCGCCGAGTCGGACCGCCAGCGCGACCTGCCCGCGGTGATAGACGCCGTGCCGGTTCAGGTGCCGGAGTATGTCGTGCACGCGCGTCGTGTACGGCGTACCCCGGGTGTTCCGGTAGAGCACCCGCTGCTCGAGGAGCTCCGGACCGATGCCACGCTCGAACTCCGCGAGGCCCGCCTCCGCGCGGTCCAGCGCCTCCTCGCACCGGTCCGCCCCCCACTCCGGCCAGACCTCCATCCCGTCGGAGTCATCTCCCCGAAGCCGCGCCAGCCACAGCTCCTGCGCAGCCAGGACGTGCGCGAAGATGCGCCAGCCGCGCGCTTCGCCGGGGTGCTCGCGCAGGCAGGCCAGCACCCGGCGATTCGCCCAGCTCTCGTAGCGCAGCGCTCTCTCGAAGTTCTTCACGCGCGCCCCTCGCCGGCGGTCTCCTCGAAGGTCTTCACGCGGAACCCTCGCCCTCGATCTTCTCGAATCGGTTTCGCTCCCGGTTCTTGCGCACCTCGTGCGGTTCGAAGATACGCCCGTTCATCGCGATGTAGACGCCTTCCGCCAGCGTCTGCGCGGCCGTCACCGCCGCCGCGACGTTGAACACCGCGTCGGACGTCTTGAAGCGCGCCGGATTCAGCGATCCCGTCAGCACGACGACCCGCCCCGGGACGCCGATCAGCGCCTTCGCGGTCTCCACCATGGTGTCGGTGCCGTGGGTCACCACGATGCGAGGGACGTCGCTGGCGGCAATGGCCTCGCGGATGATCCGGCGGTCGGCGTCGGTCATGTGCAGGCTGTCCTTGCGCATCAGGTTGACCACGTCGTAGTCGAACGTCACGTTGGAGTCGCGAAGGATGTCCGGCACGTGCGATTCCCCGACCTCGTAGGCGCTCTGCTCGTCGAAGTAGTCCTTGTCGATGGTGCCGCCGGTCGTGAGGATGCGGATCTTCATCGCTCGGCCCTCATCGCTCGGCCCTCATAGCATCGCCCTCATCGCCCGACACGCCAGCGCAAGGCCCAGTAGTGGCCCAGCTCCCGGATCTCGACCGCCACGGCATCGCCCGGCACGAGGCCGCGCAACTCGTCCGCGTCGAAGAAGTTCTTGCGCACCTCGAACTCGCTGCCGTCCTCGAGCCGGCGCATCTGCCACGTGTCCCCCGCTTCGTCCCGACGTGACAGCGGCGTGCTGCTCCCCTCGGCGAAGCGGTTGTCGAAGAGGATCACGCTGCCCGCGGGCCCCACGCGCCGCGCGAGCGCTTCGAGGTACGCCGCCACGTCCGCCCTCGGCAGGTGCGAGAGGAAGAACCCCGCCACGACCGCGGAGAAGCTCCCCTCGATGGACCCGGGGCGAAGAGCGTCCCCGCGGCGCAGCTCGACCGGGGCGGGCGCGTACGTTCTCGCGGCCGCCACCGCCAGGACCTCGGGCGAAGCATCCGTGGCCACCACGAACTCGGCGACTCCGGCCAGCCTCTCCGTCCACCAGCCGGTCCCGCAGGCCAGCTCCAGGATCCGCTCCCCCCGAGCCCAGCCGCAGACCAGCTCAGTCAGCTCGGCAAGGTCCGCCTGCCGCTCGGGCCTCTCGTAGATGCGGTCGTACTCGCCCGCCCGGCGCGCGTAGTACTCGATCAGACGTGAGTCGGTGGCCATGCCATCCTCATAGCCGTGCGAAACCGGAAACGCAAGTGGTCCGCTCACGCATCAGGCGCGAACTCCCGGAGCAGCTCCGGGAAGAAGACGCGAAAGTCGGTCTCCAGGCCACCGCGGCTGCGCTCCATCGCCCCGGCGGCGGTGGCCAACGGGTTCGGGCGGTGCATTCGCCGGGACATTCCGACGAGCGCCCGCGCCAGTCCCGCGGGCTCCCGGTAGGACACGAGCAGGTCGCTCGCCGTCATGTAGTCGGCGAAGTGCTGCATCTCCGCGGGCAGCTCCCCGCGGGCGGCGCCGAGCTCCGCGTACACGCGGTCGGCGAAGGCCCGCAGCGGCTCGCCCGACCACTCCTCCCACGAGCGTGCCAGCAAGTGGTCGAAGAAGAGGTCCACGAGGATCCCCGCGAAGCGGCGGTACGGCGGGTCGAAGCGCCGCAGGCTCAGGGCGATGCGCGGATGGGCGTCGGTGAACGCGTCGACCCGGCGGTGGATGCGGACCCCCTCGAGCAGCTCGCCCCGGTAGCGGCCTTCCGGTGCTCCCTTCACGAAGTCGCCGAGCAGATGGCCGGGAATCGACCCGCGCGAGCGGACCGCGATCAGCGCGTGCGCGAGGTGGTTCATCAGAGATCGACGAGCTCGATCGTGTCCGGGAGGATCTCCCGCGGGATGAGGTTGGCGGCGACGCGCGCGAAGCGCGCCGGCGAATCGGTCGCCATCAGCCGGATCGTGGCCGGGGCCTCGTCGGTGCGCCCGAGGTTGCGCTTGCGCAGCTCCTCGCGCACCGCCTCCGCGGTGGTCCGCGCGGAGTCCACGATGATGACGTCCGGGCCGGTCACTTCCTGCAGCAGCTCGGCGAGCACCGGGAAGTGCGTGCAGCCCAGCACGAGACAGTCGGGCGCGCCCACCCCGCCGCCCACCCCGGCAAAGATCGGATCCAGGTACTCGTGCGCGACGGCCTTCACGATCGGCCCCTTGGTCCAGCCCTCCTCCACCAGTGCCACGAAGAGCGAGCACGCGCGGGACACGACGCGCGCCTCGGGGCGGATGCGGCGGATCTCGCGCTCGTAGGCGCCGTGGGACGTCGTGCTCTCCGTGGCGATGACCGCGATTCGCCCGGTCGGCGAGCCGAGACAGGCGGCGTCCGCCCCGGGACGCAGCACGCCGATCACCGGAACGTCGTAGAACTCGATGGCCAGATCGTCGAGCGCCAGCGCCGACGCGGTGTTGCACGCCACCACCAGCAGCTTGATCCCCTGATCCACGAGCACGCGCGCGGCCTGGATCGCGTAGCGCGTGACCGTGGAGAAGCTCTTCGTGCCGTAGGGCAGCCGCGCCGTGTCGCCGAGGTAGATCAGCGACTCTCCGGGAAGCGCGTCACGGAGCGCGGACAGCACGGTGAGCCCGCCGACGCCGGAATCGAAGACGCCGATCGGGCGGCTGCGCGGATCGGTGAAGAGCGCGGCCAGGCGAGGCGCGGTCTGGATCATGCTCACGGGAGTCCCTCCGGCCAATCGCCCGCGGCAGGATATCACCGGATGCCGTGACGCGCCCCCGGAGCGTGCTACCCTGAGGACTCATGGAGCGCGACACCGACATGGGCGGCGCCCGGGACCGCTTTCCGGAGACCCGGCTTTCCGTCGTCCGCGCCACCGGCAGCCCCGATTCGGACGAGCGCCGGCGCGCGCTCGACGTGCTGGTGGCGAGCTACTGGAAGCCGGTCTACAAGTACCTTCGCCTCTGCTGGAAGGCCGACAACGAGGAGGCGAAGGACCTGACGCAGGGCTTCTTCGCCTCGGCCATCGATCGCGAGATCCTCGCCCGGTACGACCCGGGCAAGGCGAAGTTCCGCACCTGGCTGCGCACCTGTCTCGACGGCTACGTCTCCAACGAGCGCAAGGCCCTGCGGCGCTTGAAGCGCGGCGGCGACGTTCGCCACGTGCCGCTCGACTTCGAGACGGCGGAAGGCGAGCTGGCCGCGCACGCCGTCCCGGACTTCGCCGATCCGGAGACGCTCTTCCACCGCGAGTGGGTCCGCAGCCTCCTCGCGCTGGCGGTGGACGAGCTCCGCGCGCGCTGCGAGGCCGAAGGCAGGCAGTCGGCCTTCGCCATGTTCCGCCGCTACGATCTGGAGGGGCCGGGTGCCTCGGAGCGCGTATCGTACGGCGACCTCGCACGCGAGCACGGGCTGGACGTGACCACAGTGACGAACCGGCTGCACGCCGTGCGCAAGCGCTTCCGCGGCATCGTCCTGGACCGCCTGCGGGAGCTGTGCGCGAGCGACGCGGAGTTCCGGGAGGAAGCGCGCGACCTCCTCGGGAGCGAGAACCCGTGACCTGGCTCTCCGACGACACGGTCCGGCACCTCCGCGCCGCCCTCGATTGGCCGGAGCTCGAGGATCCGCGTTACGAGATCCGCGAGCCGATCGGGCGTGGGGGCATGGGCGCCGTCTACCGCGCCACCGACCGGCAGCTCGACCGGGACGTGGCGATCAAGGTGCTGAACGATCCTCGCGGCAACGCCGGACATCCGCCACTGCTGCACGAGGCGAGAATCCTGGCGCGGCTCGAACATCCCGGCATCGTTCCGGTGCATGACTTCGGGCGCCTCGGGGACGGGCGCGCGTGGTACTCGATGAAGCTCGTTCGCGGGAGCCGGCTCGACGAGCACGTGCGCGGGATCGACAGCCTTCCGGAGCGGCTCCGGCTCTTCCTGCGCATCTGCGAGCCGGTCGCGTTCGCGCACGCGCACGGCGTCGTGCACCGGGACTTGAAGCCCGCGAACGTGATGGTCGGGCGGTTCGGGGAAGTGCTGATCATGGACTGGGGCGTCGCGAGGGTGCTGGGCGCGCGCGACGGCGAGGAGCCCGGCACCGTGCTGGGCACGCCCGGGTACATGGCGCCGGAGCAGGCCCGCGGGCGCTCCGACCTGGCCGACGCCAAGAGCGACATCTTCGCCCTGGGCGCCATTCTCGGGCACTTGCTGGACGGGGCAGGCCCGGCCCCCAGGGCGGCGCGGGCCATCCGCGAGCGTGCCGGAGCCGACGATCCGGCACGGCGCTACGAGAGCGTCGACGAGCTGGCCAGGGACGTCACCCGCTTCATCGACGGGGACCCGGTCAGCGCCTACCGCGAGGGAGTGCTGGACCGCCTCGGGCGCTGGGCGCGAAGGTACCGGACGGCCATCCTGCTCGTGCTCGCCTACGTCGTCGTGCGCGCTCTCGTCTTTTTGTTCGCCGGGACGTAAACGAATCCGGCGCGTCGTGGAAAGGAAGCTCGGAAGGAGGTGGGGATGAATCGACCGCTCCTCGGAATCCTGCTCGGTACGGCGCTCGGGGCGCTCGACGGCAGCACCGCGTTCGTCTCTGCGCCGGAGCTGCGCGCCGAGCTGCTCGGCATCGTGCTGGGCTCGACGGCGAAGGGGCTCGTCGTGGGACTCGTCACCGGATTCCTCGTGCGCAAGACGGGCTCGTTCCCGACCGGCGCGCTCGTCGGACTCGTCGTGGCGCTCGCGTTGGCGGCTCCGATCGCGCACATGAACGCGACGTACTACGAGAACGCGTCGTACTACTGGAAGATCATTTTGCCGGGATGCCTGACGGGCCTCTTGACCGGTTACGCGGCCGTTCGCTGGGGCCGCCCCGCGGTGTCCCGATGAGCAAGCCCGTCCTCGGCCTCGTGCTCGGCGGCATTCTCGGGATCATCGACGGATTCTCCGCGCTGCTCTCGGCACCGGAAGTCAAGCCGATGCTCACCGGAATCGTCATCGGCTCGACGGCGAAGGGGCTGATCACCGGTCTCGTCGTCGGCGCGGTCTCCCGCCGCGTGAAGTCGCTCGCCGTGGGGCTCGGCGCGGGACTCGTGGTCGGGCTCCTGCTATCCTGGCTCGTCGCCGCGATGCCCGACGCGAGCGGCAACCACTACTACCTGGAGATCATGCTGCCGGGCACCGTGCTCGGGCTGATCGTCGGTTTCGCCACGCAGAAGTACGGACACGCGCCCGCCGCAGGGCGCTGAAGGAGGTCATCCATGACAGTCAAGCCGATTCCCGACGAGTACCAGACCGTCACGCCGTATCTCATCGTTCACGACGCCAACGCCGCGATCGAGTTCTACGGAAAGGCCCTCGGAGCGACGGAGCTCATGCGGATCCCTTCGCCGGGAGGGAAGGTCGGCCACGCCGAGCTGCTCATCCGGGACGCGCGCATCATGCTGGCCGACGAGCATCCCGCGATGAACGTTCGCAGCGCGAAGACCCTCGGCGGGACGCCCGTGCACTTGATGATCTACGTGGAGAAGGTGGACGAGGCCTTCGCCCGCGCCGTCCGCGCCGGAGCGAAGGAGGAGCGCCCGGTGCAGGATCAGTTCTACGGCGACCGCTCCGGCACGTTCACCGACCCCTTCGGCCACCGCTGGACGCTGGCCACGCACGTCGAGGACGTCAGCCCGGAGGAGCTGGACCGGCGTATGGCGGAGATGGCGAAGCAGGGCTCGCAGGGCTGACGGCCGATCGAGACCGCCGCCGCGAAGCAGGGCTCGCAAGGCCGACCGGGAGTCCTTAGAATCCCGGAGCTGTGACTCCGAGCGACCTCTTCCGCGAGGAAGCGCTGCGCGAAGCGGCGCGCGGCCGGGAAGGCGAAGGCGCCGTTCTGCGGAACTCAGACCGCTGGACGCGGTGGACGTACCACGTCCTGGTCGTCGCGTTCGTGGCGGCGCTCGGTTACGGCTTCTTCGGCAGCGTGGACGAGTACGCGTCCGGTCCGGCGGTGGTGCGCACCGAGGGACAGATCGACCTGACCGCGCGCGTCGCCGGGACGGTGGACGAGGTGCTCGTCGCGCCGGGGGACGCCGTCACCGCCGGACAGGAGCTGGTGCGGTTCTACGCCGGCGCGGAGCGCAGCGCGGCCGACGCGGCGCGGTCCGACTTCGAGATGCAGCTCGTGCGCGTGCTACGGGATCCGGGGGATCAGGCCGCGCGAGCCGCCGCCGCCGCCGCCCGCCCCGCGATGGTGGAAGCGCTCGCACGGCTCGAGGAGCGCATTGTCGCGGCACCGCACGACGGCCGCGTCCAGGACCTTCGCATCCGTCCGGGCCAGCTCCTCTCCGCCGGCGACCGCGTGCTCACGCTCTCCACGGAAGAGGGCGGGCTCGCGGTCGTCGCGTTCCTGCCGGGAAGCTACCGCCCGCTGCTTCGCCCCGGTCTCGTCATGCGGCTGGAAGTACCGGGCTACTCGCACGCGTACGTCGACGCGGAGATCGCCACCGTCGGCGAGGAGGTGGTCGGTCCGGGCGCGGTGCAGCGCTACCTCGGCACCGAGCTCGGGGACGCCGTGTCGATCTCCGGACCGGTGGTCTTCGCGCACGCGCCGCTGGTCGACCCCACCTTCCGCGCCGGAGGGCGGGAGCATCGCTTCTTTCCCGGCATGGCCGCGGAGGCGGAAGTCGCGGTGCGCCGCGAGAAGCTGCTCGTCGCGCTCGTGCCAGGACTGCGTGAGCTGCTGGAGCGCGGCTCGTGACCGACGGCCCGGCGAAGGGCTCGCTCGCGGATCGATTCCCCGCGGTCAAGCGCATCGGTGAAGCGCGCGCGAAGCGCCGGCACGTTCCCTACGTGCAGCAGCTCCACGTCACCGACTGCGGCGCGGCATGCCTGGCCATGGTCCTGCGCTACCACGGTCGGGAGACGACGCTGGACGAAGTGCGCGACAAGCTGTTCGCCGGCCGCGACGGCGTGAACGCGCTCGCCATCGTGGAGTGCGCGGCCCAGTTCGGTCTGCGCGGGCAGGCGGTGCGCCTGGACGTCTCGGACCTCGACTACTTGAAGACCGGTTCCATCCTGCACTGGCAGATGAAGCATTTCGTGGTGCTCGACCGCATCGGCCGCAAGGGCGTCGAGATCGTGGATCCCGCGGCCGGCCGCCGCCTCATCCCGCACGACGACTTCAGCAAGGCGTTCACCGGCGTGGCGCTGCAGCTCGAGCCGTCGCACGGCTTCGAGGCGGTGCCGCGCGGGGAGTCTCGCGTGCGCCGCTACGTGGCGAAGGTACTGGCGCACTCCGGGCTCCTGAGCCGCATCGTCGTCGTCTCGCTCTTCGCCCAGGTGCTGGCACTGGCGCTGCCGGTGCTCACCGGTGCCGTCGTCGACCGCGTCGTCCCGCGCGCCGACCTGCACCTCTTGCAGGTGCTGGCCGTGGGCATCGCCGGGATCACGTTGTTCAGCTTCTTCGCCTCGTTCCTGCGCGCGCACCTCCTGCTGCACTTGCGAACGGCGCTCGACGTGCAGATGACGCTGGACTTCCTCGAGCACCTCCTGCGCCTACCGTTCTCGTACTTCCAGCTCCGACAGACCGGCGACCTGGTGATGCGCCTCAACAGTAACGCCGCCATCCGCGAGATGCTCACTTCCGGGGCGATGTCGGCGGTGCTCGACGGACTGCTCGTGACGGGCTACCTGATCGTGCTGCTGCTCACCCACGCCGGGCTCGGGCTCGTCGTGCTGGCGCTGGGAGCGCTGCGCGTGGCCATCTACCTGGGGACGCGCCGCCGCTACCGGGAGCTCATGACCGAAAACCTGCAGGCGCAGGCGGCGTCGTCCAACTTCCAGGTGCAGATGATCGAGGGCATCGAGACCTTGAAGACGACGGGCGCGGAGCGAAGGGCGCTGGAGCAGTCGTCCAACCTGCTCGTGGACGTGATGAACATCTCCATCCGCAGGGCGAAGCTCGCGGCGCTGGTGGATTCGTCATTGAGTGCGCTGGCGACCGCCTCGCCGCTCGTGCTGCTCGGCTACGGCGCGCACCTGACGCTCGCGGGTGAGCTCACGCTGGGCACCATGCTGGCCATGAACGCGCTGGCCGCGGGGTTCCTGGGGCCGTTGTCGTCGCTGGTGCAGACCGCGCTGCAGTTCCAGCTCCTCGGGAGCTACGTGGAGCGCGTCGACGACGTGCTGGAGAACGCGCCGGAGCAGCAGGGCACGACGACGACGGCGGCGCCGCCGCTCGCCGGGGGAATCGAGCTGCGCGACGTTTCGTTCCGCTACAGCGAGGCCGCGCCCTGGGCGGTGGACGGCGTGAGCCTCACGATCCCGCGCGGAGCGCAGGTGGCCATCGTCGGGCGCAGCGGGTCGGGCAAGTCGACGCTGGCGCGGCTGCTGGTCGGGCTGTACGAGCCGGTCAAGGGCAAGATCCTGTACGACGACCGGGATCTCTCGCACTACGAGTTCGGCTCGATCCGGCGGCAGGTCGGCTTCGTGCCGCAGTATCCGTTCCTCTTCGCAGGGACCATCCGCACGAACATCGCCATGGTGGACGCCGCGACGCCGCTGGCCGACATCCAGCGGGCGGCGGAGCTGGCGCACATCCACGACGACATCCTGGAGATGCCGCTGCGCTACGAGACGCCGGTGGCGTCCGGCGGCGGGAGCTTGGCGGGCGGACAGCGACAGCGGATCGCGCTGGCGAGGGCGCTGCTCAGGCGACCGCCGATCCTGGTGCTGGACGAGGCCACCAGCCACCTGGACGCGCTGGCCGAGCGCAAGATCCAGCAGAACCTGCGGGCGCTGGACTGCACGCGCATCGTCATCGCGCACCGGCTCAGCTCGATCCTGGACTCCGACGTGATCCTGGTGATGGACCGCGGGCAGCTCGTGGAGCGGGGGACTCATGACGAGCTCGTGGCGCGGGGGGGGCACTACGCCGAGCTGGTCGGCGCGCGGGCGATATGAGCGCGTGACCCGACGCCGTCAGCCTCCGGCCCTCACCCGCACCACCTCCCCCGCCCTCGGCCCCGCCTCCCCCGCCGCGAGCGTCAGCACCGCCTCCGCGAAGATCATGTCGGTCGCGGGATCGATCTCGGGCGCCACGCGCCGCACCTGAGCGCTCCAGCTCTGCGCGCCGCCCGGAAGCGTCACGCGCACGGCGCCACCCGCCGCCACGCCCGCCGCCTCGCTCGACGGCACGGCGAAGCGGATCCACGGATCGCCGCGGCTGATGAGCCGGACGAGCGCCTCGCCCGCGGCGACGCGGTCGCCGACCTCGCGCAGGGCGAGCGCCACGGATCCGTCGAACGGCGCGCGCAGCGTCATCCCGCCGAGCTGTCTCTCGATCTCCTGAAGCGCGGCCTCCCGCTCGGCCACCGCGGACCGCGCCGCGGCCAGCTCCGCCTCGGCCACGCGGTGCCGGGACTCGAGCTTCGCGATCTCCTCGCTGGAAAAGAGATCCGGCGCTTCGCGACGCCGCTCGACCATCCGCGTGGCGTCGCCGAGCTCGGCGTCGGCCTTCTCCGCCCGCGCTCGCGCCGCGTCGAGCGCGGCCTGGGACCCGGCCCGCGCGGAGCGCAGCTCCTCCGACTCGAGAGCGACGACCGGCTGACCCGTGCGGACAAGGTCCCCGAGACGGGCGTGATACGCGGCGACGGTCCCGGCCGCCTCGGCCGACAGCTCCACCGCCTGATCGGCGAAGACGACGCCGAGCCAGCCCTCCTCGGCCCGGGCGCCCTGCGTGGAAAAGAGCAGGGCGGCGGTGGCAGCGGCGATGACGACGGCAACGGGGCCGGCAGCCATCCAGACCCCACGAGGATCCCTCACGACTTCCCCTCCGCCGCGGACTATACCACCGCGGTATACTGCCGGCCGGAGCGGATCCGGAGCGGATGATGACGGTCGTCGAGATCCTGAGCCGGATGATCCAGCGGGAGCTCGCCGCGCTCGAGCGCGAGCTCCAGGCCTACGCCGACGAGCGCGACATCTGGCACACGCCGCCCGGGATCACGAACTCCGCGGGAACGCTCGCCCTGCATCTGGTCGGCAACCTCCGCCACTTCATCGGCGGCGTGCTCGGCGGCAGCGGCTACGTCCGCAACCGGCCGGCCGAGTTCGCCGACCGGGACGTCCCGCGTTCCGACCTGATCGACCTGATCCGCCGCGCTTCGTCCGACGTGGAGCGCGCGTTGCGTCGAATCACGCCGGCGCAGCTCGACGCGATGTATCCGCTGGAGGTGGCCGGCTCCCGCCTGCGCACGCTGGACTTCCTGATCCACCTCGAAGCGCACCTGGCCTACCATCTCGGGCAGGTCGACTATCACCGCCGCGTCGTCACCGGCGAGGGTGCCGGCGTCGGCGCCGTCGCTCCGGGCGAGCTGCACACCGCAGCACCCGCCGAGCCGGCGTGACCCGCTTCACTTCCCCATGTCGAAGTCGAACCGGCTCAACTCGCGCTTCGTCGCGAACGTGCGGTCCTTCCATGGGCGAAGCGTCGCGCGGCCTTCCCGAGACCATAGAACCGCCGACTTCCCGCCCTCGAGCGGCAGCCGCGTGATCTCGGTGAGTTCGGGCCGCGGCGCCGGGCCGTCGCTGACGAAGAACTGGTAGTCGCCGTCCACGTCGAAGCCACGGTCGGCGTACAGCACCCAGGTGTGGTGCCCGATGGACCACGACTTCCCCGGATCCCAGTGCGGGCCGTACTCCACCAGGTTGTAGATCACGTGCGACCAGCGCACCGCCTCCTGGTAGCTGTTCGTGAGGAAGAGCGTGCGCCGGCCGAACTGGCGGTCGGCGGTGTAGATCTCGGGCGAAGACGGCCGACACAGCGCGATACACGTGAGCGCCGACGCCGCCACCGCCGCCGGCACCCACCGCGACGACGTGCAGCGTAGCAGCACCGCCGCCGGCAGGAGCGCCGACGGCAGGAAGTAGTGCACGTTCTTGCCGGGCGAGAGCACAAAGAAGAGCGTCCAGGCAACGCCCAGCAGCGCGAGCCACTTCGCCACGCGGTCCCAGCGCGGCGCGAGCAGGTACCCGAGCACGGGGACACCTCCGGCAAGCAGCGCGTACCAGCCGACCGCCGCCGCCATGCGCGCCGGCTCCTCCGCGCCGAAGCTCGCGCGCCGCGCGAAGTACTTGCGGTGCCATTCGCCGATCATCGCGTCGAACGTGCCGTTCGCCTTCGTCTGCACGACGAGAGAGACGGCGTAGACGGCGAGCACCGCGGCGAGCAGCAGGCCCCACCTGATGACCTCGCGGCGCTGTGCACCCCTCGCCGACATGACACCGGCCACCCCCACGAGCGCCACGAACATCAGTCCGCTCGGAAACGTCAGCACCGAGAGGAACGCCGGGATCACGGCCAGCGCCGGCGCCCCGTCGCGGAGCAGCACGATGGCGCACACCGCGAGCGCGGTCACCATCCACTCCTCGAGCGGCGAGCTTCCGAGATCGCCGTGCACGGGATGGTAGCCGCAGTAGTACGCGCCGACCTGCACGGAGAGGTACGCCACGAAGGCGAGCGGCAGCAGCACCCCGAGCGCGCCGCCCCCCCGCGCGGCGGTCCCACGCAGGTCGCCGTCCGCCGTCCCTACGCTCTTCCTCCCCGCGAGCTCCGCCAGCATGACGAGCAGCATGCCGAGGAAGAGCAGCGCCGGGAGCCGCACCGCCGCCTCCGAGTCCCCACCCAGCGCGATCGACCAGAACACCGGGTACCCGACGTACATGAACGTCGGGTAGAAGCCCCACGCGCCCGACTCCAGATCCCACTCCGGAAGCGCCCGCTCCACGAGGCTCGTGGCGAAGCCGTGCACTTCGGTGGCGTCGCCCTCGAGAGCTTCGGTCGTGATCTTGCCCGGCATGAAAAGCCAGGCCGCCGCGATCACGAGCACGGCCGCCGCCGCCGGCGCCAGCACCTCGCGGCTGCGAAGCGTCGGACCTTCGCTCACCGGAACTTCGCCGCCGGCTGCCGGACCTTCGCCCTCCCGCCGCCGCACGAAGACCGCCGCGAGCAACGCGGCCGCGTCGAGCGATGCCGCCGTCAGGTACACGCACGTCCGCCCGGCCACGCCCTCCGTCACCGCCTGCGCCGCAATCCACGCCAGCGCCATGCCGAGCTGCGAGAGCGCGAACGCAGCCACGACACCGCCGACCGGCGTCGCTGCCCGCCAGCGCAGCGCACGCAGGATGAGAAGCCCGGGAGCGAAGAAGACGGCGAAGTATCCGGCCGCCATGGCCGCGAGAGCCGCGGCGAAGCGCCCCGCGGCCGCACCTACCGGCGAAAGCAGCACGACGTCGTCGAAGGAGACGCGGTCGGCGGCAGCGCACGCGAAGGTCAGGGCTGCCGCGGCGATCAGCGGCAGGTAGGCGAGTCCCGCGGCGGCGAGCACGCCGTGCGCCGCGGCCGATGTGCTCCGGGTAAGCTCCTCAGCCGCCACGCGGGCGCGATTCATCGATGCGCTTCAACACGTCGGACAGCGTACCGCTCAGTCGGAACAGCGCGACCATGTCGTCGTAGATCGTCTGGACCAGCTTCACGCGCGTATCGAGATCCTCGATCCATTCGACGGCCACTTCGCCGATGTGGTGACCCGACTTCTCGGCGATGACCAGGAGCTCCGTGTCCCAGAACCACTTGATGTCCTCGACGTGGGGGACGAGGAGCTGGCAGGCCTCGCGGCGCATTCCCTTGAAGCCGCACTGCGCGTCGGTGAACCGCGTGCGGAAGAAGATGCGCACGAGCACGTTGTACCCGCGGGAGAGGATCTCGCGCTTCAGGCTGCGTGTCGTGTTCGCATCCGGGCGAAGCCGGGACCCGATGACGACGTCGCTGCCGTTGCGCAGCAGGTCCAGCATCTGGTTGAACGCCCGCAGGTGCGTGGAGAGGTCCACGTCCATGTAGGTGACGTACTGCGCCGGGCTGGCCAGCCACACCTGCTTCAGCGCGCCGCCACGACCCTTGCGCGGCAGGCGCACGTAGTCGACCTCCGGATACTCCTTCGTCAGCGCGCGCGAGACCTCCTCCGTCCGGTCGATCGAGGCGTTGTCGGTGATGAGCACGCGCCACGGGACGTCGACGTTTTCCCGGAGGAACCCCACGAGCGTCTTGATGCTCTGCGGGAGGATCTTCTCTTCGTTGTAGACCGGGATGATGACGTCGACCACCGGAGTCGGGCGACTCGAGGTGTCGGATGTGGACAAGGCGTTCGGCGCTCCAGGATTCGGGGGGCGTCCTCGGGCTTCCTCTGGGGTACTCCCGGTTTTTCGGCTGCTGCCGGCGGTCATTGTAGCGTGAGCGCCTGCGACCTCGCCAGGGATGGATTATCCTGCCTCGATGGTCCCGACTCGTCCCACGGCCCGCGTCCTCGAGATCCTCGTCCGGGCGGGCCGCGGAGGGGAGGACGCGCTGGATCGAGCCGCCCGGAAGCACGTCCTCGGCCGGGTGCTCTCGATGGGACTTCCTTCCGTCGCCAGCTTCCTGCTGCTCACCATCTATGACCTGACCAACATGTTCTGGCTGGCGCGCCTGGGCGAAGAGCCGGTCGCGGCGGTGACCGTCTTCAGTGCGTTCATCGCGGTGATGTCCTTCCCGAACCAGCTGATCGGCACGGGAAGCGTGGCCGTGATCAGCCGGCGCTTCGGCGAAGGAAACGCCGTCGGGACCGAAGTCGCCATCAAGAACACGTTCCTCGGCAAGTTCGTCCTCGGCGGAGTCATGGGGGTAATCGCGATCCCCCTGCTGCCTTTCTCGCTGACGTTCCTGGGTGCCACGCCCGAGGTCCGTGACCTCGGCGTCTCCTACGGCTGGATCCAGTGCGCCGGTCTCGGCATCTCGCTGGCCAGCTTCTCGGTGTACACGGCCCTGCGCGGCATCGGCCGGCCGAGCTTCGGGATGTGGACGAGCCTCGTCGGCGCCGTCATCAACCTGGTGCTCGATCCCCTGCTGATCTTCGGGATCGGGCCGTTCCCGAAGCTGGGCATCGCCGGGGCGGCCATCGCCTCGATGGCGGGCTTCACCACCGTGACCGGCGTGGGCATGATCGCGCTGGCCAGCCATCGTTCGCCCGTGCGGGTCCGCTGGTTCGGCCGCCCGTGGCCCGACCTGCGTGACACATGGCGAATGATGCGAATCAGCCTGCCCTCGGCGCTGAGCGCGCTCTCCTTCGCCATTCTCGCGTCGGTGATCGTGAAGCTCGTGGCGGTGTTCGGCACGACCACGGTCGCGCTGTTCGGCGCGGGTCAGAAGATCGTGCGCTTCGGCGGCATGCTGATCGGCGGCCTGGGGCTCGGCACCAGCGCGCTCATCGGCCAGTACCTCGGATCCCGCGAGCTCGACAAGGCGTGGCTCGCCGGGGTGATCAACGCCCGTCTCGCGGCGTACTCCATGCTGGCCTTCGCGGTCGGCGTGGTCCTCGGCGCGCCCTGGCTCATCCACTTCTTCTTCGACGATCCGGCGCTGGCGCCGGAGGGAGCCCGTTACCTTCGCCTCCTGGCCGTCGGGCTTCCGTTCTTCGGGCTGACGATGGCGGCGGAGCAGGCCTACGCGGGAGCGGGCCGCAACGTGCCGGCGTTCTGGATGCAGGTGTTCATCGGCTGGGCACTGGTCGTGCCGTTCATGCTCGCCTTCGGCCACCTGCTGCATCTCGGTCCGTCCGGCATGCTGGCCGGCCACTCGCTCGGGCAGGCGCTCGGCGCGCTGCTCTCCGTGCACCTGCTGCGGCGGGGGAGCTGGCTCGAGCACCGCATCTGACCGCCCCCGCAACAATCATCATCGAGACTGACCGATGTCATGGCAGGGTTTCGCCGGCCGCCACACTTTGGGGCGTCTGAAAGGGCGCGGGCAAGGTGGCGCCTCCTCCTTCATCCCTCGGGGCAGGGAGGAAGACTGCGGCGAGGAGTTCGCCCCCTTGCCGGCCCGACCCGGAGAATTCCGGGAAATACGCGGGAGAGTGGTCACCGCGGGGAACGCAAGAACGAGCCCCGTTCCTCCAGTGACCCTCTCCCGTCGTCTTTTTCGCCCATGATCGGCGGCCGGAACATCCCCGATCCGCCGTCCGCTTCAGGAGTGCAGCTCGACGACGTCCTGGTCGGCCACCCGGTGCTCCGGTCCCACCTGTTGCCCTTCGAACAGGCCGCTTCCCCAGACGCGCGCGAAGCGCAGGCGCTGCGCCACGTCCTTGTGCACGAGCCGGGCGACGTCGTGCACCGTGGCGCCGGCGCGCAGCGTGTACGGGCGCTCGCGGTCGGACGGCTTGCCGGGAACCTTCGTGTACACGCGCACGATGCCGAGGTTGCGGAACAGGAACGGCGCGATCTCCCCGAGGCCGGCACCGGTCTTCGCCGACACGGCGAGGGCCGGGTAGCGGACCCCCAGCAGCTCCTCGAGCACCTTCACCTCGTCGGGGTCCGGGTCGAGGTCGCTCTTGTTGGCGACGAGCAGCGCCGGAATGCGCAGCCGGAACGGGTCCGGCTCTTCGCCGTCGTCATCGTCGGCGGCGCGCGGCGGCGCCGGCGCTTCGCCCTCTGCCTCGGACCCCGGCCAGCGCTCTTCCAACGTGACGCGCCGCTCGTCGAGGCGGTCCCGGATGGCCGCGACGTGATCCAGACACTCCGCGTCGGCCAGGTCGACGACCAGCAGCGCCGCGTCGGCCGCTTGCAGGGCGTTCGTGTACCAGGGCTCGATGAACTCCGCGGACACCGGCGGCAGGTCCACCAGCTGGATGTGCACGTCCTCGAACGGCAGCATGCCGGGAACGGGCTGCTTGGTCGTGAAGGGATACGGCCCGACCTCGGACGCGGAGCCCGTGAGCCGGTTCATCAGGCTCGACTTGCCGGCGTTCGGCGGCCCGATGAGCGCCACCTGCGCGGCGCCTTCCGGACGGACCGCGTGCGTCGGACCGGAGCGGCCGCCGCCCTTTCGCGGACCGGCCAGCTCCTCGGTGAGCTGCTTGATCTTCGTCTTGAGGTCCGCCTGGAGCCGCTCGGTCCCCTTGTGCTTCGGGATGGTGCGAAGCATTTCCTGCAGGCAGCGCAGCCGCTCGTGCGGCTGGCGGGCCTTGCGATACTGCGCCTCGGCTTCCTTGTACTCGGGCGACGGATTGATCGGCATTCGGGCACCGCGCCGATTCTACGACGGAGCCGCCTCGATCTCCTCCGTGGAATCGCCTGCTCCGCCCGGTCTCGTAGCCGATCCCTGCCGATCCCTACTTCTGCTCCGCCTCCATCTCCTTCAGCATCTCGGCTGCATTGTGGTTCTCCGGGTCGAGCTCCAGGGACTTGCGGTAGTACTCGATGGCGAGATCCCGGTGCCCCGCCTTGCGGTGCGCCTCGGCCAGGCTGTCCCACGCGTTCGCGGATCCGGGAAAGTGCTCCGTGTTGAGGGCGAAGAGGGTGACAGCGTCCTCGACGAGCCCCTTGCCGAGCTGCTCGTACCCGAGCGCGTTGAGCACCTCCTCCTCGCCGAAGTCATAGCCGCCGCGGCCGTAGAACCGCTCCCGCAAGTACCGGTACCGCGCGACCGTCGAGTCGGTCCCTGCGGCAGCCTGCGCTTCGCCGAGATCCTCGAAGAGGTTCATCGGCCGCGCCTGCCCGCGATGGCAGGTGTGGCACCACATGTTCACCCGGTGCGGCCCGGACGGCTCTATCTTGTCCAGGTGCCCGTTGATGTCGCCGAGCATGGTGTACATGGCCCGCGCGGTGTTCTTCGCCGGTTTCTCGTCGGACGCGAAGTCGTAGGTGGAGAGGTCCGCGCCCGGCTCGCCGACGTGGCAGTGGTTGCACCGCACACCGAGCGCGTTGCAGAAGCCGAGCATGATGTCGCGAAGGCGCTCGGAGGACGTGTCGGGCTCGAGCACCTTGAGGTTCGTGGCCTTCTCGGGCCACTGCCACCGCGGCTGCGAGCGGACCTGCTGGACGGAAAGCGCGACCACCACAGCGGCACCGGCGGCCAGCGCGTACCTGCGGGAGCTCTTCATGGTCACCTCCGGAACATGCCGCCGCGACCATAGCCCGCGGACCGCCCCGGCGCCTTGCCCACCCCGGCCGCCGTTGCACGATTTGACAATTGCCGGCCGGCCGTCGAGCGGGTTTCCTCCTTCGCGCCATGCAAGCCTCCGCCGCCGTCGCCGTGCTGGGAAAGAGCCAGGGCACGAAGCCGCACAATCGGCAGCTCGAGGCGCGGCTCGCGCTGGGGGCCGCGCTGTGGCACGCGTCGCCCGAGCCCAAGCCTCTCCTCCTGTACGCGGCCGAGCACGACGTCCCGGCAGTCCGGTCCGCCCTGCTGGACCGCTGGGGAGTCCCGCCCGACCGGCTCGTCACCCGCCGGATCTCCCACTGCACGTTCGTCGAGGTGCGCGCGCTCCGCGATCTGTGCGCCGAGGCCGGTGCCGCGAAGCTCCTCGCCGTGACCCACCCGTACCACGCCGCCCGCACCCGCGCGTACCTGCGCGAGGTCCTGCCCGAGGCCACGGTGATCCCGGCGCACGAGAGCGCCCTGGCCGGCCTCGACCTGCCCGCGCCGGAAGCGGCACGGTTCGCCGACCTTCGCGCCCTGCTGCGCCGGTCGCAGCCGGACCTGCTGGACGAGGCGCGCGAGCGGTTGGTCGAGGCGGCTCTTCGCATCATCCACGCGCTCGACCGGAGCGGCACGTCGGAAAGGGCCCTGGCGAACTTCGCCCGGCCGCGGCCGCCTCGCCACCCGTGACCGCTACCGCGGCGGCGACCCTTCCGGTATATTCCCGCGCCTTCCTGAACGGAGCCCCGGGTTCGCCATGATCGAATTCGTCCGCAACATCGCCATCATCGCGCACGTGGACCACGGCAAGACGACGCTCGTGGACCGCCTGCTGCAGCAGTCCGGGATCCTCGGCGAACGCGCGCCGGTCCCCGACCGGCTGATGGACTCGAACGACCTGGAGCGGGAACGCGGTATCACCATCCTGGCGAAGAACACCGCGCTGCGGTGGAACGGCCACTTCATCAACATCGTGGACACGCCAGGGCACGCCGACTTCGGCGGCGAGGTGGAGCGCATCCTCTCCATGGTGGACTCCGTACTGCTGCTCGTGGATGCCGTGGACGGTCCCATGCCGCAGACCCGCTTCGTGACGCAGAAGGCCTTCGCCCACGGTCTTCGCCCCATCGTCGTGGTGAACAAGGTGGACCGAGCGGAGGCGCGCCCCGACTGGGTCGTGGACCAGACCTTCGAGCTGTTCGACCGCCTCGGCGCCACCGAGGAGCAGCTCGACTTCCCCGTCGTGTACGCGTCGGCCCTCGAAGGCTGGGCCACGCTGGACCTCGCCCGTCCCGGGGACGACATGACGCCGCTCTTCGAGACGATCCGTACGCGTTGCCCGCATCCCCCGGTCGATCCCGATGGGCCGCTGCGGCTGCAGATCAGCTCGCTGGACTACTCGCCCTACGTCGGCGCCATCGGCGTCGGGCGGATCGCGCGCGGGACGCTCCGGCGGGGCAGTCCGGTCGTGGTCGTCGACAGAGAGGGCGCGACGCGCGAGGGCAAGATCCTGCAGGTGTTCGGCTTCGAGGGGCTCAACCGCGTCGAGCGCGAGGAGGCGCACGCCGGCGACATCGTCGCCTTCACCGGCATCGAGAGCCCTCGCATCTCCGACACGATCTGCGATCCGGAGCACGTGGAGCCGCTGCCCCGCCTACACGTCGACGAGCCGACGATCCGAATGACCTTCGAGGTGAACACGTCACCCTTCGCCGGGACGGAGGGCAAGTACGTCACCAGTCGCCAGCTCCGCGAGCGTCTCTTCCGCGAAACCATCCACAACGTCGCGCTCACGGTCGAGGAGACCGTGGATCCGGACCGCTTCCTCGTGGCCGGGCGTGGCGAGCTGCACCTCTCCATCCTGCTGGAGAACCTCCGCCGCGAGGGATACGAGCTGGCCGTGTCCAGGCCGCGGGTGATCCGCAAGGTGGTGGACGGCGTGGAGCACGAGCCGCACGAGGCGCTCGCCGTGGACATCGAGGAGCGCCACCAGGGCGCCATGATGGAGGCGCTGGGCAGCCGCGGCGGCCGCCTCGAGAAGATGCAGCCCGACGGACGCGGCCGGGTGCGGCTCGACTACGTGATTCCGACGCGCGGACTGATCGGCTTCCAGACCATGTTCCGCACGCTCACCAACGGCACCGGGCTCATGCACCACGTCTTCGACCACTACGCGCCGTCGCGGCCGGAGCGCATCGGGCGGCGCACGAACGGAGTGCTGGTCTCCATGGCGCAGGGAAAGGCGCTGGCCTACGCGCTGTACAACCTGCAGGAACGAGGCAGGCTCTTCATCGATCCCGGCGACGAGGTCTACGAGGGGCAGATCGTCGGCATCCACACCCGGGACGACGACCTGACGGTGAATCCTCTGAAGGGCAAGAAGCTCACCAACATGCGCGCCGCCGGCCGCGACGAGGCCGTCATCCTGACGCCGGCCATCCGCACGAGTCTGGAGGAAGCGCTGGAGTTCCTCGACGACGATGAGCTCGTCGAGGTGACGCCGAAGTCGATTCGCCTCAGGAAGCGGTTTCTGAAGGCGAGCGATCGGGTGCGAGCGGCGAAGACGGCCTGATCCGGTCGCCGCGGAACTGCCCGGCCTCGTTGCCCACCCAGTCCAGCGTGGCGTTGATCTCCGCCGCCAGGTCGGAGTGCAGGTCGTTGGCGCGGAGCCGCACGCGGACGTCGCGGTCGCCGCTGCGGTAGGCCCGCAGGTCCTCGCGGATGCGGTGCACCGAACCGGCGATGCGCTGCGAGACCTTGAGCGCGTGGATCACCTGCCACAGCGTGGCGAAGACGAAGAACAGCGCCGCTGAGAGCGCCCGCTCGGGGAAACCGAGGACGCGGCCGTCGACGTCGAGCGTGCCGTGACGCACGTTCCAGTCGAAGACGACCTGGGCGCCGAGCACGATCAGCAGGACCACGACCATGGGCAGCGAGACGGAGAGCACGATCTTGCGCTGCAGCGCGGGATCGATGACGACCTTGCGTCGCCGGTCGAGCTGGAAGAAGGGGGTGACCGCGGACCTTTCCTGGTTCATCCCCCGGCATCGGCGCTTCGCGCGGCCCCCTTGAGCCGCGTATGCTGCGGTCATGGAACGGCTCCCGGCGGGCATCCTGATCGGCGGGGCGAGCCGGCGCATGGGCCGGCCGAAGCACCTTCTCGAGTTGGGAGGCCACTCCTTCCTGGAGCGCGCCGTGGATGCGCTCTCGCCCCGGGCGGGCGAAATCGTGCTGCTGGGGTCGGGCGAGGTGCCGGAGGCGCTCTCCGAGCTGCGGAGGCTGGCCGACGCCCCGGGGCTGGCCGGGCCGCTGGCGGGGATCCTCGCGGCGATGCGCTGGCGGCCGGACGCGGCCTGGATCATCGCCGCGTGCGATCAGCCGCTGATCTCGGCGGCGGCGGTGGATTGGCTGCTCGGGGAGCGCCGGCCGGAGGCCTGGGCGGTGATGCCGCGGGGCGAGGGCGGCGTCGAGCCGCTGCTCGCCGTCTACGAGCCCGCGGCGCGGGAGCTGCTGGAGGAGCTGGCCGTCCAGGGTCGGCTCGGGCCGTCGGCGCTTGCCGGGCATGCGGGCGTGCTTTCGCCCGTGCCGCCCGCGGAGCTGGCGAGAGCCTGGCGAAGCGTGAACACACCGGAGGACATACTCGGCCTCGAGGAGAAGCAGGGGCTGGCCGGACGGATCAGGCGTCGGCGATCCTGAGACCGTCCGCCCCCAGTCGGCGGAAGTCGGCCGGATTGGCCGTGGCCAGCGCCAGGTAGCACGGCACCGAGTACGGATCCGGGTGCTCCTCGCGCAGCCGCTCGTCCTCGCGGTAGATCCTGCGATGCGCCGCCTCCACCGGCGGTCCGTGCTCGAAGTGCCCCCACCTCCACGGCGGGACTTCTCGCAGCCGGTTCGCGGCGAGTTCGGCCTTGTACCAGGTCCAGAGGTCGACGAGCGGCGAACCGGCCTCCGCGAACATCGAGAGCTCCCGGTCCGCCCAGTAGAAGTCGTTGCCGAAGCCGGAGAAGTGATAGAAGCGGAGCGGCCGGGCGTTGATCTGCCAGGCCGCTCCATCCCGCGTCATCGTGCGGTTGGTCATGTTCCACGTCGCGACGTTGTACGCGCGGTCCGTCAGCACGTGGATGTCGTCGAACAGGTACGGGGCGAGGTTGCACCACTTCTGGTCCGTGAACAGACCGGCCTGGAAGTCGATCCGGCTGAAGCGCAGGCAGCGGTCGGTCCACCACCGCAAGTAATCTCGCCCCGCCGGCCGGTTCGCCACGGCGTAGAACCCCAGGTTGAGCGTCCCGTGCTTCAACGCGGCGATCTCGTGGCTCTCGATCGCCTCGTCGACCGACTCCCGATCCGTCAGGTGCGGCGTCAGGATCACGGAATGCTCGTCGAGCAGCCGCTCCACCTCTGAGAGCGCCGAGAACACGACCGCGTCCGGATCCAGGTAGATCACGCGGTCCGCGCCGAAGTCGTCGAAGAGAACCTCCGTCATCACGCCCTTCGTCGCCGTGCAGAACTCCACGATGGTGTGGTCGAACGCCCAGCGCCGGAAATCCGGCACCGGCAGCCAGTGGGCGAGGAACACCGAGTCGAACGGCTCTTCGTCCCACCGCACGCCCGGCGGCTCCAGGTCGTTGAGCAGCAGGACCATCGTCCAGCCGGGATGGTGCCGCTTCACCGACCGGGCGAGGACGCGCGCATTCGGCAGGTACGACCCGGTGACGGACGTGAAGACGATCGTGCTTCCCATGCGTTTCGCTCCGCCGCGGCTAGACCGCGGCTCTCGCCTTCTTGCGCGTCATGAATGCCTGCAGCGCTCCGCCCGGAGGGACGTTCTTCGCGGCGTCGAGCCGCCGGAGCAGCGCCTCCGTGTCGGAGCGAAGCGCGTGCAGGTGCTCGGCCACGGCGGGGTCCGCGTCCAGAAGCCACGAGAGCTTCGCCAGCAGGCACTTCTTGATGAGCCGCGCGAGATCCGCGTTCCGGATCTGCTCCGCTCGGGCGGTCAGCTCGTCGAGCCGCGCGATCTGATCCTGCACGTCCCGAAGCCGCATCTCGGTGGACTGACTACGGCCCTCGCGCGCGCCGAGCTTCCGGTACAGGTAGGTGACGCTCCGGACCTGGTGGAGCCGCTGCGCCTTCAGGTACGCGTCGTAGACGAACGTGTTGTCCTCGTAATTCCCAGACTCCGGGAACCGGACGGCGTGCCTTTGGAGAAAGTCCCGCTCGTAGAGCTTGGCGCACGGGCCGAAGTCCGAGAACAGGCCGTTCAGTTCGGCGAGCGCGTCGGCGGGCAGGCCGGCGAGGTCCGGTCGGGAGCACAGGTCCACCAGATCGTGCCGGCCGCCCCAGGCGCCGTACGTCGCCGGGAGAGGGGCCCGCGACTGCCGCTCGTCGTACATCCGCAGTCGCGACACCACGACCTGCGCCTCGGTCCGGACCGCCGTCCGATGCAGCTGCTCGATGCCGTCCGCGGCCAGCAGATCGTCGGCGTCGAGGAAGAAGACGTACTTGCCGGTTGCGTTCTCCAGGCCGAGGTTGCGCGCGGCGCCGGCCCCGCCCCCGGACCGTCGCAGCAGCTTGAGGTTGGGAAAGCTCTCCGCGTAGAACGCGGCGATCTCGGCAGAGGCGTCGGTCGATCCGTTGTCGACGATCAGGATCTCGAGCGGCACGGTGCCGTACCGCTGCCGCACGGCGGACTGCACGGCGGCGTGCAGGTACTCGGCCCCGTCACGCACCGGAATCACCACGGACACGACCGGATGGCGAGAGCCGTTCGGAACCTCATCCGGCGGGAGCGGCGCCACACTCCGCTCGTGATAGCCGTGGTGTGCCGCAACCGGCACGAAGCACCGCTCGATGGCGTGCGCGAGGGTCCCGTCGTCCGGGATCGGCTCCTCGGGGAAATCGTCGAAACCGAACGCGTCGTCGAGCATGCGCGCGATCGCGGCCGGCCTGAACCAGAACATGCTCCCCGCCGGAAACGAGAGCGGTCCTTCCTCGGGGGCGATGTCGGGGAGCCCCAGCCGCTGCAGGAGGCCGCGCGCGACGGGCAGGTCTCCGCCCCAGTCGAGGTAGGGCCGGATCGGTCCGAAGGGCACCGGCTGAATGATTCCGCAACGCGCCTCGTTCCGGAAGAGGGACAGGACGGCGGCCACGTACTCGCGGTCGTACAGCAGGCAATCCAGGTTGTGGCGCATCCACCGGTCCGCGAACGTCGGATCGCGCTCGACGGACTTCTTGACGTGGAGATGCAGGGCCAGGTCGTACTGCAGCGCCGTCCGGCCCAGCGAGACGAGCAGCGGAGCGAGATCGCGGCCGCGGTTGGGTCCCACCAGGAACCGCACCGGGCATCCCAGCTTCTTCAGGCCGGGTGAAGACGCGACTTCGTCCAGCTTGCTCTGCGAGTCGCTGGTGACGACGAGGTCGAAGGGCACCGGGATCGCCGCCAACCGCTCCGCCACCAGCTCCCACTGCTCGACGTAGTACGCGTGCACGTGCACCAGCACCCGGGGTGCCGGAGCCAGCGTGACACGATCCGCGGGCACACGCCGCGAACCGCGGGCGGTCGGCAGCCTCAGCTCGACGTTGCCGCGGTCGACTTCGACGGCGGACGGCAGGCGGTAGGGCCGACCCTCGCGGAATCCGTGCAGCACGTAGTGCGCGAGCGGACTTCGCGCCCAGTTCCGGATGTCTGGATTCAGCCAGAGATAGTGCGTGAAGTCCGCGCATGGGCTGCGCCCCTCCCGCCAGCCGGTCGTGGCGTAGTGCACGAGCGGGTTGATATCCGCCCGCGCGACCGTGGGATTGGACTCCAGGTAGTACCGGGTGTCGAAGAGCGGATGCGGGTTGAGACCCTGCCGCCACCCCACGCTCAGATAGTGCCGCAGCGGATCGCCGATCGTGTCGGCCACGTCCCCGCACTGAGCGAGATAGTACGTCTCGTGGAACAGAACCTTCACGTCGCTCCCACCGGGGGTGGGCGTCGGGATGATCCGGACTTTCAGCCGGTGAAGGACACCTCGCGCGCCTTCCCGCTGCCAGACGCGGAACGCGCGGCCCGCGAGCCGCACGGCTCGGTCGCGCAGGGTGTTCGGCGGCGCCCAGCGATGCCTGTCCCGCATCAGTCGACGGCCGAGCTGCACGACGAGAGGGCCGCGGGCCTCGACCTCGGACATGATCATCGCTCCCGTTTCACGTCGCCAGGCGCGCGGACGATCCGGCATGATCGTCCTCTCCCGTCGAGCGCGTCAAGGAGCCGGGGCGCTTCCCTACCGCCCTCCGAACCACTCCCCGATCTCGTTGATCAGCTCGTCGTCGACCCCTTCCCGCGCCAGCGCCTCGTTCGCCGCGTCCTCCGCCTCGCGGCGTCGGCCCATGGCGTCGAGCACGAGGGCCCTGTGCCAGTGGACCGCGGCGAGATCGCCGTCCGGCAGCGAGAGCGTCGTGTCGATGTCGGCCATCGCGGCGCGCAGATCGCCGCGGCGAAGGTGTACCATCGCGCGCGTGTCGCGGAAGTACGGATCGCGCGGCGCCCACTGCACCGCCTCGTTCGCTCGTGTCAGTGCCAGGTCGAGATCTCCGCCGTACTTCTGCAGGAACCACGCGAGCTGGTTCTTGAGCTCCGCGTCGCCGGGGAAGCCCTTGATTCCGCGAGAGAGCAACACCTCCGCGAAGTCCAGCTTGCCCATCTCCTCATGGAGCCGCGCCACCAGCAGGATCTCCGAAACTTCCGGGTTGGGACACTGCAGGATCAGCTCGGCCGCCTCCTCCTTCGCCCCGCGCGCGAGGAGGATCTCGGTGAGCCGCATGCGCGCTTCGGTGAGGTACTTGCGCGCGGCGAGTGCCCGGCGAAGCGCGGCCTCCTCTTCCGCCAGCAGGCCGTGCCGCCGGTACACGCCGGCCATGCCCCACTGCACGTCCGCCAGCGCGCCGATCTCGTAGAGCAGGATCGAGCCGCCGACGATCTCGACCGGCTCGACCTCGGCGAGCCATGGATACGGCTCCTCGCCGCCGTCGGCGCGGTAGTAGATGCCCTGCAGGTTCGTGCGGCTCATCGCCAGCCACTGCTCGCCCTCGACCGGAAGCACCTTCCACGGATCGAGGTTCCTGGCGCGCTGCGTCGGCGGCAGCACCTGCCAGTCCATTTCCTCGGCGAAGGGGCTCGCCGTCCCGAAGTAGCAGAGCACGGCGCCGGTCACGCCGCGCGCGCGCAGGCGCTCCGCGGCGAGCGTGAGATCCTGCCCCCAGTCGAGGTTCGAGTCGCCGAGCCAGCGCGCGCCGCCTTCCGTGCCGCCGGCGATCTCGTTGAACCACGGCAGGTAGTGCGGAAACGCGCGAAGCGTTCCGGCCGCATGCCAGCCGAGCGGCACGACGAGCGCGACGAGGGCCGCCGGCCCGCGCCATGCCGAACGGAATGGCCAGACGGTGAAGAGAATCAGGGACGGCACGGCCGGCAGCAGGTGGCGGACGCCCAACCCGAGCTTCGCGCCGGCGTTCGTGAGCAGCACGAGGGCCGCCGGCACGAGAACGAAGAGCATCTCCGTGCCGCGCAGCGTGCGGTCCCGGACCACCGCCACCAAAGCCGCCGCCGCCAGGAGCATCGCCGGCACGGTCGCCTTGAGCACGAGCGTCACGAACGGCAGCCACCACGTGCCGGCCTCCGCCCGCCTTCCCATCACGTACACGGGGTGCCCCGCCTCCGTGTAGAGGATGATCGTCTTCATTCCCTCGGCGAAGTCCTTCGACGGCCACGGAACCGAGGCCATGATCTCGTAGGGGATCCGCCGCATCAGCGACATCGATTCCGGGGTGACGCCGCGCCCTTCCATGCCGAGCGAGCGGATAGTCGCCCAGTCCATGGCGAAGCCGTAGCAGACGAACACGAGAAACTCGGTCAGCACGAACGCCGCCGCGGCGAACACGGCCAGATGGCGCACGCCGCTTCGCCAGGGCCGCGCCGCCGACGGCAGCACGACGAGCAACGCCCACGCCGGCGCGAACGAGAACGCCGAGAACTTCGTCAGCATGGAGAGCGCCACGCAGCCGGCCGCGGCTATCGTCCAGCCCATCCGCCCCGTCCGCCACGACCGCCACAGGCAGGCACCGGCACCCGTCACCGTGAGCGCGAGCGGCACGTCGGTGGTCACCAGCGGCGCATGAGCGAGGAAGCTCGGCGAGAAGGCGAAGAGCGCCAGCGCCACCGCGGCAGCCGTCGTGCCGAGCATGGCCCGCGCCCACGCCCAGAGCACGAAGCCGAGCAGCACGCCGATTCCGATCATGGGAAGCCGTCCCGCGAACAGGATGCGCCGCCAGTCCACGCCGCGCTCGTAGAGCAGCTCGCGGGCGTAGTCCCACTGCTCGCCGCGTTCCCACGCCGGCGTGTCGTCGTGCGCGCGGATCCCGGTCGCCGACGCGGCCAGACCGGCGATCTCCTTGGGCAGCGCCGGATGCTCGGGATTCAGCCGCCAGTCGCGGAGCTGCACGTACGAGATCCCGGAGGCGAGGTGCGCGGTCTCGTCGAACGTCGGGTTCTTCCCGCGGACCGAAAGCGCCGCGAGGAGGGCGAAGACGATGAGGAGGGCGGCGACGAGCGCGCGCTCGCGGGGGCGCAGCTCAGCCACGGTACCGCCCGGTGCGGGAGAGGATGCGCGGAAGGGCCGCCAGCATGCGCAGCGCGTCGCGCCCGGCCGACACGCGGCTCTCGTCGACGTGCCGCCAGGTGACCGGCAGCTCGCGCACGGCCAGTCCGCGTCGGCCCGCCAGGAGGATCAGCTCCACGTCGAACGCGAACCGCTCCTCGCGCATCTCGGCAGCCAGAGCGCGCGCGTCCGTCCCGTGCAGCAGCTTGAAGCCGCACTGCGTGTCGTGGAAGGGCAGGCCGGTCACGAGCCGCACGATGCGATTGAACGCCTTGCCCATGCCCTCGCGGTACCAGGCCTGGCGCACCGGCAGCCGGGACTCGGGCAACCCCCGCGAAGCGATGACCAGGCCCGCACCATCGGCCAGCGCGCGGCGCATCGGTTCGAGCTCCTCGATCGGCGTGGACAAATCCGCATCGGAGAAGAGCACGGTCGACCCTCGGCTGCGCGCGAACCCTTCGCGAACGGCCGCGCCCTTGCCGCGGTTCCGTCCGAGCGTCACCACCAGGACCTCGGGATGCTTGCGGCCGAACGAGCGCACCAGATCGACCGTCCCGTCGGCGCTGCCGTCATCCACCACGAGAAGCTCGAAGCGCTCTCCGCGGGAGGCGAGCCAGCGGTGCACCGTCTCGAGCGTCCGATGAAGGCGATGCTCCTCGTTGTAGGCCGGGATCACCACCGTGAGATCCGGCACGGGTCCGGTCATCGTCACTCCCGGTCATTCCCGCGGACGCGCGAGGATCCAGTCTACCGCTTCCGTGAGCGAACGGAAGACGAGATGCGAAGGATGGTGCGCCGACTCCGCCTCCCGCGTTCCCTTTCCGGTCAGCACGAGCAGCGGCGTCGCGCCGGCCGCCCGCCCGGCGACCATGTCGCGCTCGGAGTCCCCGACGACGTATGACGAGAGCAGGTCGTAGCCGTGCTCGCGCGCGGCCTCCAGGAGCAGGCCCGGCAGCGGTTTCCTGCAGGTGCAACCGTCCTCCGGCGCGTGCGGGCACACGTGGAAGCCGTCGAACGCGGCGCCCACCGCGCGCGCCCGCCTCTCGCACTCCCGGTGCACGCGCGCAACGTCCTCCGCCGACGCGAGCCGGCGGCCGATGCAGGACTGGTTCGTGACGACGCAGACCGGCCAGCCGGCGGCGTTCAGCCTCGCCACCGCCTCCAGCGCTCCGGGCACGGGATGGAAGTCCTCGGGCGCGGTGATCCACCCGCGTTCCCCGGGGTCCTGGTTGAGCGTGCCGTCTCGGTCGATCAGCACCGCCGGACGCGTCACGGCCGGATGAGGACCCGCGTCGCGCCGAGGTTGCCGGCGTTGTCCGTGCCGCGCAGGATCACCGAGTGCTCCTCCCCGGGGGAGGCGCCGACCTCCACGTCGATGCCCTCGGAGCGGGAGTCGAAGATCCCGTCGACCGGCGCGCGATCCACCCAGTCCTCCCCGTTCACCGAGTACTCCAGCCGGATCACGTCGGACGTCGCGTCGACGACCTGTCCGGTGATGCGCACGTCGCCGCCGTTGCGCCGGTGCTCCACGTTCTCGAAGCCCGGTGCGGTGTTGTCCACCAGGAACGTCTCCGTCTCGAGCGACGTGGTGCGCTCGTCGCCGGGATTGCTGCGCCGATCGCTGGCGGTGAGGCGGATCCGGTAGGCGCCGTCCGGCACGCCGTTGCCGTTGAACGTGTAGTTGGATCCTTCGATATCCTCGGCGAAGGTCTTCCAGCGCGTCTCGTCCTCGCGGCGGAACGCGAGGTCGAACACGAGGTCGTCGCCGTTCGGATCGACCGACTCCCAGCGGACCTGCCGCAGCCCCTGCGTCCAGGGTGCGCGGTGCTCGGCGGGGAGCTGGCTGTTGCCGCCCTGCTCCATCTGGTACTCGACGCTCACCCCGCCGGGAAGCTCCTGATAGAGCGGCCGCGGGCGAAGCTCCGGAACCTCGTCGTAGAACCGTGTTCCCGAGGGAACCACCTCCGCCCGCGCGATGATCGGCGCCACGTTGTTCTCCAGCGACGAGACGCGCACGCGCTGCACCTCGGGAAGCTCGCCGCCGCGCGACAGCGTCACGCGCCACTGGAAGTACCTCGCCGGCTCGAGCTCGAGCAGGATGGACGAGCCCTCCAGACCTTCCTTCCACGCGGACCATGTGTCGTCCGGCTCGTCCGTGTTCCCGGTCCGCACCGCGAACTTCGCCGCGCCCGCGCCGGTCCACTCCAGCCGACCCCACCGCGCCACGCGCTGTGCGTCGAGCACTTCCGAGGTGTAGGTTCCGCGGCTTGCAGGCTCCTCCGAGATACGGAAGAGACCCGACGGATTCGCCGTGCCGCAGAGGAATCCGCGTCCCTCGCCGAGAGAGACCAGGGAGACGACCTGGTCCTCTGCCGCGTCGACGAGCAGCGTCGCGCGGCCGTCGGGACGCACGGCGAAGACCGCGCCTTCCTCGCCGGTCGCGCAGAGAACGCCGCCGTCCGGCCCCTCGGCCAGATCGAAGATGGCCGCCTGTCCCGAGCTCCACACGCGCTGGGCGTTGCCGCGCTCGTCGATGCGGTACAGGACGCCGTCGCTGGCGCCGGGCGCGGTGACCTCGAACACGAAATCGCCGGGGAACTCGTCCTCGTCCTCTTCCTCCCGCTTGCCGTCAGCCTGCTCGGAGCTGTTGCGCCGCGCCTCCTCCCGGACCTCCGCCGGAGACGCCGCCGCCGCCCACACCACCCCGTCCTTGCCGGCCAGCACCGCGCCCACTTCGCCCTGCGGGCAGTCGTGCAGCACGCGCGCCCTTCCGTCCGACTCGACGCGCACGACGAGACCGCGTCCCTCCGTCCCCAGGAGGAGCGCGCCGTCGTCGTCGAACGCGAGGCACACGACGTGATGATCGGTCGTCGCGAAGAAGCGATCGGCCTTGCCGGAGGCGGGCTCGATGCGGTGCACGGCGCCGTCCGGTCCCACGGCGGCGTACAGCCTGCCGTCCGGACCGAACGCGACGTCCCACACGTACGACTCCTCGGCGTCGAAGAGCACGCGCGCGGTCGAGTCGGCCTGCACGCGGAACACCAGCCCCTCGGGACCCGTGCCGGCGTAGAGCGCACCGTCCGGACCGACGGCGAGGGAGAGCACCTCGAACGCGGCGCACTGGAAGTACGGCTCGATGCGGCCGTCGCGGACGCGGAGGATCCAGCCGTCGTCGCCGGTGCCGAGGAACGCGTCCCGTCCGTCCTCGGAAGCGGCCACGTCCCACACGTACGGAACCTCCGGCGTGGCCAGCTTCTCCGTCTCGGGTGCGAGGCGCAGTGAACCCTCGCTTCCGACCGACACGCCCTCCGCTTCGCCCTGGAAGAGCTCCTCGGCGGTGTCGTGAATCCAGTACTTGGGCGAGACGGCCGACGCGGGCGAAGCTGCGGCGAAGAGCAGCGATGCCGAGACGATGCAGGCGAGCGAACTCAACGGGTCTCCTTCCGGATCTCGAGCAGCAGGTTGTGCCCTCCCATGACGAAGCGCCCCGCCGGCACGCGTTGCTCGTGCACGAGCTCGGCGGGCAGCTCGTCCTCGTTGCCGCTGCGGTTCGGGCCGCGCATCACCGCGAGCGCCGAGGGCGGCAGGTCGGGGAGCGGGGTGCCGTCGATCAGCACGCCCCTCGACCCGCGGTAGAGATGCAGGTGTACCTCGTCGGTTTGGCGGAGCCGGCGCAGCCGCTCGAGGTACTCGTCCAGGTCCCGCGGAGCGAACAGGCGCGGCGCTCGTTCGGCCTCGAAGCGCTCCGCGGTCTGCGCGTCCGCGGCCAGCAGCAGGTACCTGCCCTCGCGCGCGTCCTTCGGGATGGGGATTGCGAAGCGGTGCGGGCGCTCCGCGCCGCGCCAATCCCGCACGGTGTAGTGGCCGCGCAGGACGTCGCCCGGCTCTGGAGTGTCGTCGTCCACGGCCAGCTCGGTGATCACGCCCAGTCGCACGCCCGGATCGTAGGTCAGCTCGCCCTCGATCCCCGCGATCTCCACCTCCTCGAACGGATTCAGCGCGATGGCGCGGGTGGCGGCGCCGAGCAGCTCCGTGACCTGGGCGAGCGTCTGATCCCCGGCGATCAGGGTCTCGACGACCGTGTCGCGGCCGTCCTCCAGGACGATGCGCTGGCGGAACCGCACGGTCTCCTCCGCGACCGCTCCAGCGCGCTTCAGCACGGCGTTCGCGGCGGTGATCCCCACGAGCGGCGGCGTCAGGAAGCGGTTCCTGGCGAGCTCGAAATGGAACGTCTCCGCTTCGCCGAGCGCCGTGACGGTGAGATCGAACGTGGTGACGCGGGGCGTGCGTCCGAGCACGCCGTACACACCGGAAGCGCGGTCGCTGATGCAGGTGCCGACGACTTCGTCGCCGCCGGACAGCTTGAACGAGATCGATTGACTGGGAACGGTCGTGTGAACGAAGCCGTTCACCAGCGGCATCTCCACGTCGCCCATCTGGAAGAACGGATGACCCCAGGCGTGCACGCGGTCCCCTTCGACCCACGTGACCGTGCCGAACGCGGTCATCTCCACGTCCCCGCCGGCGAGACGCACGCCGATCGTGGCGCCGGGCTCGATGGCACCGCCCTGCTGGCCGGCACCGCCGGCGCCGCCTCCCTCGGTGACGGTGAATCCCCAGGGCTCGAAGCGTTCTGCGGCGAGGTCGATGATCCGGCGATCGAACCCGGAGAGCACGAGCGGTGATCCGATCGGGGCGAATCCGGAGGCGCCGTCGTGTCCTCGAGGCGCGCGGCCTTCCAGGAATCCGCGTCCGGCGTCGACTTCCGGCTCGGTCGAGGCCCGTTCGGCCGCCCGCCACGACCACTCCGCTTCCCTGGCCATCTGCCCCGCCGGGGTGATGCCGAAGAGCGGCTCCTTGGCGAAGGCCCAGGTGGACGAGAGCGCGCCGACCAGCTCGCCTCCGACGTACACCGGACTCCCGCTCATGCCCTGCGCCACCCCGAGCCGCTCGATCTCGTCGCCCACGCCCTTCGCCAGGACCAGATCGCGCCCGGGGCCGACGCGGCGCACGACGGACACGATCTCGACGTCGAACTCGCTGATCTGCGTCCCGGAGAGCACGGTGCGCGCCACCCCCCGCGTGCCGGGCGAGAGCGCCTCGAGGGACTGCATGGCGGGGGCCGGCTGCTCCGACGCGGCATCCGCGACGACGGAGGGCGCCGACTGCCTCGATGCCGGATCCGCGGCGGCGGAGGGCGGGACCCACGAGGCAGCCGCGAGCGCGGCCGCGGCGGCGGCAAGGCGAAGGGGGCGAGAAGGCATGGGCCTGAACACTAGTCACGGAGCCGCGGGGTGTCAACCGCGCCCGAGCCGGTAACTGGCGCGCTGAAGCGCAGTTGCGTGTCGCGTCGGGGCGTCGGCCGGCCGGCTGGACCCGGGGGTCGCCCTTTCGGTATTCTCTCCGGCGGTGTTCGTCCCCCACAAAATGTGGTGAACCCCATTCGAGTCCTTTGGAGGACCCATGCTCCGTGCTTGCTCGAAGGCGCCCCGCGTCACCACGCCTTTCGCGACTTTGTTTCTGGCGCTTGCCACCTGCTTCAGCTTCGGCCCCTCGCCGGCCGTCGCGGTCTGGTCTTTCACGGACGCGACGGTCGCCGCCGGGCTCAACGTGAGTCACAGCATGACCGCGCTGGGCACCCAGCCCCGCGAGCAGTGCGGCGGCGCGGCCTGCGCCGACTACAACGACGACGGCTGGCTCGATCTGTACTTCGTCGGTGGCGACGGAGGTTCGAACGCCCTGCTTCGCAACAACGGGAACGGCACGTTCACCGACGTGGCCGTGGCCGCGGGTGTGGACCGGCCTGGAGTACGGGGTAGCGGCGCGTGCTTCGCCGACTGGGACGGTGACGGGGACTCCGATCTGATCACCGGCGGGTTCGAGGGGGCCGGGGCCAAGCTCTTCCGCAACAACGGAAACGGCACGTTCACCGACGTGACGGTCGCGTCGGGCGTCGCGCTGTCGGTCGACACCTGGTCGCAGACCTTCGCCGACCACGACCGGGACGGGGACCTCGACCTGTTCACCACCCACTGGGGCGTCACGCCACAGGGCACCGGCCACATCTGGCGCAACAACGGGGACGGCACGTTCACCGACGCTGACGTCCTGTGCGGCTACACGAACTTCCCGCCGGTCGGCGGTGACAACGGGTTCACGTTCAGCATTGCCGACTACTCCAACGACGGCTGGCCGGACCTGCTCGCCGCCTCCGACTTCCTGACCTCCCACGTCTTCCGCAGCGACGGCGACGGCACGTTCACGAACGTCACCAACCCGGTGGTGATCAAGGACGACAACGGAATGGGCAGCGCCGTCGGCGACTACGACAACGACGGCGATCTCGATTGGTTCGTCTCCAGCATCTACAACTTCCCGTTCAAGATCGGCAACCGGCTCTACCGCAACGACGCCGGCACGTTCGCCGACGTGACGCCCACCGCCGGCGTGGCCAACGGGAGCTGGGCCTGGGGCTCCACCATGCAGGACTTCAACAACGACGGCCTGCTGGACATCTACCACGTGAACGGCTGGCGCGCCGGATTCTCGCCGGACCGCTGCCGGCTGTTCCAGAACAACGGCAACGGCACGTTCGCCGACGTATCGGCGGCGACCCTCTCCAACCCGCTCGGCGAAGGCCGCGGCGTCGTCGCCTTCGACTGCGAGCGCGACGGCGATCTGGACATCTTCATCGCCAACAACGACGAGCCGGCGATCTTCCTGCGCAACGACGGACTGACCGCGAACTGGCTCAGCGTGAAGCTGGTCGGCCCGCCGCCCAACACGGAACAGGTCGGCGCCCGGGTGCGGGTGACGATCGGCGCCACCACGCAGATGCGGGAGCTCTCCTGCGGCAGCAACTACGTCTCCGCGGATCCCGTCGAGGCTCACTTCGGGCTGAATGCGGCCGCCACGGTCAACACGCTGCAGGTCACCTGGACCGACGGCACCGTGGCGACGCTCAACAACGTCGCCGCGAACCAGCGCCTGGTGCTGACTCACCCGGCGGTGGACGCGCCCATCGTGGCGTCCCCCAACACGGGATCGCTCGAGCTGCTCGGCGCCGCGCCGAACCCGTTCGACCGGGGCACGGCCATCCGCTTCCGGATGGGCGAAGCGTCCGGCGTGCAGGTGCGGGTCTTCGATGCCGCCGGCCGCGCGGTGCGCACCGTCGTGACCGGATCCCGCGGAGCCGGCAGTCACGAGATCACCTGGGACGGCCGCGACGACGAGGGCAGCGCGGTGGGCTCGGGCGTCTACTGGTACGAGGTCCGCACGGACCGCGAAAGCGCCCGCGGGAAGCTGGTTCGCCTGCGGTAGCCGATTCTGGTGACTGTTCACACAGGATGCCCCGGGCGCTGGACCCGGGGCACCCGGATTCGCTATGATCCGCCCAGCTCCGGCCCCCCTCGAGCCGATCCGATTCGAGCCCTAGTTCGTGGAGGACTCCCAATGTCCCGGTTTTGCCTGAAGGCGCCCGTCGCCGCGTCGCGCTTGGCCTTCACGATCCTGGCACTCGTTGCCTGCTTCGGCCTCGCCGAACCGGCGCGGGCCGCCTGGTCC
>JBQTGV010000010.1:0-8854 GCA_052390515.1 Candidatus Eiseniibacteriota bacterium | reverse complement strand
TCGCCGTGGCCGGTGGCGGCAGGGACGAGTAGCCGCCCGTGGCCACGAGGCTGCAGTCCCCGTCGTCGCGCTCGTTGCCGGCGGCGAACACCACCGGCAGCTTCTTCCCGTAGATCCCGCGGACGATGTCGTCGAACTCGGGCGCGTCGCTCGAGTAATCCCCGTAGAGCGAGCAGTTCCCGGCCGCGGACGAGATCGGCACCACCCAGGAGTTCGTGGAGAGATCGATCCCGTGGACCTGGATCGCCGAGTCCGTCTCCGCGATGCCTCCGAACAGGTCGTAGCCGACGACCTCCGCGTCGACGGCGACCCCACGCCATTGCAGCGCGTTTCCCCCTTGTGCCTGGCTGTTCGTCCCGTCGCCGGCGACCACCCCGGCGACGTGGGTGGAGTGCGTGGTGACCGCGAGGCCGGGTTCGCCGGCGACGAGTCGACCCATGAGGTCGGGATGGGTCGCTTCGGCGATCCCCGTGTCCCACATGCCGATGACGACGCCGGAGCCGGTGATGCCCATCGCCTGCACCGCGTTCACCTCGGCGTCCAGACGCATGCCGTTCGCCGCGGCGACGCCCGGCGGCGGCGCCGCCTCGATCCAGCGGATGTCGTCGCGGCGGGAGAGCTCTTCGATCACGCCGGGATCGAGCAGCGCGTCCACGACGCCGAGCGCCGGCGCGCTCAGCCGGATGTCTCCGCCGAGGGCCTCGAGCCGCGCGACCACCCGCTCGAACGGTTCGTCGCGGAACACCTTCACGCGCAACGTGACGCGGTCGGAGGCGATCCCGGCGGCGAGCCGCGCGGCCAGCTCCGGCGCGACGCGGTCCTCGGGGCGCAGATCGAAGGCGCGCACCGCGCCCCGCGGGAGCTCGCCGCGGGCCGCCCGCGACGCCGGCAGGGAGGCGAGCCACAGATCGCCGCCGGCGGGGTGCAGGAGCCGCAGCTCCCCGCCTTCGCCGCCGAATCCGTGCGCGACCTCGACGAGTGCGTGCACCCGCTCGGCTCCGGCGGCGCGACTGCGCAACGACGCCTCGACGCCTACGAGCGCCGGCAGCTCGCGGGTCCGGATGCCCGCCATCGCCGAGGAGGCCGCGAGCGCAGCGAGCAGGAGTCCTGCGAGGACCACGCGGGTTCGCGGACCGGGTTCGTTCACGTGGAGTTCGCTCCGTCGGCGGCCGGGGAGGCCCCTCGATCATACCCGTTCGCCGGCAGGCCGCTCAACGACCCGGCCCCGGTTCTGGGGGAACGCGGCCGCTGTTCGCGCTCCTTCACGCTTCCTGGCTTCCGCTCACTCCGCATTCCGGGAGAGCACGACGAGAGTCCGGTCGTCCGCCTCGTCCGGGGGAACCGGAGCCTCGCTCTCGGCCCGGTCGAGCAGCCGCTCGGGGAGCTCCCACGCATCGATGCGTTGGGTCTCGAGGTCCTGGAGCAGGCGCAGCATTCCGGTCTCGCCCAGCACGCCGCCCCACGGATCGCCCGCCTCGGAGAGGCCGTCGGTGTAGAGCAGCAGCCGATCTCCGCGACCGAGATGCACCATCGCCTTGCGGTAGTCGGCGTCCGGGAACACGCCGAGCAGGAGCCCTCCCTCGGAGAGGTGCTCGACCCCGCCCGCCCGGCGTACCAGCAGGCCGGGCTCGTGTCCGGCGTTCGAATACACCAGCGTGCCCGAGTCCGGCGAGTACACACCGAGGAACGCGGTCACGAATCTCTCCGGCTCGAGCTCACCGCACAGGATCCGGTTCACCTCGGCGAGCACGCGGCAGGGATCGTCCTCGCGGCGCAGCCCCGCGCGGACCTCGGCGCGGAAGCCGGCCATGATCAGCGCCGCCGGGACGCCGTGCCCGGAAACGTCGGCCACGATGACGGCCCACCGGCCTCCGGAAAGCGGAAGGAAGTCGAAGTAGTCGCCGCCGACCGCGGAGGACGGCTGGTTCGACCCCGCCAGCGAGTGACCGGGGACGAGGGGCGCGCTGCGCGGCAGCAGTGCGCGTTGGATGTCCCGCGCGACCTCGAGCTGCTCGTCGAGGTGCCGCTTCTCCTTCGCCTCGGCGTGCAGGCGAGCGTTCACGATGGAGATGGCGGCATGGTTGGCGAAGCTCACCAGCAGGTCGAGGTCGCTCGGCCGGTACGCGTCCACGCGATCGCTCTCGACGTCGAACACGCCGATCACGCGCTTCCCGTAGCGCAGCGGCGCGGCCATCTCCGACCGGGTCCCGGAGCGCGCATCCACGTAGCGCGGGTCGCGGCTCACGTCGGGAACGATCTCGCCTTTTCCGCTCTCGGCCACGGCGCCCAGGATCCCTCGGCCGACCTTGAGCCTCACGTCCGCGAGACGCGCCGCGTCGTAGCCGCGCAGCGTCTCCTTGCGGATCTCCCGGGTCTCCTCGTCGATCAGGAAGATCCCCGCGGCGTCCGCCGGGACCAGCTCCACCAGCGCGTCCAGGATCGCGGCGAGCAGCGTCTCCTGGTCCAGGTGCGCGGAGATCTTCGTCCCGATGTCGTAGAGGTGCGACGTCTCCCGCGCGCGGCGCTCCCGGTCGCGCACCAGCCGGGCGTTGTCCAGCACGATGGAAAGATGGTTGGCCACGGTCCGCAGCACGGCGAGATCCTCGTCCAGTCGGACGCCGGGATCCTCGCGGTAGACGACCTCCAGCGCGCCGAGCATCCGGGAGAGGCGCCGGAGCGGCACGCCCACGCGGACGGCCGGCGGGCCGCCGAGGAGGGACGCGGCGGCCAGCGCCCCGGCGGACTCCGGATCGCGTCGGATCCCCTCGCGGCCCGTCTCCAGCACGTCGTGCGCCAGCCGCGAGCGGTTGCTCGACATGGTGCGCAGCGCGCTCTCGCCGCGGAGCAGGTACTCGGCACTCTCGCGGCCGCCGTCGCGGGTGACGAGACACGCCGCGTCCGCGGGCAGCACGCTCAGGCACAGCCCGAGCGCCAGGCGCGCCCGGTGTGACGGCTCCAGCGAAGGGTCCAGCAGGTCGCCGGCACGCAGAAGAGCCTCCAAGCTCGCCACGCGCCGCAGCGCGAGCTCGAGCTTACGGGCGAGCTCCTCCGCCTTGGGTGAGCCGACGGCAGTCCCGGGCATCAGCGGTCCTTCGTCGCCCATCGGCCCTTTCCCTTCCGGTCCTTCCGGCTCGCGAACCATCCCTGGAGGCGCAAGCGGGAAACCCGCTCCACGCCCGCCGCGGCCAGCCCGACCGCCGCTCCCACGGCCGCGCCGGCCGCCACGTCGAGGGGCCAGTGCACGCCGACGTAGACGCGCGAGTAGCCCACGAGCGCCGGCAGTGCCAGCAACGGCCAGGACCGGCGGAAGCGGGTCGCCAGGAACGTCCCCGCCGCGAACGTGTTGGCCGCGTGCGACGAGGGGAACGCGAATCCGTACGCGTCGGAGAGCCGGCGGGTGCCCTCGATCACGTCGAACGGCCGGGCCCGCTCGACGATCGCCTTGATCCCGCTCGACGAGATCTGGTCGGCCACGACCACGGCCAGCACGGCGAAGAGGATGCCGAGCCGCAGCTCCGGCCCGCCGCGCGCGAGCAGGACGAGCAGGACGCCGATCACCGGGATCCTCCAATGGTCGAAGTCGGTCACGAACGGCATGACCACGTCGAGAACGGGATGGGTCCAGCGCTGGTTCAGCAGCACGAACAGACGCGCGTCGAGATCCAGGAGCGCGCTCATGTGCCTTCGCCCCGGATCCAGAACGGCGACTCCCACGCCTGCTCGCCGTCGCCCAGGACCACGCGGACGTAGAGCCAGCCGGACGCCGGCGCTCCACCGTCCTCGAAGAACTTCTTGGACGCCCGGCGCCCGCCGCCGTGCGAGACCGCGAGCGCGCCCTCGGGGCCGATGACCTCCACGACCTCGATCGGCTCCGGCGCGCACACCTCGACGGTGAGCGGTCCCTTGGGCACGCGGTCGAGCTTGGCGCCGGGGCGCAGGCCGTCCCACTCCGTGGCCAGCAGGATGCGCGGCCCCGACGTGCCGTACACGCGACGCTCGCGGAGCGCCGCCCACACTCCCTCGCGCGTGACGTCGGCGGTGCGGAACGCGGCGAGCCCGTTCGCCGGCGCCCCCGCCGTGCGCCGCCCGGGGTGGCCGTCGTGCGTGTCCCCGGCGGCGAGGATGCCCAGCTCGTGCCCGCGGTTCAGCGCGGCTCGCACCATGCCCTCCTCCACCGGCCGGTAGATCCCGCGCTCGACCCCGGCCGCCTCGGACGAGCCGTGGATCGAGCAGATCTCCACGACGGTCTCGCGTTCTTCCGGGGACGGCACGCTCCAGTCGATCGGCACCGGTCCCCCGCCCGGATGGTGCGGGATCGTGACCCCGCCGTACGGCGCGATACGATCCCAGAGCTCTTCCGGAGTGTCGCTGGCTGGCTCGAGCATCGAGAAGACCCCGCCGTCGAGCGAAGGGTAGTACACGTTGCGATGGCCCCAGGTCCAGTTCGTCCACTCGTAGCCGAGGAGCGTCACGAAGCTTCCCGGAGCGTACGCGTCGCGCGTGGCGGCGCGGACCATCTCCCATCCACCGCGCTCGGCGAGCGGGAAGAGCCCGTGGGCGTCGTGGTCGGTGACCACGCAGACGTCCAGCCCGGCCACGTCGCGCGCGTAGGCGTAGAGGTCTCCCGGCGTGCCGGTCCCGTCGGAGAGCGCGGAGTGGCAGTGGATGTCGCCCCACAGGATCCCGTCGAAGGGCGAGCCGCGCTCGACGAGGAGAAGATCGTTGGCTCCCGCGATCGTGCCCCCCTCGGATTCGTGGTGCGCCTCCAGCCGGTAGAGGCCGGGCTCGTCGAGCCACACCCGTTCCCTCACGCCGTCCGCGGGCGCGTCCATCGGAACGCTGGCGAGGGTGTCGGGCGGCAGCGCGGGCTCTCCCGCCGCCGCCAGCCGCCGCGCGAGAAGCACCCAGCGCCCCGCGGGCAGCTCGGTGCGGTTGCCGAACGCATCCAGACCGTGCAGCCGCACGTCGATGGTCTCCCCCGGACCGGCCACGGCAGGTGCGGCGACGGCCATCGCCTCGGCCGGCCCAGGCAGCACGGTGAGCGCCGGCTGCCCCTCCGGCGCGACGAAGAACCCGTCCGCATTGCCGTCCGTCTTGATGAGAAGCTCCTCGAAGTCCTCCGCGTAACGATCTGTTCGGCTGAGACTTCCCAGTCCACCAGCCGACGAGTCCCCGTAGACGAAACGCAGGGTGTCGCCCGGGTCGAGCCGGCCTGTTCTGACGCGGGCCACGACCGACATGGGCACGCCCCCATCCTCGAGGCCGAGATCCACCCCGCGTCTCGACGAGGCCACGGTCGTGTAGCCGGCCGATCCCGGGCGAACGGTCTGCGGCGGGGACCAACCCCAGAAGGGAGACACCTGAAGTACCGCCCCGCCGCCCTCGGGTAGCCCGGACGGCCCCGCCACCCATTCCACGGTCCAGCAGCCCCAGGTGGAGACCGTCACGGGATCGGCCGGAAGAATCCGGCAGCTTCCCTCTCCGTCCGACGGATCGGGCCCCGGCGGGGCGGCGGGCGCAGCGGCGGGATCGTCGCGGGGGCTTCCGCAAGCGCCGGCGAGCGCCAGGGCGAGCGAAGCCGAGCCGGCGAGTCGGCGGCGGAAGCGAGCCCTCGTGCCTGCAAGTCGGTGGCGTGAGCGAGCGGCGGTGCCGGCGAGTCGGCGGCGCGGGCGGAGAGAGAAACCGGGAAGCAAGGCCTACACGGGCGAGCCCGCGCCTCGCCTCTCCCGGAGCTTCTGGGTGACCTTGGGGATGATCTCCAGGGCATCGCCGACGAAGCCCCAGCTGGCCACTTTGAAGATCGGCGCGGTGGGGTCCTTGTTCACCGCGACGATCGTCTCCGACGTCTTCATGCCGGCGAGATGCTGGATGGCCCCGGAGATTCCGACTGCCACGTACAGCTTCGGGCGCACCGTCTTCCCGGTCTGCCCGACCTGGTGCGGATACGGGATCCAGCCCGCATCCACCACCGCCCGCGAGGCGCCGACCTGCGCACCGAGCTCGGCCGCCAGGGCGCGGATCACCGCGAAGTTCTCCGGCACTCCGAGCCCGCGCCCGCCCGACACGATGATGTCGGCGTCGGCCAGGTTGACCGTCTCGCCCTCCTCGCGGCGGAAGCAGACGATCTCGGTGTCGGCCGCGCCCACGGGCAGGTCCACGGACTCGGTGACCATGGGCGGCGCCGCACCGGAGCCCGCGCCGGGGTCCTCGAAGGCCCGCGGCCGCACCGAAGCCACGCGGGGACCGGGTCCGGTCCACTCCACGGTCTCGAGCAGCCGCCCGCCGAACACGGGACGCGTGGCAACCAGGTTGCCGTCAGTCCAGTCCAGGCCGGTGCAGTCCGAGGCGATCCCGGCGTCGAGGGCCGCGGCGAGGGAGGCAGCGAACTCCCGGCCGTTCGTCGACGCGCCGGCGAGCACGGCGTACGGGCCGCGCCGCCGGATGACCGCGGCGGCCGCTTCCACGAAGGGGCGCGCCCGGTAGCGGGAGAGCTCTTCCGAGGAAACACACACGGCTTCGTCGACGCCGAGCCCCGCGAGGCGCGGGACGAGCGAGGCGGCGTCACGAGCCAGAACGAGCGCGACGACCCGCCCGCCGGCGGCGTCGGCCAGTGCGCGCGCCCTGCCCAGAACCTCGCGCGTGACCGGACGGACTTCGCCCTTCCAGTGCTCGACGACGACCCAGAAGTCCTGCGACCCCGCCATTTCCGCTCCCGCTAGATGAACTTCGCCTCGACCAGCTTCTCCACCATCTTGCGCGCGAGCTCGTCGGCCTCGCCCTGGAACACCTCGCCCGAGGCGCGGGCCGGAGGGACGCGCTGCGCGGTCACCCGCGTTCGCGGCTCGACCGCCACGCCGAGATCCGCCGCGGTCCACACCGCGATGGCGGCCTTCGCAGCCTTGCGGATCCCCAGCAGGGACGCGTAGCGTGGCTCGTTGATGTCCTTGGTCACGGCGATCAGCGCCGGCAGCTTCGCCCGGACGACTTGAAGCCCGCCCTCGAGAAGGCGCTCCACGGTGATGCTCCGGCCGGCCAGATCCACCTCGTCGACGCGGAAGACCTCGGTGAGCAGAGTCAGGCCGAGGTACCGCGCGACTGCCGGACCGGTCACCGCGGTGTTCCGGTCGATCGTCTGCTTGCCGGTGAACACCAGGTCCACGGCACCCATCTTGCCGACCGCGGCGGCCAGCATGCGCCCGGCACCGCCCGCGTCCAGCGAGTCGAACGCAGCGTCCTTCAGGTGCACCGCCTCGTTCACGCCCATCGCCAGCGCTTCCCGGAGCACTTCCACGGCGGAATCGGGACCGAGTGTCACCGCGGTCACGTCGCCGCCGTGCTTCTCACGGGCACGGAGCGCCTCCTCGACGGCGAAGAGATCGTACGGGTTCGTGACGTTGCTCGTGTCCGTGCCCACTTCGCCCGGACCGCCCGGCTCTCCACGGATGGACGGCGCCTCCGGAACCTGCTTCACCAGCACGACGGATTTCATCGGAACCGTTCCTCCGGCGTATAGAGGCGCGGCAACACGACGCCGACCTGCGCCTGGTACTTGCCCGTCTTGTCCGCGTACGAAATCTCGCACTCCTCGTCGGATTCGAGGAACAGGACCTGCGCGATCCCCTCGTTCGCGTACACCTTGGCCGGGAGCGGCGTGGTGTTGGAAATCTCCAGCGTGGCGAAGCCCTCCCATTCCGGCTCGAACGGCGTCACGTTCACGATGATCCCGCAGCGCGCGTACGTGCTCTTGCCCACGCAGATCGTGATCACGTTTCGCGGAATGCGGAAGTACTCGACGGTGCGCGCCAGGGCGAAGCTGTTGGGAGGGATCACGCACACCTGGCCGTCCGCGCGCACCAGCGAAGCCGGATCGAAGTTCTTCGGATCCACGATCGAGCTGTTCACATTCGTGAAGATGCGGAACTCGTCGGCGACGCGGATGTCGTACCCGTAGGACGAGACCCCGTACGAGATCACGCCCTGCCGCACTTGCCGCTCCTCGAACGGCTCGATCATGCCCGTCTCGTGCGCCATGCGCGTGATCCAGGCGTCGTTCTTGACCGGCATCACTCGCCTCCGGCGTCCGGGGTACGGCCCTCCCCCGTCGCCGGTTCGGACAGGGCGGCCGCCGCGGCTGCCTCTTCCTCTTCCTTCGCAGCGGCGAGCGCAGCCGCGCGGGCGCTCATGATCTTCTTCACCGCCTTGCCCACGCCGTCGACGAGCTCCATGCCCACGCGGATTTGTCCCTCGCGCGTCTGCGCGCCGAGGTGCGGCAGGAGCAGCGTACGGGGGTGGCGGCGCAGCCGCTCGATCGAATCCGCAGGCGGCTCGTTGGTGTACGTGTCCAGCGCGGCGCCGGCCAAGTGTCCGCGCTCCAGCAGATCCGCCAGGGCCTCTTCGTCCACCAGGCCGCCGCGTCCCAGGTTGAGCAGGAACGCGCCCCGCTTCATCGTCTCCAGGCGCGCACGGTCGAGCAGCCCGCGTGTCTCGTCGTCCAGCGGCAAGTGCAGGGAGACGAAGTCGGAGCGCTTGAGCAGCTCCTCGAGCGAGGTGAGCTGCACGCCGACCGCGTGGCTCGCGTCCAGGTACGGATCCGTGGCGACGACGCGCATGCCGAACGCCTGGGCGAGCTTCGCCACTTCGCGGCCGATGCGTCCGAGCCCGACGAGCCCGAGCAGCTTGCCGCGCAGCTCCGTGCCCTGGAACGCGCTTCGATTCCACTCGCCGCGACGCACCGACGCGTCACCGGCGTGGATCCACCGTGCCAGGGAGAGCAGCGCCCCCAGCGTGAGCTCGGCCACCGAGGTCGTCGTGGCTCCCGGCGTGTTCACGACGCGGATGTCCCGCTCCGAGGCGG
>JBQTGV010000009.1:0-6075 GCA_052390515.1 Candidatus Eiseniibacteriota bacterium | reverse complement strand
GGCATCCGTGCCTCGCTCGCTTCGTGGCCGCCGGCCTCCGCCGTCCGTGGCTCCGGACACGGCGGCTACGACGCTCGGCCATCTGATCATTTCTTTCGAGACGGAACACTAGCTCTTCGGCACGCGGATCCGGTCGCCCGGCCGGATGCGGCTCTTCGAGGTCAGACCGTTGGCGTGGAGCAGGGAGGTCAGGCTCACGCCGTGCGCCCGGGCGATGTCCCAGAGCGTGTCGCCCGCGCGGACCTGGACGACGGTGTCGGAGTCCGACGACGCCACGGTCGCCGAGGCGACCTCCGGAGCGGCCACACCCTGCCAGATGGTGAGCCGCTGTCCCGGATAGATGTGCTCGCCGAGCCGGTTCCAGGAGCGCAGGGCGCCGGCCGTCGTGCGGTGCTTCTCGGCGATCTCCGAGAGCGTGTCGCCGCGGCGGACGACGTACGTCACCCGGCCGCGGGAGCTCGGCGCCGGATCGGCGGTAGCGACGCGCGGAGCGCTGGGCGCGCCGTGGGTCCCCTGCGGGATCAGCAGGTCCTGCCCGACGCGCAGTCGGTTCATGCTCTTGAGCCGGTTCGCCTCGGCCACCGCCTGCACCGACGTGCGGTGCCGGTCGGCGATCTCCGAGAGCGTGTCGCCGCGCTGGACGCGGTAGTGAGCCCAGCGGATCCGCTTCTCCGCCGGGATGGAGGCGAGCGCCGCCACGGCTCTCTCGGCCGAACCGGCCGGCACGACCACGGGATAGCCGCCGTCGTCGGGGGGAGTCGCGCGGCGAACGAGCGAGGGATTGAGCTCGGCGAGCGTCGCGGCGGGGACGCCACCGCAGCTTTCGCCCAGCACCTCGAAGTCCACGCTGAAGTCCACCTGGATCGTTTCCGTGGCCGGATGCGAGGCCGGCGCCACCGAGAAGCCGTGGGCCTCGGGATCGGACCCGAGGATCAGGGCCGCGTAGAACTTGGGGATGTGGTTGCGCGTCTCGCGGGGGAGCTTGAGGCTCCAGAAGTCGCGCGTCTTCTGGCTCTTGATCTGCGAGCGCACCCGCATCTCGCCCACGTTGTACGCGGCGAGCGCCAGCTCCCAGTCCTGGAACTCCTCGTAGAGATCCGACAGATAGCGGGCCGCCGCATCGGTGGACTTCGCCGGATCCCGGCGCTCGTCCACCCACCAGTCGCAGCGCAGACCGTACTTCTGTCCGGTCGAGCGGATGAACTGCCAGAGCCCGACCGCGTGCGCCCAGGAGTAGGCGCTGGTCGAGAACCCGCTCTCGATCATCGCGTGGAAGGTCAGTTCCCGCGGGAGCTTGTGCTTCTGCAGTCCCTCGTCGAAGGTCGGCTGGAAGCGCGCCTTCCGGTCGAGCCAGCGCTGGAAGACCTCGCGGCCGTCCCCCTGGAAGTAGGCCAGCCAGCGGTCCACGTCGGGGTTGCGCTTGGGAGCTATCGGGCCGCTGACCGACTCCCACACGAGCGGCTCGGCCGGCTCGGATCCCGGCTCCTCGGGGAGAAGAGGCGCCTCGGCCTCGTCCTCCTCCTCGATCTTCGCCAGGAAGTAGTCCGCCTTCGTGGCGAGGATCCCGGCCTCGTCGGAAGCACCCTCCTCGGCGCCCTCGACGAGCAGGAGCCAGTGGCGGCACCGCTCGAAGCGCTCCCAGGCCGAGTCCCGGTCCTCGGCGACGTACGCGCGGACGCCCTCGAAGTAGGCTTCCCGGGCGGCCGCGAGCGGATCCTCGGGGATCGGTTCCGTGCCCAAGTCGTCGGTCAGGTCCCCCGGTGGGGGGTGGGACAGCGGCGCGGAGCAGCCCGCGGTCCAGTAAATCGCCGCGAGGGCGAGGAGCAAGCGGGCGCTCAGGGCCAAGAGATGCCGTCTCCCAGGTCCAAGAGGGTCGAAACTCGTCACCCGGACATCGGCACGTCGAGCGGCCCGGCTGAAGCGTTCGGAGGAATCCCGTGATGCGCAAGGATCGGCAAAGGTGCCCCCGGCGTCAACGCCCGAGCGCGGTCCGGGCCAGCGGGTGGTCCGGATCCGCCCGCAGGGCCTGCTGCCAGGCCTCCCGAGCCTCCTCCGAGCGCCCCATCGCCTCTCGGGCGATGCCGAGGTTGTACCACGCTGCCGCGTCGTCAGGGAACTCCGCGACGACGATCTCGAGCTCGCCCTCGGCCTCGGCGTGGTGGCCCAAGCGGATCAGGGCGCTGGCCAGCTCGAAACGCGGCACCCGGTCGTTCCGGTGAGGCGGCATCTCCAGGGATCTCCGGAACCAGTCCGCCGCCTCCCCGTGTCGCCCGGCCATCGAGTGGGCGAGACCCATCGTCTGGTGCACGTCCTTGTTGCCGGGGTCTCGCGAGAGGGCCGAGCGAAGAGGCATGAGTGCCGCGTCCGGCTGACCCGCAGACAGCGCGCTCTGCGCCCGCTCGAGAAGGGACTGCACCGCGACCATGCTCTTCGGATCTGCGCCCGCCGCTGCGCCGCCGTCAGCCGGCCCTCCGGTGAGATACCCGAGGCTCTCCAGCGCGGCCTTCGCCTCGTCATCGGATTCGACCGACGACGACACTCTCTCCCGCGCGGCCGCTTCCCGGAGGCGCGCCGCGAGCGCCTTCGCCCGGTCCGGGTGCTCAGCGATCACGTTGCGCCGCTCCCCCGGATCGGACGCCAGGTCGTAGAGCTCGGGGTCGGGCGCGTCGACGTACTTCCAGTCGCCGTCCTGCAACGCGCGGAGAGCCGCCCAGCCGTAGTGGAGGCGCGCGTAGTAGGACTCCAGGTACGCGGGACCGGCCGTCTCGGCGAAGAGCGGGACGCCGGCCCCCGGTGGCGGCGCTCCGTCGAGTCCCAGCAGGGCGAAGGCCGTCGCCGGGAAGTCGATGGCGCGGAAGGTGGCGCGTCGGACGCCGGGGCTTTCGCCGGCCGGCGCCGGCCACACGACGGCGGGAACGCGCGTGGTCGCGCCGTAGACGAAGAGCCCGTGCGTCGTCTCCTGGTGGTCGCCGAGGGATTCTCCGTGGTCGCCCAGCACGACGACCCAGAACTCCCCGGTCTCGAGTGCCGCGCGCACCGCCGCGCCGAGCCAACGGTCCGCCCAGGACGCGTCCGCACGGTACGTGTCTCCGCCCGCCGCCGCGACGACCGGCCGCGCCGCGTTCGGCGGGCTGTGCGCGTCGAACAGGTGCACGAAGACGAAGCGCCGTCCTGCGCCGGCGGTCTCCGAGAGCCACCGCCGAGCCGCTGCGGTGACGAGCTCCCCGTCACGCTGGTCCATCGTCAGGAAGCCCTCTTCGCCCCGCGGGCCGACCGCGTCGTCGTATGCGTCGAAACCCCGGTCCAGACCGAAACGGGAATCGAGCGGGAACGCGGCGATGAACGCCGCGGTGGCGAAGCCCGCTTCGCGGACGCGCTCGGCGAACGTGGGGACGGCGGGATCCAGACGGAACGTGCCGTTGTCGCGGACGCCGTGAGCCGGCGGGTCGAGCCCGGTGAGCATGGACGCGTGCGAAGGCAGCGTCAGCGGCGTCGGCACGAGCCCGGTCTCGAACTGCACGCCGGTGCGCGCCAGGCGGTCGAGGTAGGGCGTGCGTGCGCGCAGGTCTCCGCCGGATCCCGCCACGTCCGCGCGGAACGTGTCGAGCGTCACGAGGAGCAGCGAAGCGGTCTCGCCCGGCGGCTCGGGTGCGCGGGGCGCCGGCGCGGCGTCCTCCCGCCGAGCCGGCTCGCAGGACGACGTCACCAGCCCCGCCGCGAGGATCAGGACGACGCCGCGTCTCACCTGCCGTCTCCGCTCCCGCGCGCCGCTCCCGCTTCGCCCCGCCGCCCGGCGAGACCGGCGAGCTTCGCCCTCGGCTCCTCGCGGTCGGGATACTTCTCCGCGGCCAGCCGGTAGAAGCCGTCCGCCTCCTCCGTCTCCCCGAGCTCGGCGTGCAGGTCGCCCGCGGTCATCAGGAGCGGGAACGCGGTCGGGTTGATGCGCAGCCCCTCCTCGAGCGCGGCCATCCCTTCGGAACGCCGCCCGCGGTCGAACTCCAGCACGGCGAGATGTGCCCAGGCCTGGCCTTGCCGCGAGTCGGCCGCCACCGAGCGGCGGTAGTACTCGATGGCCGAAGGCGAATCGCCCAGCGTGTGCAGGCAGTCGGCGAGATGGAAGAGCACCGAGGAGTTGTCCGGGTCGGCGCGGTACGCACGCTGGAACGCGGAGAGAGCCTCGGCGGTCTTGCCGAGCCCCATCAAGGCGATGCCGCGGAAGAGATCGTTCACCGCGCCGATGCGCTCGCGGGGGTTCTTCGTCCGGTCCAGCTCGAACGCGCGCGTTCCGGCGACGTATCCCAGGGCGAGGAGCTGCTCGACGACTTCCGGATCGACCTCCGCCGCGGGATCGCCGGGATCCACGGTCACCGCTGCGAGCGAGGCGGCGAAGCGCGCGGCGACGTCCGGGTTCGCCGCGGAGACGTCACGCTCCTCGCCGGGATCGGACCAGCGGTCGTAGAGCTCGGGCACGCTCGACTCGATGTAGGTCCAGCGTTCGTCGCGCCAGGAGAGCACCGGGCTCCAGCGGAAGGTGAGCGCGGAGTAGTACGACTCGCCGTAGGCTCCGCGGCCGTCCGCCGCCGCGGCGAGCAATGAACGCCCGTCCGTGCCCGCCGGCTCCTCCTCGAGGCCGAGCGCGTCGAGCAGCGTGGGGAAGACGTCGGTGTAACGGACCAGTCCTCCGAGCATGCCGGGGCCGACCCGGCCGGCCGCCGCCCCCGGCCCGGAGAGCGCGAAGAACCCCTGCATCGTCTCGGCGTAGACCAGCACGCCGTGGCTCGTCTCGCCGTGACCGCCGAGCCCTTCGCCGTGATCGGAGAGGACGAAGATCCACGGACGCGTCCCTCGGCGGGCCTCGATCCCATCGAGGAGCTTGCCGATCTCGCGGTCCGCGGTGCGGATCTCGCGGTCGTAGGGATCGCCGGCGGGGAGCCGGTTGAGCGGTCTCGGCGCCTCGTAGGGGTAGTGCGGGTCGAAGAAGTGCGCCCACAGGAACCAGCGGTCCGCCGCCGCGAGCCCGTCGACCCAGGCGAGCGCGTGATCCACGACGACGCGGGCCGGACGCTCCGCGTAGAAGGGCGATGCCGAGTCGCCGGCGAGGTCGTCGTCGAAGTGCTCGAACCCGTGTCCGAACCCGAACTGGGCGGTGAGCGGAAGCGCGGCGATCACCGCGCCGGTGCGGAACCCCTCGTCGCGCAGCCGGGCGGCGAGCGAAGGCAGGCTGTCCGGCACGACGTACGACGTGTTCTGGCGGACGCCATGCCTCGGAGGGTCGACTCCGGTCAGGATCGTCGCGTGCGAGACGGCGGTGAGCGGCGCCGGGGCGAAGGCCTCGCGGCAGAGCAGGCCGAGGCGCGCCACGCGGTCGAGCTCCGGCGTCAGCCCGCCCGGGTGACCCATGCATCCCGCGCGATCGGCGCGGAACGTGTCCACGGTGACGAGCAGGACTCCGGTGCCGCCCGCGCCGCCGTCGGAGGGAGCGTCCGCGCAACCGGAGAGCGTTCCGAGGAGGAGGGCGGCGGCGACCGCGCGGCGCGCGCGGCTCACTGCAGCAGGCTCTCCGCTCGCCGGGCGAGCTCCTCGACCTTCTGGTCTCCGGGCTTCAGCGCCAGCGACTCGCGGAACGCAGCGAGCGCTTCCCGCGGGCGGCCGAGGTTCAGGAGCGCCTCGCCGCGCGTCGTGTGGACGGGCGCCTCGTTCAGGTGCGGCGGCAGCCGCAGCGCGATGTCGGCGTGCTCGACGGCGAGGCCCGAGCGGCCCTGGCTCTGCAGCGTTCCGGCGAGGAAGGAGTGCGCCTCCTTCGCCTCGGGATCGAGCTGGATGGCGCGGCGAAGGAACCGCTCGGCGGTGACCAGATCGCCGGTGAGGTAGGCCTCTTCGCCACGGAAGAGCGCCGCCGCGCCCGGCGCCTTGTCCTTGGGGTCGATCCCGGTGTTCGCCGCCGCCCCCGGTTCCGACGTGGCCACGTATCCCAGCGAGCGCAACTGTTCGGCCACCTCGTCCTCCATGGTCACGATCGCAGGGGCGATCTCTCCCGCGAGGATCTCGTCGAGCCTCGCGGCGAACCGCGCGGCC